>JAFMAW010000166.1 GCA_029784795.1 Nitrososphaerota archaeon | reverse complement strand
TCATCAGAAGCTGGCAAAGTCGCAAATCGTTTGTCCAAGATGCGGGAGTTCCGATAGTTGCTCGTGGTTGTCCTGGCCGGGGGTGAGGGGACAAGGATGAGGCCGCTGACATTTACGAGGCCGAAGCCTATGCTCCCTGTCGGGCCGAGGCCGTCGCTGCACTACCTCCTCCGCCATCTCTCTGACCAGGGATTCAACGACGTGGTAATGGTCGTCGGTTACCTAAAAGACCAGATAATGGGGTACGTCGGGGACGGTTCGGAATTCGGTGTACGCGTCACATACGTGGTCCTGCCCGAAGGGCTCGTCTTTGGCACAGCAGGAAGCCTGAAGCTCGCCGCTCATCTCCTCGACTCGACGTTTCTTGTCGCCCAGGGCGACACCATCAGCCAGATTCCGCTGAATGAAATGTTCGAATTCCATCGGAGGGCGGAGAGGGACCTAACGATAGCCCTGACACCGGTCGAGAGGCCTGCGGAGTACGGAGTCGCCGTCGTGAGCGAAACCGACCAAGTGACAGGATTCCAAGAGAAGCCGCGACCAGAGGAGGTCAAGAGCAACTTGGCGAGCACAGGGTTCTACATCCTGGAGCCCGAGATAACAGACTACATAGCAGACGACAAGTGGGACTTCGCGAAGAACCTGTTCCCTGCGCTGATGGCGGAGGGGAAGACGATCTCCGGGTTTGTGTCAGGCTCGTTCTGGGCAGACATAGGGAGCCTGTCAGGTTATCTAAAGGCGATAGGCTGGGTGCTCGACGGCATGAGCGTGGAAGACAGAGATAGGAAGGGGGCCCTTTTGGGCAAGGGAGTCGAGATGTCGGAAGGGTGCAAGATCCAAGGGCCGAGCCTGATCGAGGACGGGGTGAGGCTCGGGAGAGGCGTCGTCGTCTCTCCCTACAGCGTGGTAAAGTCGAACAGCGTCGTTTCACGAGACAGCGTCATCAGGAAGAGCGTGGTGCTGGAGGGGACGACGATAGGGACATCGACCCAGCTTGACTCCAGTGTCATCGGTGAGACCGCCTGGGTAGGGGATGCGGTGACCGTCAGTGGGTCGATAGTGGGCCAGGGCTGCAGGATAGGCAGAGGAACCAAGGTCGAAGTGGGGAGCAGGATATGGCCGAACATGTCCATAGAGGAGAGGGAGGTGGTCAGCGGGATAGTGGCTGTGCCGAGGGAGAAGGCGTTCTACTTCTACACGTCTCTCGGGGCCTATACAGGTAGAATGGCATCGTCCATAGACGAGTTCCTCGAAGCGATTAACACGGTGCCGCTGCATTCCCTTGAATTCCATATGGCAAGGAGAGACTTTGAAAAGTGGGCCAAGGACGTCGTCCGCTCCATGGTCCTGGCGGACAGGCTGAGAGACATGAGGAGGAAGGGGCTTCTTGGAGAGGAGCTGAAATCAGGCCTTGTCGGATGCGTAGAGAGATGGAGAAGAGAGGTGACGACTAACGAGGGCAGCCCGCCATAGCAGGGGAGGGAGCGAATCCGGATGAGCGGTCCAGCACCGGGAGAGCCAGGCATAGAGCCGAAGTGGACGAGGGGGAACAAGGACGGAGTGGGAACGGCCTATTCGGCCGACAGCAAGCTCTGGTACACACTGTGGAGCGGCATCGTAACCGAGGTCTACTTTCCCACCATAGACAGACCGCAACTCAGGGACATGCAGTTCCTAGTTACGGACGGAAAGACGTTCTTCCACGAAGAGAAGAGGCAACTCGTGCACAGGGTGGAGAGGCTCGCTCATCACGCCCTTGGATACAGGGTGACCAACACGGACCCCGAGGGGAGGTACGAGATAATGAAGGAAATCGTAGGCGACCCTCACCTCCCAGTCCTTCTTCAGAACACCACCTTCCGAAGGAAGGTAAAGGGGCGTACCAACGATGGCAACGATATCAGGCTCTATGCCTTGTGCGCACCCCACCTGGAGGTGGGCGGCTGGGGCAACAGCGCGTTCTCGGCAGAGTTCTCGGGGAGGAAGGTGCTCGTGGCCCAGAAGCAGGGCACGTGGATGGCTATGGGGGCGAGCGTCCCTTTCACGAAGACGTCCTGCGGCTACGTCGGAAAGAGCGACGGCTGGACAGACATTTCGTCAGATTTCAAGATGGACTGGAACTACGAGAGCGCGGAAGACGGCAACATCGCTCTCACGGCAGAAATGCCTCCAGTCGACACATTCACTCTTGCCCTTTCGTTCGGGGAGACTCTGCATAGGAGCGTAACCGCACTCTTCCAGTCTCTTTCGACCCCCTTCGACGCGCAGAAGGAGAAGTTCCTGGACCAATGGGAGAGACCCACCAGACACATCCTCCCTCTCGAACCGCATTCCCGAGACAGCGGCAACCTCTACCACACGAGTTACAGCGTTATCCTGGCACACGAAGACAAGTCATACCCTGGCGCTGTGATAGCCTCGCTTTCTATCCCATGGGGAGAAGTGAGGGGGGACGAAGACCAGGGCGGCTACCACCTCGTCTGGACGAGGGACCTCGTCCAGGCGGCCCTAGGCCTTCTCGCTGCAGGCGACACAGAGACTCCCTGGAGGGCCCTGATATACCTCGCAGTCAGCCAGCATCAGAACGGCAGCTTCCCCCAGAACTTCTGGATTGACGGGACGGCATACTGGAGCGGGGTCCAGCTCGACGAGGCGTCGTTCCCCATAATTCTCGCCTGGAGACTGGCCGAGGCGAATGCGCTGAAGGACTTCGATCCCTTCGTCATGGTCATGAGGGCTGCGAAGTTCATTGTGGAATTCGGCCCCTCAACGGGGCAGGACAGATGGGAGGAGGTCGGCGGATACTCGCCCTCGACCCTGGCGTCAAACATCGCGGCCCTGTGCTGCGC
>JAFMAW010000165.1 GCA_029784795.1 Nitrososphaerota archaeon | reverse complement strand
GCAAAAGGCGATCCAAACTTCGTTGAACAGGTCGAGCCCATTCTGGGCTTCTGCAGATAGCCCGGCTAGGATTCGAACCTAGGTCGAAGGCTCCAAAGGCCTCCATCCTTGACCAACTAGACGACCGGGCTGCGGGTGGACGCACACCCCCATGGTGATTTAGGCTTGCTTGGCGGCCTTCTCTATCTGCCCGACAATCTTGGGGACAGGGTCCTCCATGGAGTCTAACACCCGCCTCGCCCTCCTGGCGAAGCTGGTCCTGGAGGGGCCGGCCAGGAGGCGCCTTGCCCTGGAGACTATCAACGAGGGTGTCCTTGCCTTCTCCAGCAGCCCGACCCTCGTGAGATACCTGTCGGTGTATAGCGAACCCTGGAATGCGGAAATGGTCGGGACCCCCATCAGGGCGGCTTCCGCGCTCATTGTCCCTCCCATCCCGACGAAGAGGTCCGTGGCCGCTAGCAGGTCGTGCCCCCCCACCACCTCCTCCGGGACGATGACCCTTGACCCGAACTTGCCCTTCACATCCTCAACCTGGTAGTCGTATCTGCAGAGGGCCACTATGTTGGCGTCAGGGAACTCGTTGACCAGTGAGGCGAGCACCCTGTCTGACCAGCCCATGTCCCCCCGAGCGAGATATGGTGCGTCGCTCTCCTGGACCCTGACTGTGATGGTGTCCTTCGACCGGTCCAGCCTGGGGACCGGGCCCGCCATGGGCTGCCTCTTCAGCCAAGCCGCAGGGTCGAGCGCCCGGTAGGTGGTCACCTGGTTCTTCCGGACGCCGAAATGAGCCCAGGCGCTGTACGGTATGATCCACGGACACAGGAGCTGGTGGCTCAAGGGGAGGGAGAGCCTCCCTGCCACTTCGGAGTGTGGGGAGTCGTTCACAGCCAGATGCTTGATCCCGAGCCCGTAGGCGACCCTGGCGCACACGGCTGACGCTGTGGAGACTGCCACCTGGGGTCCAAACCGCTCCACCAATGGTATCATCTCCTCCTGCCGCTTGGTGGCTGCGAGAAGCTGTTCCTCCGGGCCCCTGCGCCCTCTTTCGCCTACGAAGGTCAACTCAAGCCGCGCCCGGTCTGCGAGAGGGGCCACCTCTCTGTACCTACGGGAGGTGGCCAGGACCTCGGCTCCCCTGGCCCTAAGCTCGGCGATGGCAGGGCCGAAGAACAGGACCTGCTTGGGGGTCAGAACGTCGAACCAGACTCTCATCGCGTGCCTCGCGATTACAGACCGGGCGGGTGCATACTAATCCGTTTGCCCCGTTTCAAGACGCGGCGCCCCCTTCAAAGTATAATACCGAACCATTGCTTAGCCAGGAGGAGCCTTTGCCAAAGATACAGGTAGCGATGTACGGGCTCACCAGTGAAGCGTACAGGCTGGCTGCCGACATCGGCGACAAGGCACAAGTCACGATCGTGGATGAGACGCTCCAGATGGCCATGGAACTGGAGCCAGGATTCATGAAGAAGAACCCTGTCCTGCAGGAGGTGATGGCAGAGGAGCCCCTGCTCAGCTTCAAGCCGCTCGAGCAGGTCCTAGGAGAGGCGCAGGTAGTCTTCTTCACACCCAGATTGAGGCGGCCGTCGGAAGAGACCCTCATCGAAGCCGGCTCAAAGCTGCGGGATCTGGCGAAGTATCTGTCCAAGGGGGTCAGCCTGGTCAACGCGCTCCCCTCGGGCCCTGGAGGGAACTCTGAGAACATCATGCTTGTGGAGAAGCAGACCGGGCTCCAGGTAGGCTCCACGCTGACCTACGCTTACATGCCCCTCAGGCCGAGGGAGAACAAGCCGGCGGTGGTGGCCTTCGCCGGTGCCCAGGAGAACGGGCCCCTCCAGGGCCTGGGCTACTCTCAGAGCTCCCAGAACGTGTTCTCTGCGGAGCTCGAGTATGCGGCGACGGTCATGGAGACCGCTGTGGCCTCGGTGACGGAGATCGAAGTAGCCAGGAAGGCGCGAGAGGCGAAGGTTTCGCTCCAGCGCACGTCGGGGGTGTACCTGGACGAGTTCTCGAGGTACCTCTATGAGCTGAAGGCCATCCAGGCCAGCGAAGAGACTGGCGAGTCGATATCGTACCTGGCCGGGGCCACGCTGAAGAGCTTCGACAATTACATCAGGTACGTTGTGGACGAAACAAGGGAGGCGCTGAAGGAGAAGCAGCTGAAAGCAAGCCGGACGAAGATCTCGTTGCTGTGGGCGCTTGACAGGTACGAGATGCGCGGAGAGCGATTACAGGTGGCCGACAGCATTCAGCAGAGGCTCAGGGACTACGTGACAGACGTGGAGCTCGTGGCAGGGAGGGCCAAGGGAGGGCCGGGGCTCTTCGACCCGCTCAAGCACAACGTGGTGATAGTCTGCTCCAAGGACGACCTGGACGCGCTGAAGTCGTCGGGGAAGAGCATGAGGGGCGGCGAGACCACCATCATCTCAGCTACCCCGGGCCTGAAAAGAGAGTGAACGACATAACCCTAAATCCTGTTTCCTCAAGGCGGCGAAACTGATGACGCGCATAGCCGTCGTTGGTACCGGGGGATGGGGGAAGAATCACGTCCGGGTCCTAAACGAGCTTCAGTGCCTGGCTGCGGTGTGCGACATGAACCTAGAGAGGGCGGAGGCGTTCTCGAAGAAGTACCGCGTCCCTGCCTACGGCTCGCTGGAGGCGATGCTCGGCAAGGAGCAGCTGGACGGCGTCACGATATGCACCCCGGCGACGACCCACTTTCAGATAGCAAGCAGGACGCTGGCCGCGGGGCTCAACACATTCGTCGAGAAACCGCTGTCGACCACGGTGAAGGACGGCGGAGCGCTAATCGAAGCGGCGCGGAGGGCAAACAGGGCCGTTACGGTGGGG
>JAFMAW010000164.1 GCA_029784795.1 Nitrososphaerota archaeon | reverse complement strand
GCGGTGGGTGTCATGACTACGAGCGGTTGCATCTGCTGCATGTTAACGGACATTCGATGGCGGGTTTCTATTTAACACTTTTCTCGCGGTCAACCGCTCCTTCCCCTCTGAAGGCGATATACCAAGAGCAGCGTCAGCCCCACCGTCACCGCTCCGACCAGCAAAGAAGCCAGCGCCAGCGGCCATCCGGCGCTACCAGACCCGAACACGACCGGGAAGGGTCCGATGAACACAACCCCTCCCACGGACCCGACCCCCTGCGCCAGGGAGCTGGCGAACACCAGGCCGAACCCCGCGACTACCATCAGCAGGCCCGCTGCGAGCAGTTTCTCTCTCACCGCAGTATCCCCAGGATATAGACAAGCATCAGGACCGCCGCCAGGGCGATTGCCACGCTGGCCCACTTCGCGTCAGACCCAAAGACGATGGGCACCGGCCCTATCATGACAACCCCTCCTCCCCTTACCTCCTGTCTCCCTCCCTCGTCCCCCAAGAGGGCCGAAGCGAAGATCGCCGCGAGCCCCATTGCAATGAGCAAGAGCCCCACCGCGGCAAGGTCTGTCACGATGGCTCTTTTGCGCCCCCGCCGCTAAAGGTTTTTGCGGAGGCGCGTCCAGAGAGCAAAGCCCTTGGCTGAGTATCGCTGGTGCGAAAAGTGCGGGACTAGGACTGAGCACGAAGCCGTCGTCGACACCAGGGACTACAACCCGAGGGGGAGGGGCATCTACAGGTGCAAGAGATGCGGCAGGGCGAAGTCGATGCGTCACCTCCGGCCCAGCTCTGAGATCGGGTACTGATCTTCACACGCCACGGCAAGATTCACACGTGTGTGCTAAGACTCAGTTATATACGCAGGACTTTTTATCAAGTTCCAATGGGCGACAGCCAGACCGACGAGAAGAAGCCGACGGTATTCGTCAGGGAGAGCACCGGCCTGGTGAGGAACGTCTCTTTCCTCGACTCCATCGCCCTGAACTTCAGCAACATGTCGGTCGGTCCTTTGCTCACCACCATCGCGGGCTCCTCGGCAGCGACGCTCCTCTTTGTCAACGTGGCCGGCCTGAACCTGGTGGTCGCCTCAATGATCGCGTTCGGGCTCTCCATCCCTCAGATAGTCGTCTATACCATGATGTCCCGCCGCTACCCGAGGGCCGGAGGGGACTACGTCTGGCTCTCAAGGAACTTCGGAGGGTTCGCCGGGAGCACCCTCTCCTTCTGGGGGTATACTATGGAGACCCTGGCCTTCATCGCCCTCGTGGTGATACTCCTGGACTACGCGATTGGAGGGGTTGGCGCGGAGATGGGCTTCGCATACGGCTTCCCCACAACGTCTTGGACGACGCTCTTCAATTTCCCAGTCACAGCGGGAGGTTCGTTCTGGCAGTTCGCCGTTGGCGCTCTCGCCTTCACTTTGGTCATAGCCCTCAACATCCTGAAGCCCAAGGCGGGCTACAAGTTCGTCACTGTCTTGGCCGTCTTCGGAGCGGTCACGCTGGTAATCGCCATGGCCGTCCTGCTGGCGGGGGGTCATTCGGCGCTCGTCAACTATGCCAACGGTACCGGCCCTTATGCCGGCTCCAACAACATCGCCATGAACGGCACGAACTCCTACAACGCGGTCGCTTCGACGTACCAGCCCTCAGGCTCGCCCTTTGACCTAAACTTCGGCAACATGCTCTACATAATGCCTGTGCTGTTCGCCTTCGTATATCCGTGGCTCAACGCGGGCCCGGCCGTCGCCTCTGAGATGAAGGGGTCCCGCGCCCTGAAGTGGAACGTCCCTGCCTCAGCGATAATCACCTTCATCTTCGCGACTTCAACCTTCGCGGTCCTCTATTACGTAGGGGGGCTGCCGTACATCAACGGCCTCTTCCACGACTACGCCTATCAGTCTACCATAGGCCCTAGCTTCTTCTCCATAGCGATGGGGGTCGCGAACAACCCGTGGGTCGCCTGGGTAATCGGGCTCGGATGGGTCGCCCTCCAGTTCGCGGTGATAGCGTACGCGGTGATCATCTTCTCGAGGTACCTGCTCGCCCAGTCCCTGGACAGGTTCCTCCCGTCCAGGCTCTCATACGTCAGCCCCAGGTTCGGTTCGCCGGTGGTAGCCATGCTGATTGACTGGGTCATCACGATCGCCCTGATAGGGGTCACAGCCTACTACTACGGGACCATATTCGGGATATTCGGAGCCATAATCTCCTCGATGATCTACTTCATGTTCGTGGGCCTGGCCGCGATAGTCCACGCCATAAGGAAGGAGTCGGGCTCGTCCAAGGGCCTCCTCTCTCTGGCAGGGTTCCTCAACATCCTGGTGTTCGGGTACGTAGCATACCTGTTCTTGGCCAACCCTGGCTTCACCGGCCTGAACAACGTCACCTACGCCTACTCGATAGGCACCCTGGTGGCCGGCGCCCTGATCTACCTGGCCTCGAGCTGGTACCACAAGAAGAGAGGGATGGACATCTCCATCAACTACAAGGAACTGCCACCCGAGTAAGCCGACCGCCATGATAGAGGATCCCATCCTCGTTAACGACTGGCACCCCATCGCCAGGTCCTCGGACCTCAACGAGGCTTCGATCCTGCCACTCAGGCTCCTCGGGGGAAGACCTCGTAGCCTGGCGGATCCACGGCGAGGTGAACGTGTGGCAGGACCTCTGCATTCACAGGGGGACGAAACTCTCCTTGGGCCACCTCAACGGCGGCCTGCTCGAGTGCGCCTACCACGGCTGGACCTTCTCGAACACGGGCGATCTCAGCGCGATCACCTATCCCGACGGCTATCGGGAGGACTTTTCGAAGGAGGCATACGACCTCGGCAGGGCACCAAGAGTGCAGTCCTACCGCGGG
>JAFMAW010000163.1 GCA_029784795.1 Nitrososphaerota archaeon | reverse complement strand
GTTCGTTCACGAGGGGATTCTGGGGTAGAGGGCCCACGCGGAGATACAGGACTACGAAGTTCAGGCTTCTGATGACGGGATCGTCGCACGCAACGTCAGGATCTGGCAGCCGGACCCGGACGGGACGGGCGTCGGGAAGGAAGTCAACTACACCTACAAGGTCCTGCGCCCCCTTACCATGTACCTCTCGAAAGAGACAACAGACGGGACCTTCTCGATCTTCGCCACGGTCTGCCCAATCGACGAGTTCGAGTCTAGGGCATGGTTCTGGATCGCCATGGACTACGGGCACGACATCCCGGAGGGGGACGTAGTCGCGCGCCAGGACGAGATAACCAGCCAGGATATCCCCGTGGTGGAGTCGCAGAGGCCGGAGAGGCTCCCCCTCGACCTGCAGGCCGAGCTTCACCTGAAGTCAGACAGGATCGCCGTGGCATACAGGAAGTGGCTGGGTCAGCTGGGGCTTTCCTTCGGCACTGCATAGAGGGGGCTTCGAATCCCCTCCCTCCGGGCCATTCTTTCAAGAAGGGACTTCGGCTCAAGATGCGCCTGACGACCCCGGGATTCGCAGACCGGATGCCTTCCGAGCAGTGCGGGGCGGTGTAGCTACGAAGTCGGTCGGTCCCTCGGCAACCAAGACTGGGACGAGCCAGCGGCGAGCATCGATCTCGCGACCTTTCGCTTACGAGGCGAACGCTCTACCAGGCTGAGCTACGCTGGCTCAAGTTCGGCCCTGCTTGTCATACAATAAAGCCTTGACGCGAGTTCGGCGTTCTCCGAACCAGGTCGAGGTACTTGAGGCCGGTCCCAGTGTTGTAGAGCAGGACCTTCTCTGACCTGGCTATGCTTCCAGCGTCGAGGAGCCTTTGATATCCAGCTAGGGTCGCCGCGCCCTCCGGGCAGGCGAACACCCCTTCCCCTGCGAGGGCCTTCATGGCCCCGAGTATCTCAGAGTCGGAGACGCTGATTGCCCCTCCCTTGCTTGCGCGCAGCACAGAAACCATCTGCCTGCCGGCGAAGGGCCTCGGCACCCTAAGGCCCACCGCGACGGTGGTGCCGTCAGGGTAGTCGGGATCGGGGACATCCTTCCCAGCGGCGAAGGAGGCTACGATGGGCGCGCACGCCTCCGACTGGACCGAGAACATCCTTGGCCGCTCGTTCCCTATCAGGCCGAGCTTCTCCAGCTCGTCGAAGGCCTTCCACATGCCCAGGAGGCCCGTCCCTCCTCCCGTCGGGTAGACTATAGCCCCAGGGAGCTCGAAGCCAGTCTGCTCGGCAATCTCGTAGCCCATCGTCTTCTTCCCCTCGAGCCGGTAGGGCTCCTTGAGTGTGGACATGTCGAAATAGCCGTCAATCTGCGTCCTCATCCTCGCCCCCGCATCACCAATGTTCCCATCCACCTGGACGACCTCTGCACCGAACTGGACGCACTCCTTCACTATCGATTGCGGGGTCTCAGTGGGCATGAAGACCCGGGCTGCCAGGCCTCCCCGGGCCGCATAGCATGCCAGGGCAGCACCGGCGTTTCCAGCGGACGGCACAACCAGTTTCGTCAGGCCGAGGTCCTTCGCCTTGGACACCGCGACCGCCATGCCCCTGGCCTTGAACGTGCCGGTGGGGATGAGGCCGTCGTCCTTGAGAAGCAGCCCGGACATCAGGGTCACGATAGGGGTCATCCCCTCCCCCAGCGTCACAACGTTCGGAGGTGCGATATCGGGGAGGACTTCGCGGTACCTCCAGAGGCTTTTCTGTCTACCCCTGAGACCTTCCCGCGTAAGCGTCTCCTTGGCCTTCTCGTAATCATACCTGCAGCTCAGGATCGACCCGCAGTCGGGGCAGGTGCCGAGCGGCTTGCCTGACGAGAAGCCCTTTCCGCACGAGACGCATCTGACCTCCAGGATGGTAGTGGTAGCCTCCGTTGCCCGCTCCATCTGTTCTCACTCGCTCGAGCTGAGATTCCCGTCCTTAACCCTTCGCAGGCTTTTTAGAACGTCGGCCGGGGGTGGGCCTTGTGCGGGGGTCGCCCAGCATGGTCAACGGCGTGGGACTGAGGCTCCCATCCCTTAGGGGTTCGAGGGTTCGAATCCCTCCCCCCGCATTCTGCTAAATCGGTCAGAATACCCCGGTCTCTCAGATGGAGATGACGGATATCGTGAAGAGAGTGGGATTCAGGAGACAGAGGATAGTGAAATCACCGCCTCCCAACTTCGCGGTCGTCGTGGGCGAGAAGTGAAAAGCTGGATGTGAACCAGCGATAATGGCGGTATTGGACATGTCCGCGTTACGTCGAGACGAAGTGGTCACAACCACATCCCTTCATGCCACACCCGTCTTTCGACAAACGACCCCCTCCAGCATGTGAGGACCGGGGATGCCCGCAACGAGAGCAGATGTCTTCGCTGTATGCCACGAATCTGGTGTGGGAATGGTCCCCGCTTTCAGCCTTTCTCTATTTTACGAGGATGTGAACGAGTGGATGGCGCTAAAACGGAATGCCAAACACAAACGCCGTTGAGCCGTGCGGAGTGAATCCGACTTCCAATGCCTTGGTCTTTGGTTCCTGGACGTGGAAAAGTGCTACACGCCTATGTTCAGTCGAAGGAGAGTAATCTGCGACCAATCAGAGGGATAGAGAATCTTGGGAAGAGAAGGGAAGAAGAGAGGCAAACGCGAAGAGGGACGCAGCGCTCTTGAACGTCAAACCAAACGAAAAACAGGAAAGCGATTCGTCATAACTGCCCATGGAATTACTACGGCCGACTGCAGCTGCCCGCATCGGCTGTGACCTGCCATGGGCATCCTTAATTCACCAATCACACCGTTCATCCGGCGTTGGGTGCTCCGTTCTATCTGTCGTCTCC
>JAFMAW010000162.1 GCA_029784795.1 Nitrososphaerota archaeon | reverse complement strand
AGTATGTGACCCCAGTGACGTACTGGAGCGGGTCGAGGATGAGCACGGTGGCGACCACCGCGAAGATCCCTTCGATGACTGCTGCCCAGATGAACCTGCCTGCCCATTTGCTCTTGATTGCGGGTTGCTGTGTCGTGTTTTCCATGAACTCGGCGTCCATCCTAGGCGTTTATAATGGCCTGAGACGTTTTTCGCATCTGATAATCAGTTCTGGAGGCGCTCCGGCTCCTCCGGGCGCTGATGTCGCCTCGGAGTTCTTCCGATCGCTTTGGTCAGGTCGCGCCGACTCCGCGTCACCGCCTGCGCCCCCTCTTCGGCCAGGTGCGTCCTCGCGTTAGGTTCTCAACTGTGGGAATTGTGAGCGCGCATTAAATAGCTAAGGGGCCGAAGTGAGACTGACAGACATGGCAAGCAACGGCAAGGGGTTCCAGAAAATTGTGGTCGCCTTCGACGGGTCGAAGGACTCGGTGGAGGCCGTCCGGCTGGCGTGCTCGATGGCCGCGAAGTTCGGGTCCAAACTGACGGTGACCCACGTCTACAGCTCGCCTGCGATGATATTCTCGGGAGGGGCTGGCATACCCATCCCCAACTACGGCGAACTGGATGACGCGGCGAAGGAGGCGGCGGAGGCGGTCCTCTCCAGGGGGGTCCAGCTCGCGGCCCAGGCGGGGGTGAACGCCAAGGGGGAGCTACTCGAGGCTGCGTCAGTGGTGGAGGCGCTGGTGGGTTTCGCAACTGACCAGAAGGCCGACCTCATCGTGGTGGGGACGAGGGGGATGACCGGATTCAAGAAACTGATTGTCGGTAGCGTCTCCTCCGGCCTGGTCGGACACTCTCATTGCCCGGTCCTCGTGGTAAGATGAGAGGATGATCTATGTCAAGGACATCATGGCCAGAAAAGTCAGGACCATAGACGCGGACGCCCCCATCAAAGAAGCGGCGGGGAAGATGGTGAGGTGGGGCATCGGCGCCCTCGTCATCACGAAGGGCGGGTCCAGGCCGGTGGGGATAGTCACAGAGGGGGACATCTCGAGGAGCGTGGCCAGGGGCCTCGACCCGGGCGGCAGCCTGACAACCCTGAGGAGGAAGAAGCTGGTCACGGTCTCTCCGGCCGAAAGGGTCGAGGTGGCGGCCAAGATCATGTCGGACGCGAGGGTCAAGAAGCTCCCGGTGATGGAGAGGGGGAAGCTCCTAGGCATCGTGACCCAGAGCGACATAGTGGGCTCGAGCTTCTCCCTGGTCACCTCCCTCAAAGAGATGGTCCAGGCGAGGTACAGGCCTCCGGACTTCGAAATGTGACCCCGGAGGCTCGCCCCCCACCGCGGAACTGACTTTAAGCACCTGTCGGAAGGGGCGGTCACGGCTTGAGCATCCCAGACTACACCGTGGTGGTAGATTACGTCAGCGAAGGCGAGGTGGCGAACCTCATCAGGGGGTATGTCGAGGTGAAAGGGAAGAAGGTCAGGTTCTCCGGTGTGGCCTACGGTCGCTTCGGCGGCCAGAACTTCTCCCCACAGTTCACGGAGGGGGCGAAGTCGAAGCTCGCGGCCCTCACGGGGGACTTCCCGAAGTTCGAGGAGGATCTCCAGATGCGCCTGGTGAGGGGGGAGTTCGACGCAAAGCCCGGAAAGGACGAACACCACCATCACCATCACCTGGGCGAGCCGGAGGGGGGTCCCGCTTGAACCTCCTCGTGGGCGGGACGGGTTTCGTCGGGGGGCACCTGGTGGAGTACCTGTTCCAGCAGGGTGAGATCTCCAAGGGAGCCTTCAGGATGGGGGCGCACCTGAAGACCATGGACACCAACGGGGTCCAGGGGATAGAGGTCGACCTCTCGGACCACCACTCGATCCACGAAGCCATGGAGGGGGTGGACGCGGTCTACAACCTGGCCTCCCCCATGCCGTATTCCGAGAGCGATTTCCTGGGGACCAGCACCGTGGGCCTGCTCAACCTCCTGGAGGCGGCCACCGAGGCGAATGCAAAGTGCTTCGTGCACCTGAGCACCCTGGACGTCTATGGGTTCGGCGCGACGAAGATCGACCCGTCGAGGGAACTCAGCCCGTCGGGGGAATATCAGAAAGCGAAGGCCGAAGCGGAGCGGCTCCTCCTCGAGTTCACGAAGCGGAGCGCCACACCCAGGATCACTGTGATTCGAGCTGCGAAGGCTTTCGGATCGAGGGACCCGTCGCTGGCCTTGCCCTTCCTCAGGATGATCGAGCAAGGGAGGGTGACAGTCCCCCGCGGCGGGACCATGTCCTACTCGCATCCGCGGGACATCGCCCAGGCGATGTACAAGGCGACCCAGGGGAACCTACGATCCGGCTCTTCCTACCTCGTGAAGTCCTTCGACGCAACCCCCGAGGCCCTGGCGAAGGGGCTGTCGTCAGCGGCAGGAAAAGACGCGGAGTTCAAGAAGCAGGGGCTCCTCTCCGGGCCAGCCATCCCGAGGTACGCTTCAGAGCAGTTGAGGGCGTCCCTTACCATCGACGACCAGCCGAGCTGGGCGGAGCTGGGGTACGCCCCGCAGTACGACCTGAAGGCCGCCTGCGACGAGGTCGCCGCCTGGTACAAGAAGGAGCCATGGGTCACCGAGAGCGCCTAGGCATCCCCCAGCTTCTCAGGGAAATCAGGGGGATGGTCTATGGCTCCACGGACAGGAGGGCCACCGCCCTCGCCCAGTTGCAGGCAGCCGAGGAGGGGGACCCTTTCCGCATACTGATCGGGACCATTCTCTCCCACAGGACCAGGGATGAAAACACCACCAGGGCGACTGAAAACCTGTTTTCCAAGTACAAGACGCCCGAAGAGCTGGCGAAGGCAGACCCCATCGCCGTCAGCCGGCTCATCAGGCCGGCAGGGTTC
>JAFMAW010000161.1 GCA_029784795.1 Nitrososphaerota archaeon | reverse complement strand
GCATCCTGGAGCAACTCTGCAGGTCCCTGATCACCCTCTCCTCGGCTTGCCCGTACCTGAGGGCGCAGACCGCGACGATCAAGAAAGCCGATGGAGCCCTCCCGGCGAAGACCAGGAGCCGGCCATCCATGGCGGTGATCCCCCGCGTCTGATCCCGTGACTCGAGCTTGACCTCGGCTACCGTGTACCACCGGAACGGGAAGGCCTTGCTCCTTAGGAGGACCGAGTCTTTCACAGGGACCACCAGGCTCGTTAGTCCCCCAATGCGGAGGATGGGCCAGAAGACGACCGCCATGCCGGCCACGAGGAAGACCAGGGGGGAGAGGGTTCCGCCTGCGCCCAGTGCGATGACCGACAACAAGAGCAGCACCCCACCCAGGACGAGTCGGCCCCGGGCTCGATGAGGTCTCGGAAGCACTTCCTGCCTGAGAGGGGCGGCCCTCGGGCGCCTGAGAGAATAGACGAGATAGATCAGAACGATGAGAGAGACGGGCCAGGCCCCCAGGCCGAATGCGAAGATGCCGACGAGGGCGGCCAAGATGCGGAGGTACCAACCCATCAGTGGAATCCTTCCCCATCCTGGCGGGCATAGGCGAACCTGGTGTACTCCTCGAGGGCGGGGTGCCTGGCAGCCCAGAAGGCCTTGGTGCACCCCTCCTTCTCATCGGGGTTGAGCGCCTCGGGGCCCCTGTCCTTGTTCCTCGTCGCCGTGGACTTTGTGAGCTCGAGGGAGAACTTGGCGTCGTGGCCGAGGATGACCCCGCCGTAGGGAATCCGGTCCCAGGGGTTGATGGGGTCGATGGAGACATGGCTGGTGACGAGGACGGCGATCCCGAAGTCGGCGCAGAGGCGCTGGGCGTGGGCCAGGAGCATGGCGAGGCCAGCGCTCCGTGCGGGCAGGTCCTGGGTGCTCGGGAACGACGCCTTGAAGGGCGCTGAAATCGAGTCGTAGACCAGCAGCCTGGCCCCGGTCTCCCTGATTATGTGGTGAAGAGCGGATTGGTAGGTGGGGGTCTGCCTCATCTTCAGCTCCACCCTCCCCCCGCTCGAGACCTCCTTGGCGGCGTCTATGCCGTGGAGGTTCAACAGGTCCACTACCTCCGGGGTCTGGAATATGAGGACCGAGGGCCCCTTCGGAGGGAGTTCTACGAAGAAGTCCGGGGAGAAGATGTCCGCCACCGCGCCGAGATGGGCGTCGGTGTAGGAGACCCCGAGGTGGCCGAGGGCCACGTCGACCGCGTTGATGAGCTGCCCTCTCGTCACTGGCTTCCTCCTGGGGGACACCTTGGGCGCCCTCTCGAGCTTCACCTCCGCGACGTTGAGCTCCTTCCCGAACCTTTTGGCCATCCTTTCGCGCCAGTAGGGGACGAGGTAGCTCGAGTAAGACTGCTCCGTGTCGAGGATGACTGCGCTCCCACCCACCGCGGCCACAGAGCAGGCGGCCTGGAAGGAGATTATGCTCTTACCCAGCGCCTTCTCACCGAAAATCTGAGTCACGGTCCCTGCGGCGAGGCCTCCGTCGGTCAGGGAGTCAACTGCCGAGCAGCCGGTGGCGAGATGTTCCATCACATGCTCAGCCCCTGAAGGAGCCGCCTCCCCGCCTCTGTCACCGTGTATGAGAGTATCTTCGGACCGCCCCCGCCCTCCTTCGGCTCGAGTAAGAGGTACCCTTCCGAGTGGAGCCTGTCCACCTCCGCCGCGACGTCGGCCGCAAGGAACTGGGGAGAGAGGTATGAGACAATGGACTGTCTGTTTGCAGCATCATATCTTGAAACCTCGTCGAGGATCGCCCTCGTGAGCTCCGGGCTTGCCCTCGTCGGAGTGCTCTGAGGGAGGCCAACGGACGCGCGTTTCGACCTTATGAAGCGGGGTGCGAAACCCAGAGATGCTCCGGAGCGGTCGTCGCAGACTGTGTAGGAGCACGCGAGGGCAGCGGCCTGTCTTGGGGTCCTGAGGTGGTTCCATGCCTCGCTGGAGTAGAGCCTCACTGGCATGGAGTCCGTGAGTTGGTCGCTCAACAGAGCCGGCAGCGGGGTCGAGAGGATGAGGTGGATCTGAGACTCCAGGAGCCCTGCGAGGAGCTTCCCAGAGTGCTGGAGGCGGGCGAGGTTCCTGAAGAGGCGGTGGGCCCCTGTGACAAGAAGGGCGTCGGGGCCCGAGGCGGCTCTCGAGAGGAGGTACACGAGCTTGGCGAGGTAGAGCCCTGCGGCGAGCTCGGCCGCCTGGGGGTAGGGGGCCGTCGCAAAGCTCACGAGTGCTCCCCCTTCCGTCAGTGAGTCGAAGGACTCCCCCCTGGTCGCGTCGAGGTGGCGGAGGGCGCCGATCCTCCCCCTCAGCTTGTCGACGTAGTAGCCCCTGAACCCTTCGACCGCCCCGAGGACGTCGTACAGCGAGGTGGGGGTGGCGAGGTCGTCCTGCTCCGAGAGCCTCTGCAGGGCGGCTGAGAGGATCGCCTCCTCCTCTGATGCGAGGTCCAGGGCAGCGGCGTAGGCGGAGGCGACGAGTTGACCGTGGGTCGCGTCCTCTCCCTCAAGGTGGAATGACTCGTAGAGCATTGCGCGGTAGTCGAGGGCGCGGTAGTAGCCGCGGACCTCCTGAGACACCGAGCCGTCGAGGTCCAGGACTGTCAGCCTCGACCCCGCTTCGGCCCCTGCGTAGGCGAAAAGAGTCGCCATGGGACCGGCCTCCCTCCCCAGGATGAGGATGCGGTCTCCCAGCCCCCGGACCCCGACGCGGCCCCTGGTCCCATCCAGGGCGTATCCAAGCCAGCCTGCGGCGCCGTGTGCGTTCAACGGATGGATGCGCCCGGGGTTTGCTTAAGGCGCTGACGCACAACTTGTTAGAACAACTTGTACTGACAACTTGTTCT
>JAFMAW010000160.1 GCA_029784795.1 Nitrososphaerota archaeon | reverse complement strand
ATGGAGCGGGGCGGGAAGAAGATCAGGCTCCTATCCCTCGTCGCCACCATAGTCGGCGCCTATTTTGCAGTCAGCTACTTCGTCCAGCTGGTGGTCCTCCCCTACGGACTGGGGATTACAAGCCAGACGGTGGACCTGGTGAACCCGGGCCTGGTGGGGCTTGGCATCCTGAGCCTCGCCATCTCGCTGCTTTGGTGCTACGCCGGGGTGAGGAACCTCCTGTTCGAGAGGAAGCTCGCTGAAAGGATCAGGGAAGTGAGGGAGCTCCAGGCGGAGAGCGCGAAGAAGTACGGGCTCGGGACCTGACTAGGGCGGTCGTGGACCTCTCCGCCATCGGGGTCAAGGTCTTCCTGGCCCAGGGCCCCCAGGAGCGGGGCACGTCAGGAACTCGACGAGGCGTACCCATTCATGAAGGAGGGCCGCGAGGTCGTCACAAAACTCGCCTGAGGGCACAGGAGGAGGCCCGAGGTCACGTCGTTCACCCAGGCCGCTGTGGTGGCGGCCGCACCTGCGCAACATTAATCATGCGGGCCCCCTGATCCACCACCATGCAACTTTCAAACCAGGCGAGGGAGCTTTTGGACGGGAAGAACTTCGCATGCGTGGCGACGATCATGCCCGACGGATCCCCCCAGGTGGCGCCGGTTTGGGTCGAGCGGGACGGGGACACAGTGGTGCTGAACGCCACCGAGTCTAGGCAGCGCACAAGGAACCTCAAGAGGGACCCGCGGGTCGCCCTCGCGGTTTTCGACATGGCCAACCCGTACAAGAAAGTGCTGATCCGCGGCAGAGCCGTAGAGATAACGCGGGAGGGAGCCGAGGATCATATCGACAGGCTGTCTGTGAAATACAACGGGAGGGAGTACCCTGACCACAGCCTTGACGACCCCAGGACCATCATCAGGATAGTCCCGGAGCGCGTCACACACTGAGGCTGCGGGGCCAGGGACCTTCGGCGGGGGAGCGCCCGCCCTGGTCTATTTCTCTGGCTGCTTCCTGAAGACGTAGTTCTTGGAGGCCAAGGAGAAGATTATCGCCAGGAACATGGCCGCTATGCCGAGGTAGAACACGTAGTCGAAAGCGGTAGCGTTCGGGAAAGACAAGGGAATCAGGACCCCGTCGTGGGGGACCCGGATGGTCGTGGTATAGGTGCTCATGATGGTCGTGGCGACCACCGGCCCTATGGCGCCCCCTATGTTCCTGAGCATCGTGTTGAGGCCCAACCCAGTGGCCACTGTCTCCCTGGGGAGTGAGACGCTGATCATGTTGACAATTGGGATTATGACCGCCACCGCCCCGACCATAGAGATCGCCACGGCTATGACGACGTCGGTGGTGGTCGCCCTGTTGTAGACGAACAGCGTGAAGCCGGCTATGGCTATCGCCCCTCCGACCACCAGGGCGGGCTTGGGCCCGGCTTTGGTGACGACCCTCCCCACAAGCGGTCCCGCTATCAGCATGAGGACTGCCGCCGGCCCGATGGTCAGCCCGGCCGAGATAGGGTCGAGCCCGAGGCCGAGGGGGGCCGGGTCTTCGGCGTAGAAGGTGACAGCGAAGAAAAGCATGAAGAGCCCGATCCCAGAGATTATGCCGATGCCGTTGGCCACCAGGACGTTCCGTATGCGGAGGAGGTTGAGCTGTATCAGTGGGTTGGACTTCCTGCTCTCGGCGACGAAGAACCCGACGGTCAGGGCGAGCCCCGCCCCAAGCGCTCCCAGGCCGTAGGGCGAGTACCACCCGTCATAGGGCCCCTCGGTCAGGTAAAGGAGGACCAGGGAGACCCCCGCCATGAGAAGGACCACCGTCTCGTAGCCCACCTTGCGGCCGGTCCCGGGATGCCCCCGCGGAAGGAACCGGGCGACGACGGCGAAGAGTACCAGGCTGAGGATGAAGGCCGAGTGGAAGGCCCACTGCCAGCCGAAGTCCTGGATGATGTAAGAGCCCCCTATGAGCCCTGCGGCAGCCCCGATGGCGAAGGTCGCGCTTACCACCCCCTGGGCGGTCGCAATCCTTTCGTTCGGGAATGTCTCCGCGATAATGGCGAGCGCGAGCGGGACTATGGCGAACCCAATCCCCTGGATAGCCCTGGCAGCTATGAGGAAGTAGATCGTGGGGGAAAAGCCAGCCATCCCGACGCCGGCGGTGTAGAAGACCAGGGCGATCAGGAACATCCTCTTCTTGCCGTAGCTGTCACCCCACTTCCCGAACAGTGGTGAGACGGCCGAACCCACGATCAGGAAGGCGGAAGTGATCCAAGCCACAGTCCCCTCGGTGGTCGAGAAGAACGTCTGGATTGTTAGTATTCCAGGGATAATCATCGTCTCTACATAGTTCAGCAGCAGCGACACGCCCACCATCGCGAGTAACGCCCTGAGCTGATGGGACGTTGTCCCATTGGGGATCCCAGGTTGAGCGGCGTCGGTCGACTGAGGCTGCATCTTTCGCAGGCCCCTTCGGGGGTTCGTTATAAAATGCCCTGAGTCCTTTTCCGTGTTCCCGGCCCCCGAGAATCGGGCCTCACTCCTGGATGCTAATCGGAGCCCGCTTCCGCCGGAGCTTTAGAGAAGAGATGTGCCATGACCGCGGGGACGGGTGACGACCTCCCGAAGATGCGGACGGCCGACGACGAGACGGACAAGAAGGTGAGAGCGGAGCTCGACCAGTAGCTCAGTTGGGTGCAACCAAAAAGGGGGAGCCTGTCCTGGCCTGCGCCACCAAACTGGTCATCGGCCGGGGGCCCCCCGGTCCACCCTGAGGCCAGGCCATGCGAAGGAGACCCGGGCGGAATGGGTTGCAGGGGGCCGGAGATTCACGTCGATTTTGCATCCTTCCTCAGCACTATCCTGACGTCCACCGCCAGCGTCCCCCTCGGATAGACGAAGAGCGGGTTGATGTCGATGGAGTCGATCTC
>JAFMAW010000015.1 GCA_029784795.1 Nitrososphaerota archaeon | reverse complement strand
AGGGTCCGCGTGCTCTCCGCGGTCGAGCTCAAACGACAAGCCCAGTTGAACGACGAGAGTTAGGCGTTTCCCGGTGGAGGCGCGATGGGCATTTGTGGCCCTGGTGCGTCGCACGAACATTATAATCCCGCAGCGCAAGCGACGACTCGGCGCAAGGGTTCTGCTCCTCTTCTCTGCCGACGCAGCACCATCCGAAGCGGTCACAAGTCACGGCGGGGCGACGACCTCTCACTCCCACCAGGGCCGCTTGCACGGCGGGGGAGAGGAACGACCCACGGCGCCCGAGCGCGAAGGATGGGAGCAAGAGGCCGGTCCCGGTCAGGCGCCGCCCGCCGGCCCATCCGAGGACGAAATCGAATTCGGAAAGCAGCGGGCCCGCTTCCTGGCGGAGCTCCAAGGAGACCCGAAGAGGTGCCCCCACCCGTTCAGGTTCAGAGAATGGAGCTTGGAGAATCCCTCCCAGGACATAGGCTGGAACACCTCTGAGCGGCGGACATTCCGCTGCAGAATCTGCGGCAGGATCGTCACCGAGAGGGTCTAGGGCTCCAGAAAGACGCGCAGTTGAATCGTCCCTGAGCTGATGCTCGGCGTGTCCCGCCGCGACAGGAGCCGAGGCCACGATCGACCCTGTCCTGGCCGCAAAGACCCAACAGGGAGTTCCTAGCTTCCCTGAAGGAGCTACCTGTGCTGGATGAGCTCCAGCCAGATGCCATTGGGGTCCTTCACGAAGGCGATCTCACTCGACCCCGGGCCGAGGGAGTAGGGCTCCTTCGCTATCTCGACGCCGGCCCTCCTCAGCTTCTCCACCTCCTCCTTCACGTCAGCAGTCTCGAAGGCCAGGTGGTCCAGCTGGTCCCCTTCCGCGTAGTCTTTCTTGTCCTTCCACCATGTCAGCTCTATCCTGTGGTCCGTGCCCTTCAGGGCCAGGAACGCGATCTCCGCGTTGTTCTGTGGGATCTCCCTCCTGCTCACGAGTTCCATCCCGAAGTGCTTGGTGTAGAAGGCGATGCTCTCGTCCATGTCCTTCACGGTCACCGAAGTGTGCAGCAGTCGCATGGCCGCAGCCGGACGCGGGGCTGGTTTAATCCTTCACAGGCTGTGGGGACACGGCCCGGGTCCCCCGAGCCGGCATGGTCTCCTTGCTCCAGAGTTCGGCAGTGGGTGCCGCTGAGCGCGGCGCTCGGGGAGGGCTCACACTGCTCGCCCTGGGGTCTTCGCCGTGTAGTCTGCCCAGGGGGGTTGCGAGCGGCGCCTTGGCTCCGACACATTATTCTCTGTTCCATATAGAGAGTAAGTCGGGCAGTCATAAAACACCCCAGAGGGAACGTCCTCCCAGAGAGCCCTGGAGGACAACACAAGGCAATTGGGGAACGGGACGCCCTTCGCGTCCATGGACAGCAAGCCGCTGTCGATGAGCCACCTGAAGATCTGGTTCACCGCCGGGATGGGATTCTTCACCGACGCCTACGACCTTCTGATCATCGGGTTCGCGCTCCTGATCTTCGGCGCCTACTCGATCCCTGGCTTCTCCATGGGCACCAGCATCCTCGGCCAGTCGGCCGCCGCCTTCGTCGGCTCCTCCGCCATATTCGCCGCCATCTTCGGGCAGCTAATCTTCGGATACCTCGGCGACAGGGTAGGGAGGAAGAGGGTCTACGGGATTGAAGCCTCCATCCTGGTGGTCGGCGCCCTGCTTAGCGCAGTCGCGACGAACGTCTACCTCTTGATACTCTTCAGGTTCATAGAGGGGATCGGCATAGGCGGGGACTACCCAATCTCCGCGACGATCATGAGCGAGTACGCCAACGTGAAGAACAGAGGGAGGCTCGTCTCCTTGATCTTCTCCAACCAGGGCATAGGCTCGGTCGCAGCCGTAGCCGTCGGCCTCGCGTCAGTCGCGTTCCTTCCGCCCACCCTCGCCTGGAGGGTGATGCTGGGGGCAGGCGCGATACCCGCGGCCATGGTCATCTACCTTAGGAGGAAGCTCCCCGAGACCCCGCGGTACTCGCTCCTCGTGAAGGGGAACGCAGCGGAAGCAGAGAGGGGAGCCAGGGTGCTCGGTACGGACATCACCTACACCCAGGTGACAGCAAAGGCGTCCAGCCTCTCGAAGTTCTTCCGGAGGTACTGGAAGACGCTTGTCGTCACGGCAGGGTCCTGGTTCCTGCTTGACATGGCCTTCTACGGCACCGGGGTCTACTCAGGACCCATCGTCTCTGCCATCCTCCCGATAAGCTCCTCCCTTCCGACCCAGGCCCAGCTCTTCACCAAGGTCTTCGAGGCAGGCATCCCATACTTCGTCGGCTTCTTCGGTTACTTCACAGCGGTGGGATTGATGGACAGGCTGGGGCGGAAGATCACTCAGCTACAGGGCTTCGCCATGATGGCAGTGCTCTACGTAGCGGTCGCCGGCCTCGCCATAACCAAGGGTACCAGCATAACAGGATTCGCCATCCCTGCCATCGGCGCCCTCGCCCTCTACTCGATGTCCTTCTTCTTCATCGACTTCGGCCCCAACACCACCACCTTCGTGATACCCGCTGAGGTGTACCCAACAGCGAGGAGGACCACGGGGCACGGCATATCGGCGGCTGCAGGCAAGACCGGGGCCGCGATAACCACGTTCTTCTTCCCAGCTCTGCTGGTGAGCATCGGGGTCCAGGGCATCCTTGAGATGCTCGCGGTGGTGAGCGTCGTGGGCGCCCTACTGACCCTCGGTCTGAAGGAGTCCAAGAACCAGTCTCTCGAAGAGGCCTCGAGGGAAGAGCTGGTAAGCGTCCCCATAGTAGAGAAATAGTCCCGGAAAGGGCATAGATTCTGCCCCTCATACTGGCGTCGGAAACGCTGGTCAAGCCGAACCGGCGATTCCAGGATGGCGACGGGTCGCAGGCCGACTCGCCTGAGAGGACGGCAACCAATCTTTATGCACGGCCCCGGGGGACACGCACCCCACGAGACTCGTCTTCATCTACGGCCCTCCCGCAGTTGGAAAGCTAACCGTCTCAAAGGAGCTCTCCAGGCTGACAGGATTCAAGCTGTTCCACAACCACATCTCCGTGGACTTCGCCAGATCGCTGTTCGAATTCGGGACTCCCGCATTCTGGAGGCTGGTGGACCTGTCTCGGAAGGAGGCCATCGAGGCAGCGGCAAGGGAAGGCGTCGACATGATATTCACCTTCGTCTATGGCGGTGAGGTTGACGACAAGTTCGTGGATGGTGTAACGAAGACCGTCGAGTCGTACAGCGGCAGCGTGTGCTTTGTCCGGCTCCGCTGCGACCGGGCGGAGCTCCTGAGGCGGGTAGGCGCCAAAGACAGAAGCGAGCTGGGTAAGCTGACCTCGAAGTCAGGACTCGACGACATGTTCGCTCGCTACGACCTCGACGCGAAAGTTCCAGGAGCCCGGAGCCTCGACATCGACACCGCGGCCCTGACGCCCAAGGAGGCGGCGGTCGAGATCTGTGCGCGCTACAGGCTGCCCACACTTTGATGGCGGTGCCTGCTGAACCCACTCGGTCTGTCAGCGAGGTTCATCTGCCCCCTCCGACAGGCCTCACGCTCCGATGCCCCGCAGTCTGAGGGGACGAGACCATGGATAGCGGATCTGGCGCAGAAGGCGCCGGGAAGCGCCCCTCCCTCTTCCGCCAGAGGGTCTTCGGCGGGCTGTGGGTCGGCTCCATGGCGTCGTCCGTCGGGTCAGCGGCCGGCCTCCTCGCCATAAACTGGCTCGTCTACACCGTCACGAACTCTGCCCTCGACGTGGGGCTGGTCGGGGTCGCCGGGGTGGTCCCGAGGGTCATCTTCGGCATCTTCACCGGGACCCTGGCAGACCGCTACAGCAAGCTCAGGCTCATGATAGTCGCAGACGCCTTCCGTGCCGCCACGATGATAGCCTTCGCGGCCACCCTTGCCATCTACGGGTTCAGCCTCTATGTCGTCCTCATCGCGGTGTTCCTCCTTGGGATGGGCCAGTCCCTGTTCCGTCCCTCCATCAACTCCTTCTTGCCCCAGGCCGTGGCGAAGGAGCAGCTGGGGGCGGCCAACGGCCTGTTCACCGCGGCACAGGAGGTCACCTCCATCGCCGGGAGCCCCCTGGGGGGCATCCTCATCGCCCTGGTCGGGGTGGCCGCCACCCTGGCCCTCAACGGCGCCAGCTACATCGTCTCCGCCCTCATGATAGTCTTCGTCGCCGTCTCGCTCTCGTCCCAGGCCGCGCCGCGGGCGGCCGCCGAGGCGAAGAGACCTCCGTTCATGGAACAGCTCAGGGGCGGTTTCGCCTACGTCAACGGGGAGCGGGGCCTCCTGAAGCTGACGTTGGCGTCCTTCGGTGCGAACTTCTTCCTGAGCCTCTTCTTCACGTACCTCGTGATTTACGTGACAGTCGTCCTGCACCAGTCAGCCTTCGTCTTCGGAATCCTGGGCGCAGCAGGCGGCGCGGGCTTCGGCCTGGGCTCCCTCCTGGTGGGCAAGCTCCACCCGGAGCGGCGCTTCGGGGTCTGGTTCTCGGCCCCCTGGGGGGTCACCGGGCTGGCCATGCTCGGCCTGGTCTTCTTCCCTGGGACCGTGACGGCCGCGGCTTTCCTCTTTGTGGGGACGGCATTCGGGGGGTTCGGCAACACCGCCTTCTTCACCGGGGTCCAGAGCTACGTCCCCCGCGAGGTGCTGGGGAGGTATCTGAGCATCGACGAGGTCGGCAGCTTCGCAGCGAGCCCGGCGGGGCAGCTGGCGGGCGGGCTGATCATCGCAGCCTATGGGCTCAACGCCGATTTCATCTTAGCCGCGGTCGGCACAGCCGTCTTCGCCTTCGGCCTGCTGCTGTTCTCAGACGTCCGCTCGCTCAGGGTCTAGGAGGAGCCGCCTCGGGCAGCCTGACAGCTTCGAAGTGCAGGTTTAGCTTCCCACACTACATCGCCGTGGCGAAGACGAGCTTCAGGGTCCGATGCTCAAGCCAGCATCTCTTCGAGCCGTCCGCCCGGCCCCTGACGGTCTCATCCATCTCCCGCAAGGGGGCCACACCTTCTGGAATGGACGCGGGTTCTGATTCTTCCTCAGCCCACGGCTTTCTTCAAGAGCGCGCTGATCTTCGCCTCGTCGGCCGCCGTCAGCCCCTTCAGTGCGAAGGAGTTGGGCCACACGTTGCCCTCGTCTAGGTGCGCCTTGTCGCTGAAGCCCAGCGACGCGTACCTCGTCTTGAACTTCTCGGCCGGCTGGAAGTGGCACACCACACTGCCCTCCCCGTCGGCATAGGCGGGCATCCCATACCAGGTCTTGGGCGTGAGCGATGGTGCGCTGGCCCTGACGAGCCCGTGGACCCGCTTCGCCAGGGCCCTGTCGGGTTCCGACATCGCTGCTATCTTGGCGAGGACCTCGCTCTCGCCGTCGGTCTTGCCTTCCTTCAGCTCCTTCACGCGCTCCCTCATAGCGGCCTTCTCTTCGTCCGTGAATCCCTTCGACTTCTTCGGGGTGGGCATGCCGGTCAGGGACCCCTCTGATTGTACTGGTTCATCTGGAAGTGGTTGCCGTCGGGGTCCGCGAAGATGGCTGACACGGCCCAGGGATTCTCCTCCGGCTCCTGCGTGAACTGGACCCCCCGGGCCATCAGCTCCTCGGCGGCACTGCGGCAGTCGTCCACCTGCATAGTGACGAAAGCCGGCTTCACAGTGTCCTTCGCCCCCGCCTGGGTGAGGACGAGCTCCAGCTCCTGCCCCCTCGGGCCCACGGTGACCCACCTGTACCCCTCCGGCGAAGTCACGTCAGACTTCTTCTCGAAACCCACTTTCTCGGTGTAGAACTCCAGGGCGGCGTCTTGGCTCTTGACCACGAGGTTGAAGTGCGTTATCTTACCATCCATGACATCCGGAATGTCCGCGCCGGTAGATGAACCCTCGCCTAAACTCGGGCAAGGACGAAGCAACGTCGCGCTGTTCAGGAGCGATGTGAACACCGACGACGGCTTTCAAAATCTTCAGGGTCACACAGGCCGGGTCCTCGGAGGGGCGACCGCCCCCTGCGGGAGGGGAGGGCCGGCGGGGGCGAACTTCGCAAGGAGCCAGCCGTGAGCCTCAGGGACTCTGTGCTCTGGGACGCTCACATGCCCGTCTTCAGAGGTAAAGCGAGCCTCAACCTTTGGAATCTGGGTCGCCAGCCATTGCCCTTCCCATACCGAGACGAACGATCGGCGACCGGTCCACGCCTGCTAGCGGCCGGGGCCGTTTGGTAGTCCGGGGCTACGCCGGGCTTTCCTGCCCGGTCAGCCTCTCCAGAGCGTGCACCGTCCCAGACTTGAAGTGGCCCTCATTCCACTTCGACGCGATTCGGAAGACCCCCTTGAACTCGACGTCCCAGGCGGCGACCACTTGTCCGCCTTCCACTCCGACAGTCTGCTTCCCCGTGAACGGCCCCGACGTGTAGGCGATGGTCAGGACCCGTTTCTCCTCGTCCTTGGAGATGTCAGCCTCACCCGACCCGCCGAAAGCGAACTTGATCTTCGCGTGGGCAACGCCTCCGTCCTCCCCCACCACCTCGAGGGTCCGTGTCCCATGCCAGTACTTCGGGATGTCGCCGATGGTGGACGCCCTCTTCCATACTTCCGAAGGGTCGCCTTCGAACTTCTTCGTCTCTTCAAAACGCATGGGGGGATGGGGCGCCTGCGGATAGAAAAAGTGAGCGCCGCAGCAGAGGCTGGCCTGACTCTCCAGGTCTCGCGCCCCACCGAGGCGCGAGCATGGTTCCAGGTCCCACGAAAGCCTGCCGGGACTGATTCGGAGCACCCCGATGGAATAGCCCGCTGATGTCGCGCGGACTAACATGGAGGCCGCGACCGCTGGGACCGACGTCTCATGGAACCGCGCTCAGTAACCCGACGGAGACCTAGCAGCCGACGCCCATGTGCGATGGCCCTCCCGGGCGCCAGCTACTGGGACCCAGGCTCGTCTCCCCTTCTGCGGGCTCCTATGACGCACCCCAGCCCAAGTCCAACCAGCGCCCCTCCCAGGTGGGCCAGCCAGTCCACAGAGGCGAACAGGAAGCTGCTGACCAGGAAGACGGCCACGAACCAGGCGATGAGGGTGAAGTCGGGCTTCCTGCTCGTGACCACGTCGAATGAGATGACCCCCGCGAGGAGCCCGAAGATCCCGCCCGAGGCTCCGAAGCTCGCGGCCCTCGGCCCATTGGCAAGGCTCACGACGTTGCCAGCGATTCCCGTCAGCAGGAAGACCGCGTAGTACTGGTTCTTGCTGTAAGCCAGGGTGAAGAAGCCGTCGAGCCAGACCAACGCCATGGCGTTGAATCCGACATCTAGGACGCCTGACCAGGTCGGGGGCGCGACGATTATCGACGTGACGAGCTGCCACGCCCATCCCTTCAGCACAAGGCCGTTGAACTGGAGGAGCAGGTACGTCAGGGGCACTCCATCCACGCTCACGAACGCCAGCGCCGTCCCAAGCGCGAGCCCTCCGACGACGGCCACGGTCAGGTTCCTTCCCTGTGTGGAGACCTCCAAGAGCGACGGTGACGCCCGGGGACGCGGTGGAAAGCTATTTCGTCAGGGGGTGAAGAGCCAGGCCGTCCCGCGCTTCATTCACCTATAATACGGCCGTCCCGAAACCAGGCCGTCGCGATGACGCGGTCGGTAAGACGGTTCTACTCTGGGAACGTGGAGGAGGAGTGGGCCAGGCTCCAGTCAGACCCCTACCACCGGCTGGAGTTCGACACGACTCTGGAGTTCCTCAGGAGGTATCTGCCGAAGAACGGGCTGATCCTGGACGCAGGGGGCGGCCCCGGCAGGTACGCGATCGAGCTGGCCAGGAAGGGTTACGACGTTGTCCTGCTCGACTACGCCCCTGCGAATCTCAGGTTCGCAGAGGGGCGGGTCAGGAGAGAAGGGCTCGGCAGCAAGGTCACGGCCGTGGAAGGGTCCATAGTGGACCTGGCGCGGTTCCCTGACGGCTACTTCGACGCGGTGCTCTGCCTCGGTGGACCGCTGTCTCACGTGATGAAGGGCGAGGACAGGAGGAAGGCGATGGCCGAGCTGGCCAGGGTCGGGAAGGCCCGCTCGCCAATCTTCGTCTCAGTGATGAGCCGGCTGGCCATGATCGCCACGGCGCTCAAGTACTTCCCGGACGAAGTCCAGCTCCCCCTCTTCAAGAAGATACGAGACAGCGGAGACTACCTCGGAGGGCGCGGTTTCACGGCGACTCACTTCTTCCTCCCCGAAGAGCTGAGAGCGGAGGCCGAGGGAGTCAGGGGGGTCGAGGTCCTGGCGATGGTGGGGCTCGAAGGGGTCGGCTCTGTCCACAGAGAAGAAGTGAACAGGCTGGCGAAGGACCCCCGCAGGTGGAGGGTCTGGCTCGAGACCCACTACAAGACCTGCGCCCACCCCTCGGTCGTCGGGGTGAGCGAGCACATGCTCGTGGTTCTCAGGAGAAGAGGCTGACCGGCCGCCAACCCATGCGTAGGCCTAGGTGAACCCGATCACTGGCTGGGGGACATAGGGCTCCTCCAGGTGTTTCGCCTCGTCGTCTGTGAGCTTCACGTCCACGGCCCCGACCATCTCCTCGAGGTGCTCCACCTTGGACGTGCCGATGATCGGCGCCGTCACCCCCTTCTTCAGCAGCCACGCCAGGGCCACCTGGTTGGGGGTCGCCCCCTTCTGCTTCGCGAGCTCGACCAGCCTCCCCACTATCTGGTCGTTCTGGGGCTTCCCGACGTAGCGCATGTGGCCCATGGACCCCGGGCTGATCCGCTTGCTGTCGCCCTCCCTGGTCACCAGCTTCCCGTTCTCGAAGTACTTCCCAGAGAGGATCCCTGCGGCGGTGGGGCTCCAGGGGATGAGCCCTACCCCCTCCGCCTTGCAGAGGGGGATCATCTCCCTCTCCTCCTCGCGGTAGAGCAGGTTGTAGAGGTCCTGCATGGTGACGAAGCGCGCGAACCCCTTCACATCGCTGGTGTAGAGGGCCTTGGCGAACTGCCACGCCCACATGCTCGAAGCCCCAATGTACCGCACCTTCCCCTGGCTGACCAGGTCGGTCATCGTCGAGAGCGTCTCCTCGATCGGGGTATCGTAGTCCCACCTGTGGATCTGGTAGAGGTCGACGTGGTCCGTCTTCAGCCTCCTGAGCGACTCCCTCAGCTGCCACATTATGTGGGCCCTCGACAGCCCGTGCTGGTTCGGTCCCGGCCCCATCTCTCCGCGGACCTTGGTGGCCAGCACCGCGTCGTCCCGGCGGCCGTCGAGGAACTCCCCGACTATCTCCTCCGACCTGCCGTTCGAATACACGTTCGCGGTGTCGTAGAAGTTAATCCCCAGGTCCCAGGCGCGCGAGAGAACCTTCTTCGCCGCCTCGCCGTCGACCCTCCAGTCGTCCCCCGTTCCGAACGACATGCACCCCAGGCAGATTCGCGACACCCTGAGGCCACTCTGGCCCATCCTGACGAACTCCATGGCCGAAATCGGGGGAGCTGGGGTTATGAATGTTAGCCGGCGTTGCGACGGACCATCCTGGCTTCGGCCCTACCTGAAGAGGTTGGTCCGTGCCAGGTCGAGGACCTCGTCCCCGCGCCCATTGAGGACCGCTTTGGCCATGTAGAGGGTCATCCCTCTGAGCTCCTCTAGCTTCAGGCTCGGCGGGATCGAGAGCTCCTGGCGGTTTACCACGACGTCGAGGAGCGCGGGACCGGGGTGCTGCAGCATCTGCCTCAGCATGGGCTCCACCTGCTCCGGCAGCTCGGCTCGCAGGCCGAGAAGGCCCGCGGCCTCGGCCACCTTAGCGAAGTCAGGGTTGAGGAGCTCAGTACCATGCTCCAGCATCCCTGCCGCCTTCATCTCGAGCTCGACGAAGGCGAGGGCGCCATTGTTGAAGACCACCACCTTCACGGGGAGGCTCTGCTGCTTGAGGGTGAGTACGTCCCCCAGCAGCATCGCGATCCCCCCGTCCCCCGAGAAGGAGACCACCTGCCTCCCAGGGAACGCCTTCTGCGCCCCGATCGCCAGTGGGAGGGCCGCTGCCATAGAGCCATGGGAGAATGACCCCAGCAGCCTGCGCCTCCCGTTCATCCTCAGGTACCGCGCCGCCCAGATGGTGGGGGTCCCCACATCACAGGTGAATATGGCGTCGTCGGCCGCGACCTCGTTGGCCACCCTCGCGACGTACTGGGGGTGTATCGGTGCCTTCCCCGGCTTCCCGACGGCGAGGGAATCGAGCTCGTCCCTGGCCTTCCGGTAGTGGTCCAGGCTGGCCTTCAGGTGACCTTCTCCCCCCTTGTTCGGAGACAGAAGCGGCTTCAACGCCGAGAGGGTCGTCCTGACGTCCCCCACCAGGCCGAGGTCGACCTTGGTCCTCCTCCCAATCTGCCCTCCCCTGACGTCGACCTGGATCACTTTAGCTCCGGGAGGGTAGAACTGCTGGTACGGGAAGTCGGTCCCCAGCATGAGGAGAGCGTCGGAGTCCATCATGGCGTAGTACCCCGACGAGAACCCCAGGAGCCCGGTCATCCCCACGTCGTAGGGGTTGTCGCATTCGATGAACTCCTTCCCCCTCATGGCGTGCACTATCGGGGCGTTCAGCACCCCAGCGACTTCGACCAGCTCGGAGTGGGCCCCCTCGCACCCCGCCCCTCCGAGGATCGTGACCTTCGAGCATGAGTTGAGGATGTCAGCGGCCTTACGTAGCTCAGCATCGGAGGGGCGGACGGACGGGGACGGCCTTTCGAAGGAAGGGACCGGCCGCTGCGTTGTCGAGTCGAGGAGGGCCACATCCCCCGGAATCACAAGCACCGACACGCCTCCCTCGGCGACAGCCGTCCGCATCGCAATCTCGAGCACCCTGCAGATCTGCTCGGGGTGGGAGACCAGTTCGCAGTATAGGGAGCACTCCTTGAACAGCAGCTCCGGGTGCGTCTCCTGGAAGTAGCCGCTGCCGATCTCCCTGCTCGGGATGTGGGAGGCGATGGCGAGGACGGGCACTCGGTTCCTGTAGCAGTCGTAGAGGCCGTTGATCAGGTGCATGTTCCCCGGCCCGCAGCTCCCAGCGCATACCGCGAGCTTCCCGGTCAGGCGTGCTTCCGCGCCGGCAGCGAAAGCTGCAGTCTCCTCATGGCGGACCCCAACCCATTCAATCTCGCCGCCCCTGGCGCGGATGGCGTTGACTATCCCATTGAGGGAGTCGCCCACCACCCCGTATACCCGTTCCACCCCCTGAGAAACCAGAGAATCGACGATGATGTCTGCTACTTTCTTTGTCATGGTCGTCATAGGCCCGCTCGCAGTGATTTATGCCGTTTGTCCTGACAGAACGCCGCGCAGGGTCACGCGGCCCTTGGCCGACCGACTCAGTCAGGCCTCATTGAAGGAACCCCGGCGATGCCTTATAGCGGTTCAATCATCGAAGGGCGCGAATGAGCGCAGCCCAGGGGTCGCGGTCTTTCCTCGAGCCGCTCCTGGGGAAGACCGCCACCTTTCTGTTCGCAGAGAGGCAGGACAACCTAGCCTTCGCCAGGACCCTCGCCGGCCTGCTGGGGGCTTCAGGGATGGCGGCCGCGGTCTTGGACCTCGACGCCTTCTACTCCTCCCACGCCGACTCGGTCCTGACGCCCTCCCCCGCCGAAGCCGACTCGTGGACGCTGAGGGTCCCCGCCCCGGGCTCTGACATCGAAGCGGAGGTCTCCCAGCTCTTCGTCGCCCCCCAGGGCGCCCTCATCTTGGACAGCCTCAACACCCTCTACCACCTCTTCTCCCTCGACGACGGCCGCTCCCGGGGCAGGCGGTTGGGGTTCGCGCTGGCCGGCCTGTCATACCTTGCCAAGACGAACTCGAAGGCCGTCATCCTCGGCATGTACAGGCGCGAGGGCTTCGGGAGGCTCGGGACGGCGAGGTCGATATCGGGGCTCTCTGATATAGCGGCGTCCGTCGAGGTGAAGGGGTCCGAGCTGTCGATGCGGACTGAGAGGGGCTCGGCCTGGCCGGGCGGGGTCTTCTCTACCCGAATCCCTTGAGGATCGCGAGGTTGAACCCTATGAACAGCGAAACGATGAGCAGCAGCAGCGCAAGGGCGAGGTAGAAGTTGACCGCCCTGGGCCTGACCGTCTGCCTGCCGCTCAAGTAGGTGAGGTATATGCCCGCACCCCCCAGGTTCGTAAAATGTTCTAAGCTGTACGCCACGGGCGGCATGGGCGTTATTTTGGATGGAATTATTGGCTGGACTGCATCACCATCACGGCCCAATCGGCGATCTGGCGTCGCTCAATCTCAACTAAACCC
>JAFMAW010000159.1 GCA_029784795.1 Nitrososphaerota archaeon | reverse complement strand
CAACATTCTCTTCGGCATCCCGCTGCTATACGCGGCGGTGCTGGGAGCATTCGACGTACTGATCATCCTCGCTTTCGCTTCGAGGAGGTTCAGGGTGATAGAGTATGCGTTCATGCTCTTCGTCTCTGTTATCAGCGTCGGCTTCCTCTATGAACTCTACGTCTTTGGTCCCAACCTGGCCGACATAGTCAGGCACACCTTCGTCCCGACGCTGAATAGGGAGAATATCCCCTTCGTGGTCGGGATAGTCGGGGCCACGGTCATGCCTCACGCGTTGTTCCTCCACTCGCATCTTACAAAGGAGAAACTCAAGGAGAGCACCCTCGAAGAGAAGAGGAGAGTGAGGAAGCTCCATCTGACCGAGTGCGTCGTCACTCTGACGGTGGCAGCGCTGGTGAATGCGGCCATACTGGTAGTCGCTGGAAAGGCTCTCTGTCCCGTGTATGGCTGCATCGGTAACACTGACATCAACGCGCTGACGGTCACGGGGGCGGCGAAGGTAATGGACGGGCTCTACGGCCCGCTGGCTGGGATCGTATTCGGAGTGACGCTCCTGTCCTCTGGGATTGCGTCGTCCACCACGGGGACTCTGGCGGGCCAGGCGATTATGGAAGGGATGCTGGGGATGAAGATCAACCCCTACTTCAGGAGGATAGTCACCAGGGTCATCAACGTGTTCCCCACGGTCGCGGCCATAGTCGCGGGCCTTAGCCCGCTTTCGCTCCTGGTGTACAGTCAAGTGATACTGAGCATCATGATCCCTCTCCCCATGGTTCCCCTGCTATACTACACAGCCAAGAAGGAGCTTATGGGCGAGTTCGTCAACAGGAAGTCCACCACCCTCATTGCCTTGGCCGTGGGGGGGACCATCCTGGCCCTGAACGTCTACCTGCTGCTCACTCTCTAGGCTGAGCGTCCAGGGAGGCCCGCTGTCTCCCCACCTCCCCCAGCTCGAAGGGGAAGACGATCCACTCTGACACCGTCTCGAGGTAGTAGTCCGGCTCAGCCTTGCTCCAAGGCTTCTTGAACATCACGGCGGTCTCCAGCGACTTCGGCTTCTGGTCGCTGAGGTACTTTTTGAGGAAGACCATGGTGTCGCCTTGGTCGACGAGGTCGTCGACGAGCAGCACGTCCTTGCCTTCGACCCCCTCCACGAGGGTGGAGAGAATCCGTGGGGCGGTCCGCTTGCCGATGTCGTTGTAGGACTTCACGTTCACAAAGTCTATCTTGACGTTCAGGTGGTCTGACACGACCATGGCCACGGGGATGCCCCCTCGGGCTATGCCAACGACGAGGTCGTAACGCTTCCCGTTGGCTCTGACCTTCTCGGCCAGGGCCTCGGCCAGGTTGCCGTACTCGGACCAGCTGATGTACCTGAAGTTGGGCATCTGTGCCTAGGCGGGGCCTCTGGATAGATAACCGTTCGAGGTCGACTTTGCTGGGATTTGCTAATATGGGCCGGGGCGGATTCGAACCACCGACCCTGGCGCGCGGAGCGTTTCGCCGTGTAAGGGCGACGTCCTAACCATGCTAGACGACCGGCCCGTTTTCGTGCGAGTTTTCGACGTGTAATAAGCTTGGAGCTTCGCGCCGGGAACTAGGTTTTAACGCCCTGGTCCGCGCCTCCAGGGGGATTCATGGCAGTCAAGACAAACATCCTGGACGTCAGGGCGAGGCAGGTCCTAGATTCGCGCGGAAACCCCACCGTCGAGGCCGAGGTTGAGTCAGGCCGCGCCATGGGGAGGGCGAGCGTCCCCTCTGGGGCGTCGAAGGGGAGGCACGAAGCGCTCGAGCTCAGAGACGGGGGGGAGAGGTTCCATGGGATGGGCGTGGCGAAGGCGGTGGGCAACGTCAGAGGCGCGCTCCGCCGCGGCGTCGTGGGTCTTCGCGTCGACGACCAGCGGCGCCTGGACCACAAGATGATTTCGTTGGACGGCACTCCGGACAAGAGCAAGCTGGGAGCCAACGCGATACTTGCCGTCTCCATGGCTTCGGCGAAGGCAGCCGCCAACTCGAATGGAGTGAGCCTCTTCGTCCAGCTGAGGAAGTCAGGCCGGTACATTCTCCCCGTGCCCATGATGAACGTGATCAACGGCGGGGAGCACGCAGGCAACGACCTGGCTGTGCAGGAGTTCCTCATCGAACCGGTGGGGGCGTCGTCGTGCGCTGAGGCGATCAGGATGGGGTCGGAGGTCTACCACTCCCTGAAGGCGATCCTCGTGTCGGAGCATGGCAGGGGGGCCATCAATGTAGGCGACGAAGGCGGCTTCGCCCCCCCGTTCAGGCTTACACGCGAAGCCCTGGGGTCCATCCGCAAAGCCGTTTCAGCCTCCGGCTACAGCGAGAAGGAGGTCAAGCTGGGCATTGACGCTGCAGCTTCCACATTCTATGACGAGAAGAGCGGAAGGTACACGCTGGACGGCCATGCGATGAGCGGTGAAGCCCTCGAAGACCACTACGCCCGGCTGAGGGACGAGTTCGGCCTGCTCACCATTGAGGACCCCTTCCATGAGGAGGCCTTCGACGACTTCGCATCGATCACGAAGAGACTGGGACGCAGCACCAAAGTCATCGGGGACGACATCTATGTGACCAACGTTGCGAGGATAAAGTTGGGCATCGAGAAGAAGGCAACCAATGCCGTCCTGATCAAGCTGAACCAGATCGGCACGGTGACCGAGACGGTGGCGGCGGTTCGCATGTGCCAGGAGGCGGGATGGCGCACTGTGGTCTCGCACCGCTCGGGCGAGACGGAGGATGCGACCATCGCCGATCTGGCGGTGGCCTCGGCCGCCACGCAGATCAAGACCGGCTCGCTGTCGCGTTCGGACCGCATCGCGAAGTACAACCAGCTGCTGCGCATCGAGGCGGAGCTCGGCAAGGTGCGCTACGCCGGCCGGGATGCCTTCCCGG
>JAFMAW010000158.1 GCA_029784795.1 Nitrososphaerota archaeon | reverse complement strand
CTCCAGGCGTCGTCCCTGAAACCCTCAACTTTACCACCTACGGCGGGACGGGGCTCCAGGGGTCCTTGGTCGGCATGGTGGGCGGCACCATGGTCGAGTACAGCCTCCCTGGCTTCAACGGGACCCTCGTCACCGAGGACCTATCGAGCGGCAACTCCACCCTCATCGCCCAGGCCGGCGGTATGGTCCCTCTGGCCATCAGCTCCTGCACTGATTCGAACGGCGGCATCAGGGTGAGCGGTTTCTTCATGATGAGGTGGGGGGGCACAGGGCTGAACTCAACCGAGGTCCTGTTGGGAGACTACCAGAGCTTCGTCACAAGCGCCCAGGGGTGGCCGGCAGAGCCCGCGTGCGGTAGCTGAGGTAGGGCTGCAGTCCACCTGGTTGTTTCTGTGGCCACGCTCTGCTGTGCCTGTTCACCAACCTTACTCAGCTGACCAGGGTCCCCGGGGTGTCTCCAAGTTGCCGCCCAATGCATCCTACCGCGCCCGCCAACTTCTTGATGCTGAAGCCCGTCCCGGATGCCGGGACCCCCGCTCCTCCGGGCTTGAACCTTGGAAAGGTCAGCTGAGGGGAACCAAAGGACCATCCCGGCGCTGATCTGCCCGAGTACCTTCCCGCAGGCCCTGCACTTCAGGAGATCCATGGTGCATGAGATGTCGACCTGGTCGGTCTCCACCAGGGCCTTCCTGCTGGCGTAGGCTATGGCAACTATCATGAAGCCCGCCAGGGTGAGGATGACTATGGCGAACTCGCTCAAGGAGACGGGGCCGTTGGGGACGCTGGAGGTGGTGGTGTCGAAGACCTCGGTGGTGGTGACCAGGGCGGAGGGGAAGGGGCGAGGCTCCTCTCCACGGAGACCGCAGCCCAGGCATCGCCCGCGTCGAGCCTAGGCATGCCGTAGCCGGAGCCTACCGCCGACCGTGCGCTCGCCTAGACTACTGTCCAACCGCCGTCGACGACGACGCACGAGCCGTTCAGGAGGCTCGACTTGTCGGACGCGAGGAAGAGGGCGAGCTCCGCTATTTCACCAGGTTCGCCCAGCCGCGGCAGCGTCGCCATGGCCTTCTGGAGCACCTCCATCCCCTTCGGGTCAGGGTTGCCGCCCCCCACCCCGATGTTTGTCTTCACAGCGCCGAGGACCATCGCGTTGCACCTTATCCCCTTGGTGCCGTAGTGGGCGGCTACGCTGCGGGTGAGCCCGATGAGGCCGTGCTTCGAAACTGTGTAAGAGGCCCCGGCGGCTCCGCCCGTCAAGCCGGCGATGGAGGCTGTGTTGACTATCACCCCGCCTCCGCCCTTGAGCATGAGTGGGATAGCACGCCTGCTCGCGCGGAAAGGCGCGTTGAGGTTGATGTCTAGGACCTTCTCCCAGACATCGTCGGGGGTATCAGCGACGGGGCGGACCCCATCCATGATCCCCGCGTTGTTGCAGAGTATGTCGACCTTCCCGAAGGTCTTCGCTGCGTAGTCGATCATCTTGTCAGCGCTCTCCTTCAGCGATAGGTCGATTGCCATCCCTTCTATCTGGGCGCCGGTCTTGCCACGTACCTCGTTCACGACTTCGTCGACTCTCTCGGCGACGACATCGGCAACCAGTACGGCGGCCCCGTTCTCCGCGAAGAGGTTCGCCATGGCTCTCCCGACGCCTGAGCCGGCGCCGGTGATGACCGCGGCCTTACCGTCGAGCAAACCAGACATGACGGCGTCGCCTCGCTCCACTTAGATAAGGGTGGAGCCTAATTTCGTTGTTGAGGGCGGTTCCGACCCGCGGCCCTTTCTGTATCTGATACGCTGGGGTTGATTCTGCACCTAGGAAAGTTACCTGTCTATAGCGAAGAGCTTCTCGGCTCCAACCACGGCGTCTTCCCCGTACCACTTCCCCTCCAGAAAGCGAAGCGAGTATAACCGCCCCACATCGATGAACCTCGCGTCTGACCTGTTCCCGATTTCGAGCAACATGACCGTTGCGATTCCGTTGCCTAGGACGTTCAGAACGTCTTTGCCGTAGAACTGCGCGCGCTCCCCGTCGAGGGCGGGAAGCCGGGCCGTCGCTTCTTCGATCTTCCTTACAGCGAGCTCTGCGACGTCCTTCCCTCTGACTATCTTGTCCCTCGTCTTTCTCATGTCGTCCAGCAGGGTGAGGTGCGCCTGCTTCTTCGCCATCACCTCCAGCATGTCGAGGGCCTGGATGTTGCTGGGGCCTTCCCAGATGGGGGTGATGAGAGCCTCTCTGTGCAGCCTCTCCACCGGGAACTCTCTGAGGAATCCTATCCCCCCCAGCACCTCCATCGCCGTCCTAGTGACAGACGCCGCCATATCTGCCGTGACGTTCTTGGTGACGTGGGTGAGGAGCCTGGCATAGTGGTAAGCGTCGCTGTAGGGGGGAGCTTCCTTCCACGACCTCTCGAACTGGTCGACCGCTTTGAAGGCCAGAGCCAGCGAGCCTTCGATGGACACCTCCATGTCGACGAGGTCCCGGCGAATCAGGGGATGCTCGACAAGCCGCCTCCCGAAGGCGGTCCTCTTCTGCACGTAGTAGTAGGCCTCCAGGTAGGCTTTCCTCGCGATCCCCAGGGCTCCGAAGGAGTTCGCCAGTCGTGAGACCATCAGGTTCTCCATGATGTAGTAGATGCCGTTCCTGAGTTCACCCACCGGCTGGGCCTCCGCGCGGTGGAACTCCACCTCGCCCGTGGGGACGCTGACCGTCGCGCTCTTGTCTTTCAGCCTTCTTACAGTGAAGTTCCTCCTCCCAGCCGAATCGAATCTGGGGACCAGGAACAGCCCCAGCCCCTTCGCCCCTTCCTTCCCTCCTCTCGGCCTTGCGCTCACCAGCGCGTGGTCGGCGAGGCCGGCGTTGCTCGCGAAGTACTTCGTGTCCCCACTTATCCTCCAGACCCCCCCCTCCTGCTGTGACTCCACGAGGTTGGCCCCCAGGTCGCTCCCG
>JAFMAW010000157.1 GCA_029784795.1 Nitrososphaerota archaeon | reverse complement strand
GGGGACTGAGACGGAAGCCGAAAAGGGCGGGAGGCCGTCCGTCGCGAGGGTCTGGCACGGCGTCACGCCCAAGACCAAGCGCACAGAGTTCATACACTACGTGGGTGTGACGAGCATGGAGGAGATCAGGAATACGAACGGCAACCGCGGCGCCTGGCTCTTCACCAGGGACGTGGGGGACAACACCGAGTTCCTGCTCGTCTCTCTGTGGGACTCGGAGGACTCCATAAAGCGGTTCGCCGGGGACGACATCAGGAAGGCGAAGTACTTCAAGAGGGACAGCGAGTACCTGGCGGAGCTCGAGCCCAGCGTCACCCACTTCGAGGTATCGGGAAAGGTATAGCCCCTGACCGTCGGTCAGAGCCTGCGGGGAGACGCGAGGGCGCTCCTGCGCTTCTCCACGGTCGCAACAGCGGCGAGGGGTCTCATGTTGTATGTGCTCGACATCGAGAAGCCGTAGGCCCCCACGTCGAGGATTGCAAGCAGGTCCCCCTGGGCCAGGCTGACCCCGAGCCGCCTCCCCCTGCCGAACACGTCCGTGGACTCGCAGACCGGCCCGGCGACGTCGTAGGACGCGGCCGACCGCTTCGCCGACGCGGTCCAAGCCGGGACTATCTCGTGGTGGGCGCCGTAGAGGGCGGGCCTGAGAAAGTCGTTCATCCCGGCGTCGACCAGGGCCCAGCGAATCTTCCCTGCAGCCTTCACGTAGTTCACCCTCGTGAGGAGGACGGTGGAGTCTGCTACCACCCACCTCCCGAGCTCGAAGACCAGCCTGGCCCTCCCAGCCCAGCGCGACCTGGCAAAGGCCCCCGCCGTCGCGTCGGCGTAGTCGCCGATGGCCAGCTCCGGGTCCTCCTTCCTGTATGGGACCCCGAGCCCTCCCCCGAAGTTGAACTCCCTCACGTCGGTCCCGAGGGCCTCGAGCTCCTCCGCCAGGCCGACCATCTCCTCCGTCTGCCTCCGGAAGACGTCGGCGTCGGAGACCTGGGACCCGATGTGGGAGTGGAGCCCCGCTACCCTGGCGAACCTGAATCTCGGGGCCCAGTCCCTGCAGAACTTCACCACCTCGCCTCTCGCGACCCCGAACTTGTGCTCTCTCCCTCCGGTGGCCAACCCTGCGTGGGTCTCTGCCCTTATCCCGAAGTTGACCCTGAACCCGAGGCGCACCCCCCTGGACCCGAGGGTGCGGCACAGGGCCTCGACGTCCATGGCCTCCTGCACCGACTCGGCGTTGATCATCCCCACCCCTGCCCTGATGCCGGCAGCCAGCTCTTCCTTCGACTTGCTGGGGCCGTCCAGGACGATGTCCCCAGGCGACACCCCTGCCTTCCTGGCCAGCTCTACTCCGGCGACGGACACGACGGTCGCCCCCGCTCCCATCCTTGCGAGGGTCCTTACCACCGGTGTCGTGGAGTTCGACTTGTAGGCGAACGCGACCAGGGCGTCCCCGTACCTCGACGAGAGCTCGGACTTCGCCTCCCTGAACCTCGCAGCCAGCCTGCCGACGTCGGTGACGTAGAGCGGGGTCCCATACTTCTCTGCCAGCGACTTGGCTTCGACCCCTCCGATCCTCAGCGAGGCCTTCCCGACGTCCAGGTGCGGCCGCCTGCTGTCCATTCGACCGATGCTGGGGCCGTCTCTATTTCTCCGTTGCCCAAGCCAGGCCGACCAACGGTTAAAACGTCCCCATGGGCCGAAGCCGCGTGAAGGGGATAGCGGTCGGCGTCGCGGACCTGAGGCACAAACCGAAGTTCAGGTCTGAGCGAATTTCACAGCTGATCTACGGGGAGGAGGTCCGGATCCTCGGCTCGGAGGAGGACTATTACAGGGCCGTGGGTAGGGACCGGTACGAAGGCTACGTGCAGAAGTCCCTCGTCGGAGACCTGGACGGGGACAGGGCGTACAAGATGGCGGAGAGGCACCGAGCCGGCGGCCTCCAGCTCCCCTTCGGCTCCTATCTGAGCGAGGGGGAGGCGAAGCGCCTCAAGGTCCCGCGAAAGCTCCTCGTCCCGGTCGACAGGGGAGCAGACCCGACGAGCCTCGCCGGGGACTTCCTCGGCGTGCCGTACCTCTGGGGGGGTACCTCGGACTTCGGCTACGACTGCTCAGGGTTCACCCAGAGGCTGTTCCGCTACTCATGCATCGAGCTCCCGAGGAACGCCGGGTGGCAGAGGGACGCCGGGGAGGCGGTGAATGGCTTCGAGGCCGCTAGGAGGGGGGACCTCGTGTTCTTCACGGGCCACGTGGCCGTCTACCTGGGGGCGAAGAAGATTGTCCACGCCAACCTCAGCCACGGAGGGGTCTCGATCACCGACCTGGCGGACGGGAGCGGATACTCCAAGCGCCTTCTCGGAATCCTCCAGGGCATCCGGCGCTTCGAGGGCGCGGATTTCACCGGCGGACGTGCCTGATGGTCGAAGGGTCTGGGCTGGGCCGCCCGTCCCATCCCGACCGTTTTCGTCCTGTGGAGATGGAAGAGCCGGGGCGCCCCACGGCGGACCCGTGGAATCCATTATTAGACGCCGGGCCCCGCCTCGGGGCATTGGTCAGGGTCGTCCTGTGCGGGATGGGCACGGTGGGCACCGAGGTCCTAAAGCACCTCGTCGAAAGGGGGCACACAGTCGCGGGGGTCATCGACGCCGACCCTGCCAAGGCGGGGAAGACCGTGGCCGAGCTCACCGGGTTCCCTGTCGGGGTGAGGGTCCACCAGTCCGTCCAGTCCGCCCCCCTGGCTGACGCCGACGTCGCAGTGTTCGCAGCCGGGTCCCGGGTGGAGGACGTGGCCGGGGACATAGCCCACCTCCTCTCGGCGGGGCTGGACGTAGTAACCACCGCCGAGGAGATGGTGTACCCCAGCCACGCAGCTGGGGACGAAGCGGGGAAGCTCGATGCCATCGCGAAGGAGAAGGGGGTGACCCTCGTCGGGGTGGGAGCGAACCCCGGGTTCGTCATGGACTGGGT
>JAFMAW010000156.1 GCA_029784795.1 Nitrososphaerota archaeon | reverse complement strand
CGCGCGAAGATTGATTCCCTCTCTCAGGGAGTCCATCTCGCTCAAGTGCTCTCTCCATCGCTGGTCTATCACGGCAAGCATCACATCCCGCTCTAGGGCGCGCGCGACATCGACACCGCCGGGAAGCTCCTGCTCTCGCGTCTCGTAGAGTCCCAAAACCTCTTGCCTCAGACTCTCGTAGACCTGCTCCTTCGATACCGCCTGTGACAGCTCCTCAACGGTGAAGGTCGTGGGGAAATATTGGCTCACCTCGGTGACGAGTCCAGAAAGCTCCCACTGCTCCTGAAATTCAGACACAAGGTACTTTTCCACAAGTTGGTCAAGTGTCTTTTCTATGATCTCAATGGTTCTGGCTCTAAGGTCCTCGCCCTCCAAAACTGACCTGCGAAGCTGATAGATGACCTTGCGCTGCGCATCAAGAACCTCATCGTACTTCAGAACCTCTTTTCGGATCTCAGCGTTTTTGCCTTCTACCGTTGATTGAGCCCGCTCTATTGCCCTTGATACCATCTTGTGTTCCAAGGGAGTGTCGTCAGGGAACGTCCTGTCGAGAATGTACGAAACCGCGCCGGTAGCGAATAGACGCATCAGCTCATCCTCAAGCGAGAGGTAGAAGCGGCTTTCGCCGGGGTCTCCCTGGCGTCCCGACCTACCACGAAGCTGATTGTCGATTCTTCGGCTCTCATGCCGCTCCGAACCTAAGACATAAAGCCCGCCAAGCTCCCTGATCTTATCGCCCTCGCCTTTGCACTGCTCCTCGAAACGAGCTGTAGTTTCAGCGGCTAATGACTCATTGGCTGGATCAGAGAGGTCAATTCCGCGAGAAGCTAGGTCCGACAGGGCCAACCCTTCAGGATTCCCACCCAGGAGTATGTCGACGCCGCGGCCAGCCATGTTCGTGGCGACCGTCACCGCGCCCAAGCGCCCGGCCTGCGCAACAATCTCCGCCTCTCTGAAGTGCTGCTTGGCGTTCAAGACGTTGTGAGGAATGCCCTTTTGTGCCAGGAGCTTCGACAGGACCTCAGACTTGGCTACGGATGCGGTGCCCACGAGGACCGGCTGGCCTAGCCCATATCTCTCCTCTATGTCGTCTACAACTGCCTTGAATTTGGCGAGTTCCGACTTGTAAATGACGTCAGAATAGTTCTTCCTGATCATTTCCCTGTTTGTGGGAATCGGCACGACGGGAAGATTGTAGGTGCTTGCAAACTCGGATGCTTCGGTTTCGGCAGTACCTGTCATACCGGCCAGCTTCGTATACATTCTGAAGTAATTCTGCAGTGTCACGGTGGCCCAGGTATGATTTTCTTCTTTGATCCGTACCCGCTCTTTGGCTTCAACTGCCTGGTGGAGACCTTCTGACCAGCGACGACCTTCAAGGATTCGACCGGTAAACTCGTCGACAATCTTTACTTCGCCCTTGTCGACTATGTAATCCTTGTCCCTCCGATACAGCTCCTTGGCTCTCAACGCCTGATTCAGCTGATGGAGCAGGCTGATTGAACCAAGGTCGTACAAGTTTTCCAATCCAAGTTGTTTCTCAACCCTTTCGATTCCCTCTTCAGTAGGAATCACGGTCTTCTTTTCCTCGTCGACCTCGTAGTCCTCTTCGGCGCTAAGAGTCCTCACAATTGATGCAAACTGATAATAAAGCTGGGCGGACTCCTCGGAAGGACCCGAAATGATAAGCGGAGTCCTCGCCTCGTCAATCAATATCGAGTCAACCTCGTCGACAATGGCGAAATTATGCCCTCTCTGGACCATTTCACTTATCGACCTGGCCATGTTGTCACGCAGGTAATCGAAGCCGAATTCAGTATTGGTGCCGTAGGTGACATCAGCGTTGTATGCCTCCTGGCGGGTCCACCACGCCTCTACCGTTTGAACTACAAGTCCAGTGGTCAAGCCAAGGAAGCCGTAAATCTTGCCCATATTCGTGGCGTCACGGTGAGCGAGGTAATCATTCACAGTGACCACGTGCACTCCCTTGCCCTCGAGGGCATTCAAATACACGGGAAGGGTCGACACCAGTGTTTTGCCTTCGCCAGTCTTCATCTCGGCAATCCAGCCGAAATGTAGGGCCATACCGCCCATCAGCTGGACGTCGAAATGTCGTTGGCCGATCACGCGCACCGCAGCCTCGCGGACTACGGCAAATGCCTCCACCAACAGGTCATCCAGCGTCTCGCCGTCGGCAAGTCTGGCCCTGAACTCGTCAGTCTTGGCACGCAGCTCCTCATCGCTTAGAGCCTGCATCTCGGGCTCTAAGTCATTTATCATGGGAACTATTTCAGAAAGGCGACGAACCTTTTTACCCTCACCGGCTTTCAAGAGCCTCGTAAATACACTCATGGCCCTTCCATCGTATCTAGAAAAGCTCCATCACGTGCCGAGGCGAACCAAAGCTGGCAATTACTGCCATATGAATCAGACCGACACCTCGGAATCAATTAGCCCTATCGTTCCGTCTGAGCGCTCATAGACTACAGCAGGACTGCCGGTGTCTTCATTCGTAAAAAAATAAAAGCTGTGTGACAAAAGCTCCATGTGCAAAACTGCTTCCGAGGGGGTCATTGACTCGATCCTGAAAGTCTTAGTCTTGACTGGACCCCTGTGGCCATTGCCATCACCATTGGCAGCCGCTTTCGCCACATCCGCCCTGTGATGCGGCTGGGTGCGACCTAACAGCTTCCCCTTGAGCTTTTCGAGCCTGTGCTCCAGCTTCTCCACTACCCTGTCAAAAGCCTCCATGACCTCGAAGCCGGCGCCCTTGGCTCTAACGACATGGCCATGGCCATACATCGCCACTTCGCAAACTTCTCTCTCGGCTATTCTCGGATTTTTCTCCTCATACAAACAAATTTCCGCCTTCTCAATGCCGCCCAAGAACTTGGCGAGGTGACTGAGTCGCTCTTCCATCCTTTCGCGCTGTCCAGATCCGATGTTGACATTACGTGAACGAAAAG
>JAFMAW010000155.1 GCA_029784795.1 Nitrososphaerota archaeon | reverse complement strand
GAGGTACTCGAGGTCCGCGCCCACGAACCCGTGGGTGACCGCGGCGAGCTTCTCCAGGTCGACTATCTTGTCGGCGGCCCCGTTCTTGTCGTCGTTCTGGGCCAGTGGCATGTGCCTGGTGTGGATCTGGAGTATCTCCAGCCTCCCCTTCTTGTCCGGGACCTTGATCTCGATCTCCCTGTCGAACCTCCCCGGCCTCCTCAGCGCCGGGTCTATGGCGTTGGGGCGGTTGGTGGCTGCGATGACGATGACCTTCCCCCTCGCCTCCAGTCCGTCCATGAGGGACAGGAGCTGGCTGACCACCCTCCGCTCGACCTCTCCCGTGACCTCCTCCCTCTTCGGGGCTATGGAGTCGATCTCGTCGATGAATATGATCGTCGGGGCTTTCTCCTTCGCTTCTTTGAAGATCTCCCGAAGCCGGGCTTCCGACTCCCCGTAGAACTTTGACATTATCTCGGGCCCGCTTATCGGGATGAAGTGGGCGTTGCTCTCTGTGGCCACGGCCTTCGCCAGGAGGGTCTTCCCCGTTCCGGGCGGTCCGTAGAGGAGTATCCCCTTGGGCGCCTCGACCCCGAGCTTCTCGAAAATCTCCGGGTGGCGCAGAGGGAGCTCTATCATCTCGCGGACCTTCTGTATCTCGTCCTTCAGTCCGCCGATGTCCTCGTAGGTCACCTGTGGGACGCCGCGAAGCGCCTCCCCCTTCTCCGAGATCACGAACACCGTCCGCTGGGTGATGAGGGCTGCGTCGGCGACCGGGCTGACCCCGACCACCTGGAAGGTGAGCCTCCCTCCGAAGTACGGTATCATGATGTTGTCCCCCTTCGTCACCGGGACGCTCTCCAGCGCGTCGGCGAGGTACCTCTCGTCGATCGGCGGCACGGCCTCGAGTGGGGCCACGACGACCTTCTCCGCCGGCGGCGCCTTCACTTTCTTCACGACGACGACGTCGCCTATCGCCACCCCCGCGTTGTTCCTGATGAGCCCGTCGATCCTGACTATCCCCCGACCTTCGTCAGACGGGTAGAGCGGGAGGCACTTCGCCACCGTCCGCCTCTTCCCCTTGATCTCTATGACGTCCCCCGTAGAAGCGTCCAGCGCGTCCATGGCATCGTAGTCGATCCTCGCCACCCCTCTGCCGACGTCGCGTGTGTAGGCCTCGAGGACTTTAAGCTGGACCTGCTGCTGACTCACTCCGGCTCCACTCTCAGACAACGTTTACCCTCCTAAAGCCCTTATTAGGCTTGTCCTTCAATGAGAACGAAATTTCCAACACTCCGTTCCTGTACTCCGCCTTCCCTGACTCCGCTTTGACAGGCTGCTTGAACGCGACCTCGGCGCGGTAGCGTTTCTCCCCCCGCTCCGCGGTTATCACCGCGCTCTCCTCCGTCGCGTCGACTTTGATGTCGGCCTTCTCGACCCCTGGCATCTCCAGGATCAGCCTGAGCATCTCGTCCTTCTCGTCGACCAGCTGCTCGCTGATGGGGGACCGGAACCCGTCCCTGCGCACCGGGTTGTTGCCGAATATCTGGACGGAGGGCTTCCCCTCGGGGCCCATGTTGAACGTGAACCCGGCGACGAAAGGCTTGTTCTCCTGTCCGTGGCCGAAGAACGCGTCCCTGACAGTGGCCTCGATGTCCTTCTCGAAATCTTCGAAGTACCTGTCGAGCTCGTCGAGCATGTCCCGCAGGTCCCGCCGTCTGTCGCCGCTTTCCACTCCGCTCATGTTAATTCACTATAGGTTAATTAACCCATGTTTATTAACTTACCTCTCGGAGCTTATGCCCGTGCCAGCCGACCTCATGGAGGAAGTCCTGTCGCCGAGGGCGAGGCTGAGGATAGTGGACGCGGTGTCTGTCAGGCCCCGGACCCTGCGGGAGCTTTCGCACATAACGGGCATCTCCGTCCAGGGGGTGCTGCGGCACCTCAAGAGGCTCGCGGAGCTCGGGGCTGTCGAGGAGAGGCCCCTCCCGAAGCTCGCACCCAAGGCGCGGACGGTGTATGCCGCGACATCGGTCCGCGTCAGGGACTTCTCGACCCCGGGGTTCACCGTGGTCCGCTCGACGGTACGCCGCCCCGAGACCCGAGGGGGGGAGAGGGTCCGCGACCTCGAAAGGGCCGCGGGGGACCTGCTCATCCTCAGGAGGAGGATAGGGGAGGCGACGAGGAAGCTGGGTCGGTTGATCGACGAAGCAGCCGAAGAGGAGGAGAGGCTCGCGGCCGCGGTGAGGTCCCTGCCGCTGTCTCAGGCGGAGAAGCTGATGGTCGAAGTGGCCCTCACCGAGGACACCCTGGAGGACGGGCTGGGGGTCCTCTCGAAGTACTACGGGATCGGGGACAGAAGGTCTATAGAGCGAGCCCTGGCCCAGGCGGACAGAGTTGTCTGAGAGCAAGAAGCTCGTCATGGTGACCAACGACGACAGCGTCCAGAGCAACGGCATAGTCACCCTGGCCCGGGCCGCGGCGAAGCACGCCGAGGCGATCATCGTCGCCCCCGAGCAGCCCCAGAGCGCAACAGCCCTCAGCCTCACCTTCCACAAGCCCATCCGGGTGAACAGGGTGAGGCGGGACAACTTCGAGTGCTACGCCGTCTCGGGGTCTCCGGGGGACTGCGTGATGGTCGGGGTGAACAAGGTCCTCCCGAGGAAGCCAGACCTTGTGGTCTCTGGGATCAACATCGGGGACAACAACACCTTCCAGGACATACTCGCGTCCGGGACGGTGGCGGCTGCCCTGGAGTCGGCCATCACCGGGATACCTGCCATCGCGTTCTCCATGGAGGTGAGCGGTGAGTCGCTGTTCGCCCTCGAGTACGACCAGCCCGACTTCACCAACGCCGGCATCATCGCGGGGGAGATAATCCGGGACGTCCTGGACAACGGGATGCCCGAGGGTGCCGAGATCCTGAACGTCAACTTCCCCCGCATGGTCCAGCCGACGACCCCCATCAAGATCACCGAGGTCGGGAGGAGGAA
>JAFMAW010000154.1 GCA_029784795.1 Nitrososphaerota archaeon | reverse complement strand
GAGGAGACCCTGAGGTCGTCCAGGGCCACATCCGGGTCAGGTTCCTTTGGGGCGTTCTCGTCGACTTCGCTGAGGAATGCGAGGAAATACTGGTGACGCTGGCTCCTGTGGAGCTCCGTGACGACGGGCCCCGTCGAGAATGTCCGGCGCGACGAAGGGGCCTGCCGTCCCCTCGCGCGCATGCTCACTTGACATCTCCGTGGGCAAGCCGGGACGGAGCGGAAGAATCACCGCCTGGTTCCTGGCGAGGGCCTGGGCGCCCGGCTTCTCGCCCGTGCAAAGGCATAGCCTAGCGTGACGCACCTTCCTGCCGATGTACTTCGCGGTCCTCCCCTGTAGAACCTCTCGTGAAGTAGTTGTTGACGGTTCTCCGAACCAGGCGTATGCTGTGACGACCCATTCTGTACCGCGGAGAGAACCTCCTTCGGCATTCCAGGGGGGCGCATCACTGCACGCCGAACTGTGCCACTCCCCCCAGGCGCCCCCGCGTCCACAGAAAGGGGACCGACTCTTTTCCCCCTGACAGCATGACGACCGCGCTAGAGGCGCAGTTATGGCCTATCCGCAAACGGTCCTCACATTTCAGCTATCCCGATTAGGATATCAGCAATAAAGAAGAAACAGCGCCCAGATAGAAGCTTCACCCCTCAGCCATGCGCTTGCCCCCGTCACGGCTCTCACTGCCGCCCAGGATATCACCAATCCCCCGCTCCAGCGGCACCGAGGGTTCGAAGCCCAGCACCCTGCGGGCCCTGGATATGTCCGCGCAGCTTTGCCTCACCTCGTGCAGCCGTGCAGGGCCGTGGATCACCCTCAGCTCCCTCGCCGCCGCGGCCCTGATGATTTCGGCCAGCCTGTTGATCGTCGTCGGGACGGACGTCGCCACGTTGAATGCCCGTTCCCCCTTCAGCGCCGCGTCCTTAGACAAGATGACCGCCTTCACGACGTCGTTGACGTGGACGAAGTCTCTCGTCTGTTCACCATCGCCGGATATCGTCAGGGGCTCGCCGGTGGCCATGGCGCGAAGGAATAGCGCGACCACCCCCGAGCCCCGGGCTGCCCGGGGCCCATACGCGTTGAATATCCTGAGGCTGACTGTCTCGAGCTGTCCTGTAGCCGCGTAGGAGTCGCACAGGGCCTCGGCGGCGACCTTGCTTGAGGCATAGGGAGAGAGCGGGTCTGGGGATACGTCTTCGCTGAGAGGGGGGGCCCTTGCCCCATACACAGCTGCCGACGAAGCCAAGATGAACCGCCTGACGCCGGCCTTGGCACTGGCCGCGAGGAGGACCGACGTGCCTTCGACGTTGACCTCCTTCGTCGTCTTCGGGTCTTCGACCGATTTCTGAACGTCCACCGCCGCTGCGAGGTGAACGACGACGGAAACGCCCTCCAGGGCGCTCTTGACGTCTTCGCGGACCCTCACGTCGCCTGTCAGGATCTTGAGAAGTGGCGGGTCAGAGAAGTCCTCGGCCCCTGCGAGGCTGTTGCTGGACCGGTTGTCCAGGACCGTGACGCGATCCCCACGAGAAATCAGCTCTTCGACCAGGCACCCTCCTATGAAACCGAGCCCACCGGTGACTAGGATTCTGCTCACTCGTGGGCGAGAGCCATGGCCATTGAAATGCGTTCCGCGCGTTTGGCAGAACCTGCCAAGAAGCGGCGCCTTCGCCGACCCGCATGGCTGGGAAGCAGGGGATACAAATCGCGGACTCGTAGGAACGCAGCTATCGAACGGCGCATGCATTCAAGAACACATGCTCGCCGCCACGAACGCGAAAAGCCAGTCGACAACTGAGAAATCGCGAGCGTCACTCTGAGCAGTGGAAGAGCTGACCGCCAACTAGCGAAATCACCCCAGCCTCGTATTGGTCCTCGTGAGGCGCTGGGAGCTTACCTCCCTTGTTTCTGATACCGCCTTCTTCATTTCGGCACCCTTAGCCTCCGTAAGGAGACCGGCCAGATTCACTACCCCGCGTCCTTTCGCCATCGGCCGGGAACGATTCGCCCTATTCCTCGCAATCCCTTCCAAGAACTCTCTCGGTTTCACTATCCTGATTCCCCTGAATTTCTCCAATTCCAAAAGATGTCTGTCACCGCTTACAACAGTTCTTGCCCTCGACGAGAGTGCACACTCGAGAGCTCGGTTATCGGGCGGGTCCTTCTCAATCTCGCGAACGACGTGCCTCGGCCTGACAAGCGTCGTTGACCTCACGACAGCCGCCAGGGCTGCCTCCTCACTGACCTCGGCGTCCCGAAACACGTCTTGGAGTTTCGGATATCTCAGGATCCTGGCGAGCTCATGTAGAAGTTGGTGAGAGACGTACACCGTAATCCCACCGCTTTCGATTGTTGGCACAAACTCCTGGGAGAGGGCCTTCTTTAGGAGGATAGACACCCAGACATTCGTATCGAATACTACTTTCTCGCCCATCGGATAGCCTCGTCGACAAGGGCATCGATGTCGACCTTCTTTCTTTCTGCATGCCTGGACAGCCTCTTGCTCAGCTCTCCGAGCGAGAGTTCTTCGACCTTCCTCAGTAGGATTTCGTCATTATCGACGGCCACGAGCAGCTTTCCGCCCGGCACTATTCCGAATGTGTTTCTAACATCTCGGGGGATTACAATCTGACCCTTGGTCGAGACCTTCACGATGCCCTCCGCTTCCATGTCTGTAATTGTAAGATGCAAACAATCAAAGTTTTACATTTCTTACTTTGGCCAGAAAGTCAATGCATGTACCTTGTGCATGCATGTCTGCATACACTCTCTGTTGACTGTCGTCGACCTGCCGAAGAGCCCCCACAGGGATTGACGATGAAGGTGGCGTCGGCGAAACCCATCAGTCTCAGCCTCGTGCACTCGCCGGCAACCGGTTCAGGCCTGGCATTGGTGTGCTGGCGCGCATCAATCTTCGGCTAATTGGTGAGTCCCGACAAAGAGGGTGAGGACGAGGAAGAGGTCAAACACGTAACGGCAGGGGGC
>JAFMAW010000153.1 GCA_029784795.1 Nitrososphaerota archaeon | reverse complement strand
AGAGTGAGATGACAGCCATCCTCAGGCGGCTGGTGGGGCGCCGATACCAGAGGCTGAGGAGCGAAGGCAGGGCGGTCTGCCGCCTGTGCGGGCTCCCTCTCAAGGAGGGGGCCGTCGTCTCGAAGAGCGACGGGCGCCATTTCAAGCTCTATCACCGGAACTGCGCGGCGAGGTCTGGGCTGTGGCCCTGAATGGGCAAGGCGCAGCATCTGATGGGGGGGCGAAGGCCGGCCATAACGCGCGGTCCTGCCAGCCTGCTAGACCTGCCGGGCGCCTGCGGCCTCCCCCATGACCAGCACGGGCCGAAGGAAGAAATAGAGCGCCCGGCTCCGGGGGCCCGCCATGGCAGGCGCCGAAGACCACGAGAGCGACCGAGGGGGGCCGATCAACATGTGGGTCGCTGACCCTGGCTTCAGGACCGACCCAAAGATCGTCGACGCCTTCAACTTCGCTGTGAGCAATGGTTGCACTCACTATTTTCCTGCCCCGGGGTTTGACGAACACGTCCTCGAAAAGGCGCTGGCCCGATATTATCAGGAGGAGCAGGGCGTCCAGGTCGACCCCATGAACGAAGTCTGTCCGACCCACGGGGCCCAGGAAGCGCTCTCCCTCTCGATCCAGGTCTGCGCCAGGCCCGGTGATGAGATGGTCGTCCCAGAGCCGACCTACAGCGCCCTCATAGAGAAGCTTGGCGTGTTCGGCCTGAGGCCGGTCTTCGTCCCCCTCCTCGAGGAGGAGCACTGGCGGCTGGATGTGGACGCCGTCAAGTCTGCGTTGACCAAGAAGACCAGGATGGTCTACCTCTGCGACCCGAACAATCCGACCGGCACCGTGTGCAGCCGGGCCGAGCTGGACGCCCTCGGCGAACTGCTCAAGGAGAACAGGGGGGTCTCGCTACTGCTCGACGAGTGCTACTCCAGGGTTCTCTTCGACGGGTCTTCTCACCACTCGATCCTCGACGACAGGGCTCTCCTCGGCCAGGTGTACGTCGTGAGCAGCTTCTCCAAGACCTACGCCATGACGGGCTGGCGGCTTGGCTACGTGGTGACGGGGAAGGAGAACGCTGAAAGGATTAAGCGGCTTTCGGAGGAGTACAACGGCGGAGTCAGCTACGCCGTGCGGTACGCGGGCGCGGCAGCCCTGGCTCAGTGCTCGGAGTCGGTTCGGGCCATGGTGGTGGAACTGGAAGGGAGACGTCGGGTGATGCTGGAGGCGCTGGCCCAGATCAAGGATGTAGCTTGCGACACCCCGAATGCGGGTTTCGAGGTGTTCCCGAACTTCTCTGCCTATTCCCGGGACTCGGTCAATCTCTCCTCGGACCTCGAGAAGAAGGCCGGGGTCAAGACCATGCCAGGGGCCAAGTACGGCCCCAGCGGCGAAGGGCACATCCGGCTGGTCTTCTGCGCCGAAGAGGGGCCCAGGATCAAGGAAGGGGTGTCGAGGATATCCGGGTTGCTCCGGGCTCAGACAGCCTGACCGGCCGGGTCGAGCAGGGCAGCTCCCGCGAGCGCCAGCTGAATGTACACTTCTGTACACGCTAATCTTGCTTATATGTTGCCGACGCGGTAGGGGTGGACTGGTTGCGTAATCGCCACTCAGGCATCGCCCGGGTAGTCGTTGCAGTCATCGTCGTTGTCATCCTCGTGGTAGCAGGGGCCGCGTACTTCTTCGTAGTCTTGCCCCCGAGCCACACCAGCAGCACGACGTCCGCGGTGCAGGCGCCGGCCTCCGTCACCGTCGACGAAATCCCCGCTCCTGTGAGCGTGGACCCCGCTTCCAGCTATGACGTCCCTGGCGGAGAGATAATGCAGAACGTGTACCAAGGACTGGTGTTCTACAACGGCAGGAGCGGCTCGAGCTTCGTAGGCGTGCTCGCCGAGAACTGGTCGGTATCTTCGAACGGGTTGAACTACACCTTCAACCTCTGGCCGTCCGAGTCGTTCAGCAACGGGACGCCGCTCAACGCTAGCACGATCTGGTACTCGTTCTACAGGACCATGATCCTGAACCTCGGCATCTCCTCGTATGTGAGCCAGGTCCTTGCGATAAACGGAGGGGGAGGCTTCACCGGGAACGTGACAGCCACGACTAAGGGGAACATCAGGCTCCCATTCGGGGCTGAGCAGGCCCTGGCCGCTGGCGGCTACACTTTCTCTTCGAACCAGCTGAAGGCGGACCAGCAGGCGTCCGAGGACCTCGCTTCGATACTTTCGCACTTCAACGCGGCGAACTCCACCATCGGGACCATAATGTCATACTCTAACCAGGCTGTGTCTGTCTCGGGGACCGACCAGGTGAAGATCAACCTCGACTTCCCCTACGCTGACTTCCTCCAGGTGATTTCCGGCGGGCTCGGCGACGCCGTCAGCCCTGTCTTCGTCGACGCCAACGGCGGAGTGCAGATCGACACCGCGAACTCCTACACCACAAAGAACGCGCTGGGGTCGGGGCCGTACACCCTCACCACCCCCCTGGGCGGCTCCAACGTCGTCCTGGTGGCAAACTCGAACTACTGGGCCTCCCAGATTCCAGCGTCGCAGCGCAGCGTGTGGCTCACCCCTCCGGCGATCAAGACCGTAGTGATAGACTACCAGTCGAGCGAGGCGACTAGGGTGGCCGACATCCAGTCGGGCCATGCCCAGATCTCCCAGGTGGAGATACCGGACTTGCACGAGGTGACCAACTACTCCGGGGTCACGATATACAACTGGGGGCCGACACCGACCATAGACTTCCTGGCCATCGACGCTTACCAGTACCCGTACAACATCACGGGGGTGAGGATGGCGCTGGAGTACGGGGTCAACCCGACTCAGATCCAACAGCAAGTCTACTCAGGATACAGCCAGCCGTACGTCGGACCCCTCGACCCTGCCATGGCTTACTACAACCCCTCGATTCCAGGGTACGCCTACAACGCCAACACGGCGATTCAGCAGCTTTCCCAGGCTGGCTTCAAGGTGAGCCTGCCGAACGGGACCGTGATCAACAGC
>JAFMAW010000152.1 GCA_029784795.1 Nitrososphaerota archaeon | reverse complement strand
ATGTCGTGAAAGGGGGGCCCGCCCTCTCGCATGGCTTCGGTGGCCTGTCTGGGGCGGCGATAAGGCCCATAGCACTGCGCTGCGTCTACGAGCTGAGGGAGCAGTTGGGCGTCCCCATCGTCGGGTGCGGCGGGGTGGGGACATGGGAGGACGCGGTGCAGTTCTTCCTGGCTGGTGCGAACATGGTCCAGCTAGGTACCTCGACAATCAAGAGGTTTGACAGATTCAACGATGTCAACCTGGGGATCATCTCTTACATGGAGAGGAAGGGTTTTGCAAAGCTTGAAGACCTTGTCGGGCGGGCGCACGCCAGATGAATTCTGACAGGATGGCGCACGGCTTCAGAGAGCGGGTCCTTGAAGCCTCGCGGCGGAGGGGCTCGAAGGTCGTCCTCAACCTCGACTTCGCCGGCCCCTACGAAGGAAGGCTCGACAATGCTGTGCGAGTGCTCAACGAGACCAAGGAGCACCTGGCCGCGGTCAAGGTGAACCACCACCTGCTGCTTCCGTTCGGTCTCCAGGGCATAAGGGCTGTCATCGACATCTGCAAGGAAGAAGGGCTCCCCCTGATCGCGGACCTGAAGATGAACGACATAGAGTCCACCAACCTGAACATAGTCGACTCGCTCCTCGGTTACGGCTTCGACGCCGTCATAGCGAACCCCTTCGTAGGGAAGGCAGAGGGCCTGGGAAAGGCGATCGAGAGGATCCACTCCAAGAACGGAGGGATACTCCTCCTGGTCTACATGAGCCACAAGGGGGCGGACGAAGGGTATTCACTCCGCCTCGAAGGGGGCGAACCGCTGTACCGGGTATTTGCCAGAAGGGCAAAGGAGTGGGGTGCGGACGGGGTGATAGTCTCCGCCAAGTCCGCAGAGAAGATAGCAGAAACCAGGCAGATCGTGGGGAGGGAGTGTCTGATATTCTCGCCCGGAGTCGGTGTCCAGGGGGGCGACGCTTCCGCAGGCATCGCGGCGGGCGCGGACTTCGTCCTAGTGGGGAGGACGATCACAGAGTCTCTCGACCCGGCGAAGACTGCAGCCGGGCTGAAGTCGGTCTAGGGCCGGGTCGCCCCGCTGCGCCAGCCTGAAGAACAGCGCTCCATGTCGCCCGGGAAGCCGACAGCTAATGGCTGGGCCTGGTCCCTCGCGGCGCTCGAGGCGAACTGGCCGCGGGACTTACTAGGTCGGGGCCTCGGAGGAGTAGTAGTCCCAGATTCGCTTCTGCGCCTCCTTGACGTAGTTCATCTCGGCCGCGGATAGCCGGGGGTCCGAAGCTCTGGAATAGGGACGCCTCAGCGATTGTGGGAGTTCGTCGTCGCAGAAGAAGCCCCCGCCTGGAAAACCGGTGTCCTTGCGGACGATGATGGCGGCGAAACCGGGAGCCCCCCTGGCGTATTCCTCCCTGTCCACCGCGACGATGGCGTCGAAGAGCGCCTTCCCCCTCGAAACCCCCATTATCTTCATCAGCTGCCCATAGGCGAGGGTCCCACGTGACCCGGCCGCCCTGACGAGTTCCCGCCTCAGTTCTCCCAGATCGGGCGAAGCTATCCCTCCCCACTCATGGCCCCGGACGCCGCAGCGCCGCAGCGCCGCAGCATCTCACTACCAAACCATCGACCCTGTGCGACAATTCGTCCCCCAATCTCCCTCAAATCATCCAGGGGCTTGCCAGTGGCGCCTGGGAGAAGCTCAGGACTCCAGGCTCTTGGCCACTTTGAACTGGTCGCCGACCACCGACCGCATATTGAGCAGGCCGAGCGGCTTGCCGTGGTCGGTCACGAACAGCGTCCTTATCTTGCGCTTCGCCATCAGCTTAATTCCTTCGGACAGCGGCTCGTCGGCCTCGATGGAGACCATGGGGGAGGTCATTATCTTCCTCACGGGCACCACGGATGCGACCAGGTCGTCCGCCGCCACGTGGTTCAGTATGTCTCGTTCAGTCATGATCCCCTTCGGCTCTCCGTTCACGAGGACCAGTATGTTCCCTGCGCCCTTGTCGCGCATCTTCTGGGCTGCTCTCAGGACCGACTCGTTGGCGTCGATCATCAGAGGGTCGGTTTTCACGAAGCTCCTGACGGTCGGGGCTTTGGTCTCCGCCGCTTCGATCCAGAATGTGAGCGAATACTGGCAGCTCGGGCACTCCTCGGGGGTTCTGTCTCCTTCAAAGACATACCCGCACCGGTAGCATTGCCACTTTGCCATCCCTGAAAAAAGGGCGGGCCGTAGTATATTAAGAGCGTGGGGAGCCGCCGACGGCAGCGTTTGGGGGGCCGTGCGCGTCGGGGCCGCTCGGCGTCTGGGCGATGAGCAATCTCGCCCTCCGCTGGCAGAGAGATGCTTTGTCGGTGTAGTCTCTCCATGTGGCGTAGTTCGCCTCCACCTTGGAGAGCAGCAGCAGGATCTCCGCGGCCTGAAGATAGCGCGCGGTCGCGGTCTCCTTATCACCGGCCTTCTCCGCGGCCTCCGCGTCAGAAATCAGCTGTTGTGCGTACCAGCTCAGCTTCTGGGCGCGGCTCATCGGGGGCCTGGGGGTCGGTTGCATGTCCTCCGGATGGAATCGCAGGAGGCAAAAGAACGGCGTGTCGAATTCCTTAGACGATTGGGAGAAGTAGGCGAGTCATGCCTCAGCTGAACTTGATGGTCGTGCCTACGGCTATCCCGTTGGCGGCCGCGAAGCCCCCCTGGGCTTCGATGACGTAGTTGGCCTCGGCGGTGGGCGTGTAGACTGTGCAAGTGCCGCTGTTGTAGCAGGGGGGAGCGGAAGCCACGAGGTAGACGACCTGACCGGAGTCCCCCGTTGCGTTTACCCAGATTATGTCGAGGCTGGTGTTGGTGTCGTACATCCAGAAGGCCCACTTGCCGTAGGTTGGGAACGCGAAGAGCATGGTGGTAACGTCCGTCACCCTCCTGTTCATGAGCCCGGATTCCCTCTCCGCCTGCGTCGTTGCCGTGAAGTTGAATTCGAACGTCTTTCCATTGAGCGCGAAGGCCGAAGGCACAGGGGTGCTGACGCTCCCGGGC
>JAFMAW010000151.1 GCA_029784795.1 Nitrososphaerota archaeon | reverse complement strand
GAGGCTCCGGGCCCCTCAAGCTCGAGGAGCTGCTCGGGACAGTCGTCTGCGTCGAGCTCGGGCATCTCAGGGACGTCCAGTCCAGGGCTGTCTTCTGCGACGTCCTTCTGAAGATGGTCTACGAAGAGAAGGTGAAGCGGAAGGGCCCCCTGGACCACATGACCGTCGTAGAGGAGGCGCGGAACATCGCGCCGGCCAGGAGGCCCGAGGACCCGCCGACCGTCGGGGAGCGGATGATATCTGAACTCAGAAAGTTCGGGGAGGCGATGATGTTCGTCGCCCAGTTCCCGAGCCACGTCGCCGCCGAAGTGGTCAAGAACTCGGGGACCAAGGTAGTCCACAGGCTCGCCTGGCCCGACGACGTGTCCCTCATCGGAGACTCCCTGGGGCTGAACCAGAAGCAGCGGGAGCACCTGACGAGGCTGAGGGTCGGCGAGGCCGTGGTGGGGCTCTCCCGGGTCCAGAAGCCCATGCTGGTCCAGGTGGCTCCCGACGAGGCTCAGCCGGGCGGGAGCAGCGACCTCAGCTTCGCGGCGGAGTCGTAGTTCAGGGTCCAGTCGATGCGCGGCCCGCCCTTTCCCCCCTCTGAGAGCATGGCCACGGCGGCCGCCGCCCTGGCGGGGGTGGTGGACGTCGCGTCGAGGTCAAAGGCAACGGGGCCGAAGGCCTCGTGGGCCTCGGAGGAGACGAGGCCGATGAGCTCAGCCTCCAGGTTCTCTCTGACCTTCGCCGGCGGGTATCCCCTGGCGGCGAGCCTCCCTTTCAGGACGCCGGGCTCGCACCTGAGGACCACCACCCTCTCCGCCAGCCGAGGGTCGAGGACAGCCGGGAGCAGGTGCCCGTAGAGGACCGAGGGCCTGGGGACAAGCGAGGAGACCGCACGGCGGAGGCGCCCGGCGTCCACCTCGAACTCGTCCCCCTTCGCCTTCGCGAAGCCGTGAGCCAGGGCGAGCTCGTTGATCCCGAAGCACCCGACCCCGAGGAGGTCGGCGGCCAGAGGGGCGACAGACTTCTTGCCGGTACCCGGGGTCCCGGTCACCCCGAGGATTCCTTTCAATGCCCCCACCAGGCGCCAGCTCAGGCGGGTGGGACCTGGGCCGCCTTCAGCTTGGCCTTCCAGTGGGCCCTGAACTTCGCGAGCTTCGGGGCGATGACCGCCTGGCAGTAGGGCTTGGACGGGTTGCGCCTGAAGTACTCGCGGTGAAAGTCCTCGGCGGGGTAGAACGCATCCAGCGGCGCCACCTCCGTGACGATGGGATTCCGGAAGGCCTTCTCCTCCGTGAGCTCCCTGATGATGGCGTCGGCTTCGGCCCTCTGTTTTTCGTCGGAGTAGAAGATCACGGACCGGTACTGGGTCCCCACGTCTGCCCCCTGCCTGTTGAGGGTGGTCGGGTCGTGGGTAGAGAAGAACACCTCGAGCAGGTCCCTGTAGCTTATGGCGGCGGGGTCGAAGGTCACCTGGGCGACCTCTGCGTGCCCGGTGGCGTCGGTGCAGACGTCGTCGTAGGAAGGGTTGGGCTCCGTCCCCCCGGCGTAGCCGGGGACCACGCTGCGGACCCCCTGCAGCTCTGAGAATACAGCCTCGGAGCACCAGAAGCAGCCGCTCCCGAAGGTGGCGGTCTCGGACGCAGACATCGGGCTCAGCGCGTGGCTCCCCGGATTAAAGCTTGCAGGAGAGCCCACCCGCCACCCTGAGGGCCCCGCCGTTCAGGTCGATCACCGCCCCTCTCATCCCCGCCCAGGCCGGGACCTGCCAGGGGAACTTGGCGGACAGGCCGTCCCCCTCGGCCGTGAGCTTCGCCGGGACCATCTCCCCCGGGAGCTGGACGTGGAGGTCCTTCGGCGCCACCGGCTGCCTGTAGAAGGGGGACTTCGTGAACTCGAAGGGGAGCGAGTCGGACAGGGCCAGGGACCCGTCGTCGAGCCAATGGCTCCTTTCGAGGTCCTTGGGCTCGACCCCCCGCAGGGAAAGCCCGACCCTGATCCCCCGCCCGGCGGACTCGAAGTCGACGTCGTTCACCTGAATCCCCTTCACGTCGGCCCTGAGGTCGGGCGGGCCTGGGACGGGGCGGAGCTGGTCGTGTATGGAGACCGCGCCGGAGAGGACGAAGCCCAGCGCCACGGTCCCGACCCCCTTCACGCTGAACGCCCTGTCTATGTAGACAAGGGTCCTCCCCCCGGGGAAGTCGTCTCTGGGGACCACCGCGCCGAGGTCGATGGCCGATGAGCCGGACTGGCGCTCCTCCTGGCGGAACCCCGCCACCGACGTCCCCTTCAGAGCTGCAACTGCTGCGGCGGGGGCGACGGCCCCGTCAAGGAGCTCGATGGTCCCACGGAGGCCGAAGGCCCCGATCAGTATCGCGAGCTCGCCGTCGGGGGCAGCCAGGCGCCCCGAGCCCGGGAAGAAGTAGAGAGCGTGGTCCGCGATGGAGGCGATCCTGGCGTAGCCCTGGACTCTTTCTGGGTAGTCAGCCGTGTCGAGGAATGAGCAGCGCCTCCCCCCTTCCGTCCTGGAGAAGACCGCCATCCCCTCGGCCTCGCTCTTCTTCGCGACCGACGCTTCGAAGGCGGCCTTGACCCCCGGGTCAGCCCCGAAGACGCCGACTGTGATCCCGTCCATCCGTCCGCCCCGCGCCGAAGGGGAATCTTATGTGTTGCCGGCCGCGGAGCCAGGGCGCCCCTGGCCGGTGCTAGTCCCCGTACTCCTTCAGGGCCCTGCGCAGGACGGCCGCGCACTTCCCTATGGCCGAAGAGCCGAACCCCCACTCGACCCCGGCGGCGCCGAAGAGCTCGGGGAGGGGCCTCGAAGCTCCCAGCGATAGGGCCCCCTTGTAAGCGTCGATGGCGTCTTCCCTGTCGTCCGCGTAGCGCGCCCAGACCCCCAGTGCGCCGGTGAGGGCTATGCCGTACTCGATGTAGTAGAAGGGGGCCTCGTACAGGTGGAGCTGCCTCTGCCAGCGGTACGCCCGGCTGGGTTCGACCCCCTCGTAGCTCTCGAGCCCGCAGAACCTGTCCAGTGTGGC
>JAFMAW010000150.1 GCA_029784795.1 Nitrososphaerota archaeon | reverse complement strand
CAGGCCGCCGAACTTCTCCTTGACCTGGGCCACCGCCGCGTCCCCGGGCAGGATGTCGAATATCTCGTCGATCAGCCCGGCCCATCCCGGACCGACGCAGTCCTTCGCCATGTCCCTCGCGTACTCCTTGCCCGAATAAGCGCTGCGAATCACGATGCCTCCTCGATCCAGAAACGCCACTTGCCCCCGGACATCTCCCCGCGGACGCCCTTCTCGATCGACAGGAGGTTCCTGGGGATGCAGCTCCTCGCCGTCGAGTCGCACGAGTAGTGGTGCTCGACCCTCGCGTCCATGATCTCCTTGACGGTGCAGCCCGGGTTGCCCGCGATGAAATCCCTGACCCGCTCCATCGTCCTCCTATAGGGCGACGAGTAGCCGGCCGGCGTGCCGGGCGAGTACCTCTTCATGTCCTCGTGGAGCTGCGAGATCCGCCGCTTCGCCTCGGCGTGCGCCGACCTGTTCAGCTTCGGGCTGGGCCACGGCGTCTGTACAGGGTCGTGGCGCTCGTATCCCTCAAATTCCCTGCCGACGATGTAGAGCCCTATCCCATGGTCGCCGCACTACCGCCGCGCCGTCTCGAATCCATTCGTGAACCTCCTCTGCCCCGGGATGACGACCGAGACGTAGTGCGCCTTTCCGATCCAGTGCTCGGCCTGCGCCAGGAGCGCGAGGCTCATCGACGTCTTGACCTCGAAGAAGTGCAGGAGCCCGCATCGCGTCGCCGCGATGTCTACCCTGCACGCCTCGGTCCCGAAGCACGCCTCGGGGTAGCAATCCCAGCCGCTCGCCTCGAGCCACTTCAGGAACGTCGCCGCGACCTCCGCCTCCGACCTCTTCGCCCGGGCCGCCAAGGCTCAGTCGCTCATCTCCGCGGGCCCGGCGAACATCTGGGATACCACGAACGACACGCCGTTCCACCACCGCGCGGCCTCGGCCATGTCGGCCTCCAAGGGGCCGTTGCCGCCGCAGCCGGGGCAGCCGACGTAGTATCCCGGCTCATCGTCCTCGAGGTCGATGGCCTCCATGGCCGCCTCCTCGCCTCCGCAGAACGGGCACTTGCCGATGGCCTCGCTCATGGCCGCGCCGCCTCGAAGTCCGCAATCTTCAACTGCGCCTTGACGCATTCAAGGCAGAGCCTCGCGTCGCCCCCGTCCCTGACGACCGGCATCCCCAGGCCGAAATCCCAGAGGCGGCACATGCAGCAGTGGATCGAGGCGCAGTGCCCGTCGCAGGTCCTGCCGACGACCTCGCAATCCCGGCACTCTTTTTGGAAGTGGAAGTCATTTTCCATAGCCGGGAAGATCCATACTCCGGAAATTGAACGGCGCCCACACCTTGCGCATGGCCGCGCCGCACCTGCCGCACCTCAGCTTACCGTCGAGGTCGTGCTCCTTCCTCTCCTCGACCTCGCCGCAATTCTCGCACTTGTAGTCGTGCAAAAGGATCGCCCTCCCCTTACAATTTCCCGGTCAGCCACGCCAGGCTCGCGAACAGCGCGGCGTAGTGGACAGCCTGGTCGAGCCCGATCACGATGAAGAACCAGTGCCTCTCCCCCGCCTTCCACAGCCTCGCCGTCGCCCTGCTGCTGAAGAAGTCCACCACGAGGTGCGCCGCGACGTTCAGGAACCACCATTCGGGCCACAAGCTCGGCAGGAGCCACGCGGCCGCCAGCAACGGGATCGCGTAGACGCAGACGTGGTCGTACAGGTAGCAGAACTCGCCGCTCTTGCGCGTCGCCATCTCGTCGGTCTGGAAGACGAAGTCCCCGGCGAAGTGCGCGGCGAGCACGAGCAGGACAGCTCCGACGCCGATCAAAACCAGTTCCCCTGGCTGTCCTGCATGATCTCCTTGCCGCAGTACTTGCAGACGCTCTTGAGGTTGATTCCCGCCAGCGTCATGCTGTCGTCGGGAGCGTGCCAGTACAGGTGCCTATCGAACCACGCCCCAATCCGCCACTTCAAATCCTTCATTCGCCCTCCTCCAGTTTCCAGACCCAAACCGTCTTCGGCTCCCCGGCCTTCCTCGGCCTGGACCATCCTCCGCCCCCGGTCGACCCCTTCGTCTCCGCGACCTTCCTCCAGCCGTCGAAGCGGTAGATGTCGCCCTTGTGCCTCAGGGCGTTGGCGTAGCTCACGCACGCCCTGACCGGCCAGTACTTCGTGCCCCACGTCCTCGGGGCGACCTCCCTCCAGAGCCGCAGGCAGACCCTCGTCGCCCACCTCTGGTCCGGGCGCGAGCACAGCCTCGCCAGCTCGACCACCTCGCCCCTCGGCCAGCCCCCGCAGGTCCCGTTCACGGTCGAGGCCGACACCGCCACGGACACCAGGCCCTCGCCCTCGAGGAACAATCCGAACGACTGCCTGCCGAACGGCCTGTTGCAGCCCCCGAGCCAGTGCCCCCACTCCTCCAGCATCCGGTCCGCCAGCTCGTTCCCGACCAAGTCGAACGACACCAGCGGAAAGAGGCTCTGGCCGCAGGCCTCGACGCTACTCGGCGAAGCCAAGCTCACCCTGCCCCTCCGGGCCGGAATGCACGTACTCCTCGAACGGCACGTGCTCGAGCCAGCGGAGCTTGCTGTAGTACCGCATCGTCTTCGCGAGCTCCCGCTCCGTCCAGCCCTCCGCCACGTGGCCGTCCTTCGCCTCCGCGTCGAGCGGCTGGTAGCGCATCGGCGTCGGCCTGATCCCGAGGCTCCGGACGAACTCCAGCCTGTCGCGCGCCTCCTCCGGCGCGTCCTTGAATCCAATCAGGACGTATACGCCGAAGTCCCTCAGGCCCGCCGCCCTGGCCCTCGCGACCGCGTCCGACACGGGGCCAACCTGGCTACGCCCGTCCATCGCGAACCTGACCTTGACGCCCCTCAGCCTCGCGAGCTGCCCCGCGTGCCATTTCGTGAACAGCCGCGCGTCGAGACTCGACGGAACGATGTCGCCGAAGCCGACGGTCGACATGGTTTCAATGGCAAAGTACAAGGCTGTCGGCAGGTTCCCGATGGGCGGGGAAAATCCGCGGCCGAGCACATAGGCGCCGACGATCGC
>JAFMAW010000014.1 GCA_029784795.1 Nitrososphaerota archaeon | reverse complement strand
GAGCCGCTCCCCGCCTCGAGATAGAGGGTCCTCATCCCGAGATATTTGGCCGCCAGCGCATAGATCACGGCGAGGTTCGGCTTCGACGCGGGTATGGGGTTGACTTGGCCGATGAAGCTGGTGGTGCTGTTGTTGCCGAACACCAGGTAGGCCATCGGGATGCTTTCGATCTTGCTCTTGTACACCTCGACGGCACCCAATGCCTGGGCCCCTATGATGAAGTATGGGTTGGTCGAATTAAGGAGAGAACTAAACAGAATGGCGTCTGCGAAACGTGATACTCCTGTGATGTTTCCTGGGAAAAGCACGATGGGAACTTGTGACTTGTCACGTTGCATGTGACTCTTAATCTCCTTTACCACGTCATCCAGCCTTCCTTGGCTCGCCAGGGTGGACCCGCCCACCAGAATCAAAGAAACCCCAGCCTTGATTGACTTCCTGGCGGTCTCGGCCGCCTGTTTCGGATCGAAGTCCTCTGGGTCAATCAGCGCTGCGCAGATAGGGTGCTTCTTCGTCTCATCGGTAAGGCGTCTCTCTACCGGGCCCAGCTCGAACAAGTCAGACCCCGGCTTTGGCATAGTCGTCGACGAATGTGTTGTAGACGTCTATGTCGGCCCTCTTTGTTGAGTATCTCAGTTCCCGGCCTGCGTGGAGAGGACAGTTGGGGTTGCCACATGTGACGCGGAACACGAAATCCTGTGATGGCTCGTCCTGCTCAGATGTGATGCGGATGGAAATCAGACCGCATTTGGGGCAGGCGAATACTTTCGGGAGGGTTTTGTGGACCATTCGGAGGGTCTTCTTGCGTCTTCTACCCAACCTTGCTCACCCATCCGTCTGTTATTTCGAGTAGATAAGGTAGCATGTCGTGGTGTTCGGGGCCGATTGGTGTTTATTTCAGTTTAGCCGTGGCTTAGGTGTGGGTCATACATTAATGCCAGTGGTTTGTTAGAAGTTTCGGAAAACCAGCGCTGTGTTGGTTTAATACAAACCTGTAAAACGTGGATGGGACTTGAGCCTACCAGAGTCGTTGGTCGAACAGTCCACGTTAACGCCCAGGCAACTCGAGGTCCTGCGGTTGTATGTGCGGGTGGCCCATGGTGAAATGAAGTATGTGGAGGCTGCCTCGAAGGCTTCCCAGGGTCGCACGAAGGGGGCGAGCGGGCCGCTTACCATTGGCTCGTACTTTCGAACGGTCCAGCAGGCCAGGGAGAACGTTAAGAGTTCGGTTGTTACCCTTCTAATTGGAGTCTGGCTTGGAGTTGTCAAGCCCGACGATGTACGGCGACTGCTTGACGTAGCTGGCAGTGGGGTGAGAACGCTGTCAGAAGAAGAAACAGCCAGACTTGCGGGGGTGTTGCGTGAATTGGTCAAGAGAATTGTGATGTGAGTGGTGTGATAAATCACGACCCACCCTTGCGTCGGGCGTGGATTTGTTTGATCAGGGGTGTGTTGGGGCCCTTTGTTTCTCCTTGAAGCGCGCCTCCTGCTCGTGCGAGTCCTCCTAAGCGGGTCCTCTTCCCGCCTTGAGAACGATATGAGAGGGTTTGTCGGCTGCCGGCAACGTCGATGTTGGAGTTTCGACTCCCCGAACGCCGTCTTGGGCTTTGGTGCGGGGATGGCCTGGGTCAAATGTGTGGGGGCGGCTTAGTGAGGTCACAAAGAACAGCTTCTGCGCTGGAAACATCACGCTTATATCACAACCAAACATCACGAAGTCACAGATGGACACGCTTTCTACCTACGCTCTTCTGACTGCGTCCTTCTTCTTTGTCGCCCTTTCCTTCGCGTTGCTGCTGAGGTATAGGCAGATTTCCCAAAGAATCAACGCGTCGAACGACCTCGGTCATGATCTTTGGTCCTCGCTGGAACAGCGTCTCAAGAAGCAGGACGAGCGCATTCTGGACGTCATGGGCAGGGTGGAGGTCATTCAGGCCAGAGTAACGTCGTCGGCTTTGGTTCCGCCCACCCCCCGTGTTGCCTCGCCTCCGCCGAAGGTCCCTCCTCAATCCTCTGTGCAGGCGAATTCCACGGTTGTGACCGAGCCCGCACCCACCACGCAACAGCAGGAACAACCAAAGTCACGCTCAGAGTCACAGGCATCACAGACAACGCAGGCATCAGGAGAGCCTGAACCGGTGGTCGGCGCTCCCGGGGTGGAGCTCGCTTTGGACGAGACCCAGCTTGCTGCCTTGAGGATCCTGGGCGGGAGCCCCAGGGACACCCGCCAGCTCACCGATGTCCTCCAGAAGTCCAGGGAGCACACTGCCCGTCTGATGAAACAGCTGTTCGAGCTGGGCCTTGTAAAGAGGGACGACTCGTCCAAGCCCTTCGTCTACCAGCTGACCGATGAAGGCCGTCGCCGGCTTGCAGACAACCCCCCACCCCCTCCACCCTAGTCTGGTAGGCAGGCCTACGCACCCCCTCCCCAACCCTTCGCTTGTTTCCACTCTAAAGGAGCCCAATAGAAGAAGTCAATCTTACGTAAGTAAAGGGGCCCGTACTCGGTTAGCGGTCTTGACTGGATATACCTTGGGGTCTAGACATGGCAGCTACTGGTGTGTAGACGACACCGCGGCGTGCTTGTTTGTTCGGGAGATAGGCTCCACTGGAAACGGTGGGGTGGGGGATCGATAGTGAACACCGGTGAACGCCGTCTTGGGAAGGCCCTGCAGGGACCCCACTATTTCCACTGGAGCCTGTCCAGACCCAGAACCTGTGAATAGCCAGAATCTGACCCCTTTGTTTCCATTGGAGCCGCTCCAAGCCCATCCTGGCGAAGGCCCCAGTGAACCCCAGTGAACTTTCTCCCTGCTATCAATACGCCGTCCAACTAACTGACAGGCAGGTTCACAAGTTCACACCTGCCACCGCTAAATCGGGGCCTGAGGCACCGGCAGGGCAAAGCATTGCGGAAACGGATCAAGATTGAGCTGGAGGACGACGAAGGGACGAAGTACACGCTCGCGCTGGAGGGTTCGGTCTCCAGGGACAAGCTGATGAAGGCCATGGAAATGCTCGAAGTCATGGACGTCCCCATGGAGCCCGCCCACCGGGCGCCGGACGAGGGGACCTTCTTCGGCAAGGTACAGACGCTACTGGAAACGACGTTCGCGGCTGGCGACTTCTCGTCGTCGGACGTGGCTCGGGAGTTCGAGGAGAGGTATGATCAGCCGGTGAAGCTGAGCACCATCTCGACGTACCTGGCCCGCCTGGCAGACAGGCAACACATCAAGAGGGAGCGCTTCGGGAACTCCTGGGTGTACCGCCGGGTGTACCTCAAGCCGGCCCAGGTCGCCGAGAGGTAGGCCGCCCGGCTTCCTTCTGCAGGACCCCTACGTATAGCGGACCCTCCTTCGAGAGTATGACGCGGCCGACGCGCCACCCCATCCCAACGACGATTCCCTTCATCTCCTCCGGCGAGACCAGAGGTAGCCGAACCACTCTCCGACAAAGGCCCGATATCTCGCTCTAATCCTCACCTGTCCAGGCATCCTCCCGCGGGCCCTATTCCATCTCTGGTAGCGCAGGTGGTCCGGGCCGTCCGTCCTGTGGGGGGACGCTGGAGCACACTATCCTCCCGGCGGCCGTGGTCATGGCATGGAGCTTCCTGAGGAGGCGCTTCGCCTGCCGCCTGTTCGCGAACAGGCCGAAGTTGTTGCCGTACATCACCACCGTGTCGAAGGACCGAGGCGCGAAGTCGACGTCCTTGAAGGCGAGCAGCCTGGTCTTCCTGACGCCCCTGGCCTTCGCCACCTTGAGGGCGAGCGGCGAGTTGTCGACGCCGACTACCTCCAGGTTCTTGCGGCTCTGAAGGTATAGGCAGACCCTACCTGCCCCGCGCCCGACGTCGAGTACCCTCCCCCTCACATAGGCGATTCCTTTCCTCTCCGCTTCGGGCCACTCCTCGAACTGGGCGAAGTAGACCTCGGGCGCCACCTCCGACGGGTCGACGAGCCCGTCTTCGCGCTCTATGACTTCGTAGCCTTCTCCCTTCATATGGAAGTCCCACACCTCGTGGCCATAGGCGTCCCCTCGGGGCCTCAAACGACACGAGACCAGAGGCCGCCCCCTATCGACTTCGTGGGCCTCTGAAAGGAAGCACGACGGTCGCCCTCAGGCCGCGCCAGCGGCCAAGGGTAACCGCGACTCACTCCGACGACGCCCGTCCTGCCCCCACACGCTTCCGGGGCCGAGAAGGCCGCAGGGTCCTTCGTCGACGGGAAGGGGCCTGGGTCACAGCGCGTCGGCTGCGACAGCACAGAGACGAGGAGCGGCCAGCCTTTCGCGCTTCTGTCTTCGAAAGGTTAAGAATCAAGTTCAGTCGGTGCCGGCCCGAGTGCCACGGTGGCTCAGTGGCTAGAGCGCCACCTTGGTAAGGCGAACCCAAACAGGTGGATGTCGTGGGTCCGAATCCCACCCGTGGCTCTCAGTGTTTTCCCAGAGATAGTGCCGAGGGAGGGATTCGCACCCTCGACCCCCAGATCACTCTTCCCAGCCCAGGATTATGAGTTTCACCCCGTCGGGTGTAGCCTGGTGCCATAACTAGGCTAGGCCACCTCGGCACTGGGCACGCCGTCATGGCTTGGGGATAAAAGCCTCATCATGAAACCACGGCCGTCCTTCTTGCTTCCCAGCAACGCTTAATATCGGACGCCGGAGTCGCCATCTGTAAGTTGTTCCCGTTCCTCAGCATCACCAGCTACTACAACTTCATCAGCACGGCGATGATCGCCCTCTTTGTCATAGCCCTCGTGCTGGTGTTCGTCTATGAGTACGAGGCCCTGAGACGCTCGAAGGCCTAGCTCCGCTCTCGGATCCTCTCTACCACACTGAAGGCTGATAGCTGCAGAACCCGGCCTCCCGTCTTCGTGGACTTTATCGACACCCCCACCAACCTGAGCCTCTCTCCGGGCTGGATGCCCGAAAGCCTCCCAGATAGGTCTCTCCAGGCGACGAGTTTGATGTCCCCCGTGTCGTCTCCTATGACCAACTCTCCTTTCTTCGCCGTCGTCCCATCCTTCAGCTGGACGTCGTCCACGGTCCCATGGGACAGGGCGATGACCTCGACCATTATCTGCGAGTCCTCCTCCTTCACCTCTTGGAGCTTCGTCATGAGCGCATCCAGCCCCGGGAACGCGTCGTCTACCAGAATCCGAAGGGAGCCCGCGCCCCTGCAGCGCATAACCCCCTCTGCCACCTCGTCAGGGAGCACCTCGACCAATTCGCCCCGCGCAGGCGCCTCGAGGCCCACCCCAACCTCGAGGAACCTTACCTTCTTGTCCTTCCCCACGCCAAGGACAAGCTTGGCAGACTGGGTCGAGCTCGTCGAGGCCACCCTAAGAGCGCTTTTCGCGGCGGGCTCGCCCACTAATATGGCGCTGCCGGCGTCGCCATGGATCTCGAATCCTCCGTTGTTAGACCGCCTCGCCCTCACATTCGTGACCCGCACCTTCTCGCCTCGCCTGAGGTCCGGGCGGGAAGCAGGGCTCCAGACGACAACCCGGACCTCTTTTCCGCCGTCGTCGGCCACGCCGAACTGGAACAAAGACCCCGCCGAGCCGTCTGATCGTACGAACTCGCTATAGCGAGGCTCAGAGCTGACCACCCCCTCTATGGCTTCGAACGGCTCTTCCTTCGTTAGGCTCGGGAGCTTCTGGGCCACGGCCGATATCGACTGAAGCCTCGCAAGGACCTTCTCGTCGTCCAGGCGCTCCATCGTGCCCCTCTTCCCCAGGTTGAGGTTCGGTTTCCCATCCAGGCCCTGTTTGACGTATGCTCCCCGAACCCTCACCGGGGAGTCGAGCTCGAGACCGAGCTTTCCGATTTCCCCGAGCGCCTCCTCCCACGCGGTCATCTTCACAGAGCTCTTCCCGTCGAACAGGACGAACCGCCGGTACCTCCCCTGGCCGCCGTCCTTCTTGTTGAAGATGGATTCGGGATAGACCGCCAATACCCTGGCGACGACGGTGACGTCGTTGGCCCCTATGTACAGGTCTTTGATAGCGAGGTCCGAAGACGCGCTCTCCTTCCGGAGCGACGCACCCAGCTCCCCAGCCACAAGGAAGAGGGCCCCCTGGTCGGTGAGATAGCCCGCCCCCACGGTCCGCTTCTTGTCCTCCACCCGGCGCATGAGCTCATCCCTGTTCAGCTCCGGCTTCTGCTGGAGCAGCTCTCCGACGAGTGTCTCGAAGTCGTACATATCTAGACTTTGGTGGTGGCTGAATTAACGACTGCGATTCCTTCTTCCATGATGTCTATGCCCTCGTCCATGACGTCTTCGGTGACGTTCAGCGGGGGTATGAAGCGGAGCGTGTTGTGCCCCGCGAATATGACCAGGACGCCATGATGGAAGCAATAGTCGACGACTCTGGCTGCCTCTTCGTCGCCCCTCGCCTTGGTCTTCTTGTCTTTGACGATCTCGACCCCCACGAAGAGTCCCTTGCCCCTCACATCGCCCACTATCTCATACTTCGCCTTCATCTCGAGGAATCTCTTCTTCGCCTTGTCTCCGAGCCTACGGGCGTTCTCCAGCAGCTTTTCGGACTCTATGACATCGAGGGTAGCCAGCGCAGCCTCCACGGCTACGGGGTTGGCTCCGAAGGTCGAGGCGTGCTGTCCCGGCTTCCAGCTCTCCATGATTTCGGCCTTGGCGATGGTCGCGCTAAGCGGCAAACCGGAGGCGATGCCCTTAGCGATGGTGACGACGTCGGGGACTATCCCATAATCCTCTATCCCGAGGAACTTGCCAGTCCTCCCAACGCCGGTCTGGATCTCGTCGCAGACGAAGAGGACGCCCTCCTTTCGGAGGAACTCCATCTTCTTGAAGTACTCCGGAGGAGCGGGGACATAGCCGCCCTCGCCCTGTATCGGCTCGAAGAAGTAGGAAGCGACGTCGCCGACGGGGACGAACTTGTCGAGGTACTGGTCCTTGAAGTAGTCCACACAGTAGTAATCGCACTCAGGGAACGTCTGCTTCCAGGGGCAACGATAGCAGTAAGGATACGGGAAGTGGACCACGTCGGGGATCAGAGGGAGCGCCCCCTTCCTCTGCATGGGCTTGCTCGCCGTCAGACTTAGGGCCCCCATGGTTCTCCCATGGAACGCCCCCGAATGTGCCAGAAACAGCGGGCGCTTGGTGTGGTTCCTCGTCAACTTCATCGCTGCCTCGATAGCCTCGGCCCCGCTGTTGCCGTAGTACACCATCTTCTTGCCGTCGCCCGGGATGAGGGGCAGCAGCCTCTCAGAGAGCTGGATCAGGTTGTCGTAGTAGAAGTCGGTGTATGAGAAGTGGATGAACTTCTCGGCCTGACGCTTGACGGCCTCGACGACCTTTGGGTGGGTGGACCCGGTGCTTAGCACGGCGATCCCAGCAGCGAAGTCGATGAACTGGTTCCCATCGACGTCCTTCACGAGCGACCCATGGGCAGATTCTACCACGAGGGGATAGAAGCGGGAGATAGACGGCGAAACATACTTGGCGGTACTCTTCACCGCAGCGCTGGCCTTTGGCCCCGGGAGCTTGCCCTGGACCTTCGCGAATTTCCTCGAATTCATAGAAACCTAAGCTCTGCCCGCAGGGTTAGGCTAAAATCCTTTACCCAAACCTGGCTGCGAAGGCGCGATTCTCAGCGCGAAACTGTCGCCACGGGAATCGAGAGCTCTATCTCAAGGACCGGAAGGTTGAGCTGCCTTCCATCTCTCGAGGTGACGCTCTCACCGTCGATGGTGATGTTCGAGATTTCGACATTGCTCATGAAGCGCTTCCTCAAGACCTGGGCCACCTCCACTGACATGTTGATGGCCTCTCCACGGGCTCTGAGCACAACCTGCTTTGCGCCGCCGTTGAACATCGTGATGCAGGCCGTCACATAGTTCAGGAGGGGCTTGCTCTGGCCGACGATGACCGTCTTCCTCTCTTCGGACATCAGTGCTCAGGCCCCTCTTTCAACCTATAAAGGCTCCCCTGCGCCGTCCCCCACTTCTCTTCGCAGCAACCATCGCAGCAGCCGCAGCACGCCACGCAGTCCGCCTCCGACCCGGCGTGACGAGCGCGAGAGTAGTTATTGACCGGCCGGAGTCTCCCGACAGGATATAAGCAGAGCCTGGGCGGGCGCCTGCTAGGGGTCGTCGGCTAGTCTGGTCTAGGCTTCAAGCCTCGGGAAGAGCAGGTCGCTTCGGGAGCCTGTCTCGAGACCGCTTGAGATCGCTGGTTCAAATCCGGCCGACCCCATCCTAATTCACGGGTTCAGTCGCTGTTGCCCCAGCTATTTCAAATCCAATTCCGGGCCTCTGCCCCACCAATTCTTCTCAACCTCATACGACATTGAACATCACAAGCCCAGAGCCAGACGATCCATTTCGCGGGAGGGGGGGCGGACGTTTGACGACCAGCAGATGATCGGCCATGGGTCCAACGCGGAGAAAGTTTGACCCTTTCATACGTGAACTTAAGTTGAAAAGTGCCGAGTGGAAACCCCACCTCCCGGGCAACACTCGGCATGCGTCTAGACAGATTTGATGAAGATTTGTCGCTCGTCCGTGAACAGACCGGCAAGAATCGACCAGTAGAGCATCAAGCCATCGACAATCGCCTGGATCACCTCGGGACGGAAGTCCCATTCGACACCTCATCGCGGAGCGCCTTGGCCACCTGTCTCGAGGCCGCTTTTCCGTGCCTCGACGCGAGCTCCAGCACGGTCTTGAAAGGCTCCAAGTCGGCGAGAGCATCTCTTAGCAACCTGAACCTGCGGTCTGAGGCCCTGAGCATCCTGGTCCCAGAACCGTCAGCAGAATCTTCCCTTCCAATCTCGCGATAAGGCCGAGTATTTTCGCGGCTCCGAGGATAGAAGGCAAGACGGCGAGGTCAGCTCTAAGCCCGTTAGCAAGCTTACGAACGCTGGCTTTTCAGCCGTTCTGGTCCACAATCTCGAGTAGGCCGAGCACACCTCTGGCCCGACGGGGGCAGGCACGAGTGAAGGCCTCGGCATTTCTCGGGGCTTATGATGTGACGGCACAACATCCTACCTCGCCAGGCGTATCTCGTCCCCTGTCGAGAAGGCGTCCTTTTCCCTAACAACGCCCATCAACTTCCCTTCGTCGTCAACGACCGGAATTGCTCTGAACCTGTAGCGCTTGAAGAGCGCTTCCAGCCCCCCCCGACTCGTAGATGGAGCGACCATGACGACCTCCCTGACCATGAAGTCCTCAAGCTTGCTGTTGGGCGGCGCCTGGACCAGCTCGTTGATGTCGATGACCCCCTTCAGGTGTTTCTCGTCGTCGACGATGTAGATGTACATGTTGACCAGGGAGCTGGGCGCCTCCTTCCTGAACCTCACGAATGCGTCCTCCACGGTCAGGTCGCCTGGGAACCCAAGGAAGTGTCGGGTGGCGAGCACCGAGGCGGAGACCTCGTGCTGGGTGATGAGTTCCCTGACCCGCACCACCCGGTCGGGGCTCAGGGTCTTCATGAACTCAACGGCGTCGCTCCTCGGCAGGACCGAGATTATCTCGGCGATTTCGACCGCAGATAGATGGGCGAAAATCTGGGCAACCCTTTCCATGTTTGTGTCGGCCAGGATTTCTCTCTGGACTCGGGGTTCTGCCGCCTCCAGGGCGCCAGCAGCTGCCTTGCTGTCAAGGGCGTCGAATACATGGATCCTCTGGTCTCTGTCCAACTCTTCCAGAATGTCTGCGACGTCCTCTGGATGTATCTCTCTGAGCCTGTCCCTAGCCACGGTGAGTTTGACGAAGCCCTTGGTGGGAGTCAGAGCTTCGAGCGGCTGTACATACTTCCAGGGTATGAAGTCTTCCACCTCGCCTCTCTTACGGGCGCCCCCGCCCAACCTGCCCAGGCCGAGTCGTCTCATGCGAGCGCGACCGCTCACGTCTGCTGCCACCATGAACAGCTTGTTCTCGACCAGCAAGAGTTGGAGGTCGTACACGACTTCCACAGCGAGGCCCTCGGTGTCCAGTATCTTCTTATCGAGAAGCTTGTCCTTCAGGAGGAGCAGATCCTCTTCTGGCCCTACCTCGGCGTACCCCCCATCGGGGGCATCCCGCACTACGATCTCATCGGCTTCAAAGCCCACGACGCTGCTCCAAGGGACCTTCAGCGAAGGGTCCCCGAATGGCCTGCCGATTATCAGGGTCGTCACCTCGGCGTACTTGGGGTCGTCAACGAAAACGAAGTCTTTCAGCTTGCCAAGCTTGACGCCCGACTTTGTCCGCACCCAGGCCCCAATGATTTTGGTCACGAGGAAGCTCCTCGCCTTTTCTATGTTTCCGACGGCGTTCCCGCCGTTGTTGTCGCGTCTGGGGGGAGGCTCGGTGGACAGCTAGGGCCACCTCCGAATGGCCGCTCCCAATTCAAACGATGGCGATGATGGACCCATGGATATACACTCTCACAAGAAGGTAATCAACCTGTATAGCAAGAGAGCGATCAGGAATAGGAGATAGAGCCTCAGGGACAACAGGGCAATCCGCGTGCCTCTTGAGAGCTTTATCCTCGGCTTGGAATATCTTCTATTGATTTCCCGGATCTTTGCGATGGCTCTGCCCAGCGGGTTCGTCACTTTCCACCTCACAAACCAGGGAAGAGCGTCCCTATCGCATAGAGAGTGGAAAGGCCGATGAGCACGACGACAATCGTGATGGAGAAAACGTTCCAAGTTCTGCTGTTCTTGAACTGCCCCATCAGCTCTTCTTCATTCAGGAGCAGTATTAGAAATACCAGCACAGCGGGGAGCAGCGTCACGGCGATGACCTGGACAAACAACGTTATCAAGACTAGGGGAGCTCCTGGGATCAGGACTATCGCCGCGGCCGCTGCGAGGATGAAGAGACGGAACAGAGTGAACCAAGGCGCCTGGCCTATCCTGTTGTTCAAGGTGTGAGACCAGCCGAAGACTTCGCCGAAGGCCCATGCGCTCGCTAGAGAGACAGCTATTGCGCCCAAAAGGCCGGCATCGAACAGCCCGATGGCGACGAACGACCCCACGTACGCGTTGATCGGCATGAGAAGTCTGGCAGCGGTCGCGGCCGAGTCGACGTTCTTCCCAAAGAGGAGCGCCCCCGCCACTATGATTAGAACGACGGCGACGAGGACCGTGAAGAAGGAGCCGATCGCTGTGTCCGCCCGCTCGTAGGAGACGTCCTTTTCGCGGAGTCCCTTGTCAACCACCGAGCTCTGCTGGAAGAAGATCATCCAGGGCGCGATTGTCGTGCCTACGTTTGCCATCAGCAGGAAGATCACCGGGTTCGTGAGCCCGAACGGTAGTCCTGGGACCACACCCTGCCAGAACATCGTCGAGAGGTTGGGGTGGACGAGAAAGACGGCTGGGACGTAGATGAGATTCACGACGCAGAGCACCAGCACTATCTTCTCCCATGTCCAGTACCGACCGTTGATCATGATGAGCATGATGAACGCGATTACGAAGATCTCGGTGAGAAGAGGGGGGATGCCGAAGATGCTCATCGCAGCGGTCATCCCTATGAACTCGGTCACGATGGTCAACACGTCCGTCAGTGTCAGGTCAGAGAGAGAGAACCACCCCCAAAGAGGTCCGAACGCGTCGAAGATGGCCTCCGCGTGCCCCCTCTTGGTTACGGCACCGAGCCTGACAGTCATCTCCTGGCAGACGTAGGCGACGGGGCCGAGAAGGATCTCCACCCAGATGAAGCTGTAAAGGAATTGCGACCCCGTGACCATGTAGGTGGTTATGCCCCCGGCGTCGTTGTCCGCGACCATGACGATCACTCCAGGGCCTAGCACCGCCAGGAAGATCGACAGGTGCTTGCGGAACCACCGGTAGGAGTAGTAAAGTTGGGAACCTGACTTCAGAAGGAACCACCTTCTCCGACTTCGCAGTTGCCCATTCCGGCATGCGTTCCGGTGCCCTCACCATACTCCTGACACGGGCTCATGGGCCACACTTATGCCCCGGCCCGGCCAGGAGAAGGTATATACAGGTATCCCATCCCCCTGGAGGGGATGTCGAACCACAGGAGAAAGGACGTATCAAGGCGAATTGCCCGGATACACGGCCACGTCCACGGAATCACCGGGATGCTCGATGAGGGGAAGCCATATTCGGAGATCGTACACCAAGTTGCCGCGGTTAGATCATCGTTGGATAGTGTGATTCAGGTTATAGTGGACGACCTTATCGAGGGATGTCTGGTCGAAGTCAAGGGAAAGACAGGCGCGAGTAGCTTAGAGGAACTCCAGAAAGTAGTGGCAGCTATTACGTGAAGCACACCACTGGTCCCCTCAGCAGAGGTGCATGGGAAATGGTTTCCGCTCATTCCTCGTTGGGCTGCCGCGGGCTCTTAGGGGCATATTTATGTGGAACCACCGCCGAGTCACCCTCGGCGGCCTCCGTCTGGAGGAACTAAAAAATCCGAACCCCAAGGGTTTTATGAGGTGACCGGGGAGTTCGATATTGTTTCTATCTTCTCGGCCAACGATATTGAGGAGTTCAGTACGAGAATTGTGGCAATGCCAAACCTAGCGTTCGCCTGGCCAGCGTTCGCGGCTACCCGACCAGGGCCAAGGGCATTCCACACTATGTGCGCTCTGATGAACGGGCAGCGTGTGGCGCTTTAATACAAACCAAAAGATGCTGAAATCGAGTGGTCAGACGTTGGGCAAAAAAGAGACCGCAAAAGCCTCTCTGCCCCCGTCAAAAATGAAGTGGGTAAATCCGGCCGACCCCACTCACATCTCTTGGTACTCTTCACGCAACCTTTCTTTGGGAAAGTCTTAGATCATTGTGATAGTCGTCGCAATACTCGCATCCATCAGAAATCTCGAAGTCCCCTCCAGCTGACTTCACAATCCTTTGGACGTTCTGCAGGATTTCGCAGACGGTGACGTGTACGCCTGGCCAGGGGTCTATGTGGCTGGTCTTGGTGTAATCTCCCAAGTCTCTCCACTCGTCTCTCGAACCATTCTGGGTGAACACAACAGAAAGTGATTCTGCACGCGGGTCTAGGTTGGCTCGGATTCCCCTTTGACTCGTAGGTGTGAAGTCGGGTGGGATGAGTAACTTCGGCCTTGCTCGGACCATCATCACACATCTGATCAGCTTTTCATATTCAGGCTTCGCCTTTGGGTTAGCCGACGCCAATTCATTCCTATAGTGCCGCAAATCCTCTTCCGGAGACTCGCGTTCCCCTCTCCTTTGCTTCTCCAAGAATTCGACCTCGAGCTTTGATATCTGCCCACTCACTCTCCAAAAGACCAAATCACCGGGTTGGTTATCCCAACCAGGGACTTCCTTGGCTCCCAATTCAACAAGGCGCGCTTCGAAGTAATTCAGTATCTCCTGCACTACGGCAACAGTAACTGGACCTCCCCTATGAGAAACCCCTAGCCCCATGCCCCTTCGCACATCTCTATGGGCTGTCATAAAAGATC
>JAFMAW010000149.1:2006-3040 GCA_029784795.1 Nitrososphaerota archaeon | reverse complement strand
ATTCGCCATAGCGGTCCACCACAGCTCGCTGTCCAAGGCGACCAGGGAAGCCGTCGAGAGGAGCCTCAAGGATGGGAAGCTGCTCGGAGTAATATGCACGAGCAGCCTCGAGCTCGGCATAGACATAGGGTTCCTTGAGTATGTGATTCAGTACAACTCCCCGAGGCAGGTGACCAGGCTGATTCAGAGGGTAGGACGCAGCGGGCACAGGGTGGGTGAGGTCTCCAATGGGCTGGTGATCACCCAGGACTCTGACGACACGCTGGAAGCCGCCGTGCTCTGCAGGAAGGCGGTGATGGGCGAGCTGGAACCCCTCGAGCCGATCTTCAACCCCTACGACGTGGCCATACACCAGGTCGCCGGGCTGCTCATCGAGCAGGGGAACTGGAACTTCGACGACCTGGTGTCCTTCTTCAAGAGGAGCTATGCCTATGCGGAACTCGACGGGGAGAGGATGAAGAAGGTGCTCACCTACATGCGGGAGCGCTATCCCCGCCTGGCCTACTACAGTGAATCGGACGGGAAGGTCTTCCGCGCCAGGGACGTCAAGCCGCTGTTCCAGTACTACTTCGACAACCTCTCGATGATTCCGGACGAGAAGCAGTACCTGGTCATCGAAGGGGACACGTTCGTCGGCACCTTGGACGAGGCGTTCGTGTCGGAGTACGGGGAGGTCGGTGTCAAGTTCGTGGAGGCGGGGAGGTGCTGGAAGGTAGAGCAGATCTACGGGAACAAGGTATACGTGAGGTCAGAGGATGATCCGACGGGTGCAGTCCCCCACTGGGTGGGAGATGAGATACCTGTCCCGATGGAGGTCGCGGCAGAGGTAGGGTCCGTACGAAGGAGGTACGCCGAGGAGTTGGAGAAGGGTGGAGAGGCTGAATACCTGGACGAGCTGGCCAGGACTTACCCGGCCTCCAAGGACGCCCTCCAGGAATCCTTGAAGGAGGTCGCGGAGCAGCAGGCTGCGAAGCTCCCCATACCCTCAGAGAGGCTTGTGACCATCGAGAAGTGGGACAAGTACCTGGTCATAC
>JAFMAW010000149.1:0-1996 GCA_029784795.1 Nitrososphaerota archaeon | reverse complement strand
AGGCGGCCTTCGGGCACAGGGTGAACAGGCTGCTGGCCAGGGTCCTCGGTCACCTCATTTCCGAACGGATAGGGCAGTCGGTAGCCGTCCACCAGGACCCTTACCGGATTGTGATCGAGGCCGAGGTGACGCCCGCCGTCGTCCTTTCGGTGGTCGAGGAGCTCCACAAGCTCGACCTGAAGGCAGCGACTGAGAAAGCCGTAGAGAGGAGCGGGATCTTCAAGCGGCGCCTCATCCACGCGGGCAAGAAGTGCGGCGCCATAGCCAAGGACGCAGACTACGCAAGTGTCTCCATCGCCGGGATCATCGAAGCCCTCAGGGACACCCCCGTCTACGAAGAGGCGATGAGCATGATTTTCCACGACGACTTCGACCTCTCGGCGGCTGCCGACGTGATCGAGAAGATTAACGCAGGCGCGATTGACGTGAAGCTGGTAGAGTACGAGGGGCTCACCCCCATCGCCAGAATCGGGGTGGAGGAGATCAGCAGACGTGGAGAGATAGTCTCACCAGAGCGGTTGAGGGCCCTCCTGAAGCAGTCGACCAGGGCAAGGGTCAACGAGACGTTCCTCGTGGCGGTCTGCACCAGCTGCTGGAACTTCCTGGAGCTTAGAAAGGTCGCAGACCTAGAGGGGCTCGAGAGCTGCCCCGCGTGCGGGAAGCCTAGGTTGGGGCTCTCGACCGACTCTTATGAGAACGTCTTCTCGCTGGCCATGAAGGCCAGGAGCAGGGCGGCTCTTACCGGAGCCAAGCTGAAGGTGGTCGAGGCGCTCAGAAAGTCGTCGGAGCTGAGGAAGGAGTACGGTCACGCCGCTGACATGATCCTGGCCGGGAGGGGGATAAGGCTGGCAGAAGCTGCAGCGCTGGCCGCGAAGATGAGGAAGGAAGGGACGGATGTCGTTGAACTCATCATCGAAGGAGAGAGGGAGGCGCTGCGCAGGCGCTACTTCTTCGCCGCTTCCTGAGCGCGCGACAGTATCAGCGTCATGAGAGTCTTCTCGTCCACCTCCGCTCTGGTCCTCCAGCCTATGTGCACCATGGTCCGTTCGTCCTGCTCTAGGTAGCCGCGCTTCACGTACCGGTCGAGCGAGTAGTCGATCCTCCACCTGGGGAACTTCTCCCTGAGGAACTGCTCGACCTCGCGCCTGGCGACACGGCCGGTCTTGGAGTTGACGAAGGCGATGGTTGCCGCGAGGACAGCCAGGTCGTCTATCCTGATGCCCGACGTTTCCGCCTCCGTGACGGTAGGAGGCTCCTTGAACCTCAGGAGGAAGCGGGATGAATCGTCGGTCCCGTCGACGCCCTTCACCTCGAACACCTCGAGGCCCATGGGTGCGACGTCTTCTGAGAGGACTCCGATGATCTTGCGGTAGTCCCTCCCCAGGTACCGCTTCATCTCCCACCCCTTGACGCCGGGGTTACGCCCACGCTGGAGGACTAAGACCTGGAAGGCCCGCCTGACCTTCCTCTCCAGAAGCGCCCTGTCAGCGGTGTCCGACTCCATCAATTCTCACCCGTTATCGATATCGCGACAGACTTCGGAGTCCCCTTCGTCTTCTCGGCCAGGGCCATGGTCCAGATCCTTCCCGTGAGAGGCTCGGTCTTCAGGAGGGCCCTCCCTTCGCTGATGAGGAACGCGAGGAGGTATGCCCTCCTGACCTTCATCTCGAAGCTTTCGACCCCGATGAACTGGCGGTAGTCGACCCAGTCTCCGTTGGACTCCCTCAGGAGCTCTTCGTACAACTGGGTCAGTTCGACCTCGAACTCCTCCCTGGTGAAGACGCCGGTGCTGACCAGGTCGGCGTAATCGACCGTCCCCGGCCTGACTCCGTAGTTCCCGAACTGGTCTTTGAACCTCTCAGAGAGCGGGATTAGCTCGCGCCAGTAGACGAAGGCCTTCTCCAGCCCCCTGGGAGACAGCTGGTCCACCTGGGCTATCGGGTGCCAGCTCCTGACGAACGCCTCGGTGAGGGCTTCCTTGGAGAGGAGCTTCACC
>JAFMAW010000148.1 GCA_029784795.1 Nitrososphaerota archaeon | reverse complement strand
CGTCACCGTACAGGTTCAAGTACGCCGTGGCCGCGCTCGACGGCGCGAAATCCGCGGCCCGCGCCCAACCCGCGGCCCGCGCCAGCGCGCGCCGTGGCTCGTTGGACCAAAGATCCTTCACCTGCTCGAAGATGTCGACGTCGCCCACCTCCATCTTCAGCTTCCTGAGCAGGGCCCTGGTGGTGGGGATCGGAGCTTCCATGACCCGCGCAGGCTCGAGGCCCCCCGTCCCGTAGCCTCTGATCCTCGCCAGCGGCTTGACGCCGAGCCTGTCCGCCGCCTCCTGCGACGCGACGACGAGGGCCGAGGCGCCGTCGCTCAGCTGCGACGAGTTGCCGGCAGTCAGCACGCCGTCGGGCTTGAAGACCGGCTTGAGCCTGGCCAGCTTCTCGCGGGTGGTGTCCCCCCTCACGCACTCGTCGGTCGAGAACTCGGCGATCTCGCCCCCCTCCCGCTTGATCTTCACCTTCACCTTCTCCCGCTCGAAGGTCCCGTCCTCGGACGCCTTGGCCGCCTTCATGTGGCTCAGGTAGGCGAACTCGTCCGCCTCCTCCCTAGAGATGCGGAACCTCTTCGCCACGTTCTCCCCGGTCACCCCCATGTGGTAGTCGTGATAGGCGTCCCAAAGGCCGTCCGTGATCATCCCGTCCAGGAGCCTCGCGTCCCCGAACTTGGTCCCCCACCTGACCCCCTTGGCGAGATAGGGGACGTTGCTCATGCTCTCCATCCCGCCTGCGACCACGATTTCGTTGTCCCCGGCCTTGACTGACTGCGCTGCCAGCATCACGGCCTTGAGCCCTGACCCGCAGACCTTGTTGACCGTAAATGAGCCCACGCCGAAGGGGACGCCGGCGTGCACCGCCGCCTGCCTCGCCGGGTTCTGGCCGAGGCCGGCAGACACGACGTTCCCCATGACCGCCTCGTCGACCTCCCCCGGGTCGACCCTGGCCCTCTTCATCGCCTCCTCGATAACCAGAGCTCCGAGCTCCGTAGCCGCAACGCCGACCAGGCTCTTGCCGAACTTCCCGATGGGCGTCCTGCAGGCTGACAGTATCACTGGGTCGGCCATGCCGCTGGGCTTCAACGCTGCTTCGTTTAAACGGAACCGGTTAAAGAAGAGCGCTGTCCCTAAATACCGTCCTCTCTGGCCCGAGTTCAGCCATGAATCCGCAGAAGAAGATCTGGATGGACGGGAAGCTCGTCCCCTGGGACGACGCGAAGATACACGTCCTCACACACGGGCTCCATTATGGCATGGCGATATTCGAAGGGATCAGGGCCTTCGAAACCCCAAAGGGGACAGCGATATTCAGGCTCCCCGAGCACATCGAGCGCTTCATGAACAGCGCGAAGATCTACAGGATGAACCTGGGCTACTCGGCGAAGGAGATAATCCAGGCGTGCGTAGACGTCGTGAAGAACAACCCGGCGAAGGAGTGCTACATCAGACCGATAGCGTTCACAGGGTACGGCGAGATGGGGCTCAACCCCCTGACCAGCAAGATATCCATGGCCATCGCCTCCTGGGAGTGGGGGGCTTACCTCGGCGACACAGCCAAGAAGGGGGTCAGGGCAACGATAACCAACTGGGTCAGGATCGACTCGAGGGCGATGCCGGTCCAGGCGAAGTGCGCGGCAAACTACGCCAACTCGGCCCTGGCCAAGATGCAGGCCGTCGCGGCTGGGTACGACGAGGCCATACTCCTGAACTCCAACGGCATGGTGGCCGAGGGGCCGGGGGAGAACATATTCAGGGTCAAGGACGGGATCCTCAGCACCCCCCCAGCAAGCTCTGGGATACTCAGGGGGATAACCCGGGATACCGTGATCCAGTTCGCCCGGGACGAGAATATCACCTTCTACAGGAACGACGCCACCAAGGAGGAGCTTTACACCTCGGACGAGGTGTTCTTCAGCGGCACCGCGGCCGGAATCGCCAGGGTGAGCGAAATCGACGGGAGGAAGATCGGGGACGACGGCGCCCCGGTCACCGACAGGCTCGCGAAGCTCTACGACCAGACCATCCACGGGAAGGTCGAGCGCTACTCAAAGTGGCTGACTCCGGCCAAGCCCTAGGGCCCGGCTCACTTCTTCCTTGTCTTCTCCGAAGGCACGAAGTGCACGTCAGAGATGAGGTACCTGGGTGAGTCGCGGAACACAGCCTTTACCTTCATCCCGATGAAGATGTCCGCCTCCTTGGCTCCCTTCAGCCTCGTCAACAAGAGGGTGTCCACGCCGTCGAACTCCACGAGCGCCAGGTTGAACGGCGTCTCCTTGAGGAACTCCTCGCCCCCGTAGTAGCAGGTGGTCCAAGAGTGGACGTGCCCTTCCTTCGGGAGCGTGAACCACTTGGTCTCGCCGCCGCAGTTCATGCAGTGGCTACGCGGCGTGGCGTACCGGTAGCGGCAGGTCTTGCACTCGCTCCCCATCAGCTTCCCCTCGGCCAGCCCCAGGAAGAAAGGCGAGTCCTCGGCGTAGCTGTGGATGTACTTGACGGTGTACGGGGAAAGTATGACCAGGTCCTCCGTCCCCACCGGGTTCCTGTAGATGGCGGCGCCCTTGGCGTTGACCTCCTTCATCACGTCCCTGAACTTCGAGAACTTCTTCGGCGCGGCCAATCTACGCCCTCTCCATTATCGTGACGGTCACCGAGCTCCCGGTCCCGGCGTGGGAGTGGATGAGCCCGCGCTTCGCGTTCCTGATCTGCAGCCTTTCGTTCCCGAAGTGCCTCCCGATGCTACCCTGCAGCTGCCAGAACGCGAAGACCCCCTGCATTATCCCGGTCGCACCCACCGGATGGCCGCAGGCGATCAGCCCCCCAGACGGGTTGACCGGGACCGTCCCTCTGTGGGGGAGGTCGAGCCCGTAGTCCATCCCTTCGAGGAACGGGTGCCCCTGGTCGACAAAGTCGTATCCTTCGCCGTACTCGCAGAGCCCGATGTCCTCGTAGGTCTGTATCTCGGAGCTCGCGTAGGCGTCGTGGAGCTCGACGAAGTCCAGCTCCTTCTTCGGATCCTTCACGCCGGCGTTCTTGTACAGATCGGAA
>JAFMAW010000147.1 GCA_029784795.1 Nitrososphaerota archaeon | reverse complement strand
CCGACGCGATCGCGCGCTGGAGAGTGAAGGCAGCCGAGAAGAGCAGGCCGGCCTGCATCCCACGCCGGCCCGACGCGGCTCCGATCGCGTAGCTCAGGGTGATCGGCCAAGTGTGCTCGTCGGGCGTCAGCCCGTGGAGCATCCCAAGGATCAGGGCGATCCCCAGGACAACAGGGACGGCGAGGCCTGAGGCGGGGTGCAGGAGGGCGTTCAGGTCAAACATGCTTGGCGCCTCCGGGGATTGGCATTCCGTGAGGGCACTTGTCAGGGTGGCTCATATGAGAGCAAAGCTTCTCCAGGGCGGTTTCGTCTATCGTGCCGGTGAGCGAAGATGAGACTTTGCAAGCGTCCTCCAGGGGGAAGCCGTTCCTCACCAGCAGGGTCTCGAAGATCCTGTGTGTCCTGGTCGCCCCGTTGAGGCACTCGACGCCGCTCTTCGTGAGCTTGTACCCGCTCGGCCCCTTCTCGACCAGGTCCGTGTCGATCAGCTTTGCCAAGAACTGGACGGCAGTCGGCGGGGTCACCCTCATCCTGCCAGCGACGTCCTTCACCCTTGCCGGCCAGCCGTTCGAAGAGAGGGAGTACACCGCCTCGACGCAGTCCAACTCTCTCCTGCTGAGTCCTGGGCTCATCTTAGATTCTACCTAACGTGGTTAGGTGATGGCTAACTTAAGGTTTGTGTCGGCCGGCGCCGGGTCGGCTCTGCGACCGGGGGTCACTGGAGGGCGCTCTCGTCAGGGCTCGAGGGTGTCGGGAGGCGCCCTACGACCCCTACGGCTGCGAAGAGCAGCAACGCCGCCAGTATGAACGTCGTATAGTACCCGTCGTACACGGAGACGAAGCCTGAGGCGAAGGAACCGGCCATGGAGGCGATCCCCACCACCGCGGAGTAGACCCCCAGGGCAGCGCCCGCCGACCTGCTCTGCACCGATGTGAACATCATGGTGTTCGCCGACGTGTAATACACGGCGAAGGCCACCCCGCCGGCCACAGGGTATAGGATGAGGGCAGGTATCAGAAACAAGGGGCCAGTAAGCAGCAGTGCGGCCACTCCAAGCCCCAGATACATCCATCCTCTGAGGACGAGCCCTTGGACCGAAGATGTCACGAGGCTCCGAGTGCTCACATAACGCCCGGACACTCTGAAAGCCAGGGTCTGGACGGCCATCCCCACCAGGACGACGGCGAAGACGTCTTGGTCGGGGAGCGAGAAGAGGTGCATGGCGGGGACGAATGAAGTGTTGAACAGTCCGCTTGACGCGTAGAAGAGGATGGTGGAGATGTAGAACAGCGGGGCGCCCCTGGTCAGGGTCGAACGCAGTCCGCGGAAAGCGCGCTTGAAGTCGGAGAGGGAGGGGATGACGACGAAGAAGACAGGGTTGGCCAGGAGCCGGGAGAAGAAGCTCGGCCTCCTCGCCGCCACGGTCTCCCTCTCCAGCACGAAGGCAGGCTCCTTGATCATCAGGAGGGCCATCACCGACGAAGTCAGGGACAGGGCCCCCATCGGGACGAAGAGGAAGACGAGCTGGCTGGGAAGGACGTCGGTCCACAGGGTGCTGACCACCAAGCCGACGACGTTGCCCACGCTCGAAACCATGGAGAGTTTCGCGAAGGCGCTCGCCCACCTACTCTTCTGCTCCGTCTCCATGATCAGGAGGTTCAGAGGGGTCGCCGACGCGAAGGAGACGAAGGAGATGATTCCGTATCGCATGATCGTCCCGGCAGCGGAGTCTCCGAAGAAGAAAGACGCCAGCGCCGCGGCCGTCAGTGCATAGCTCAACGCTATCAGGGCCCTCCGCTTGTGCAACCTGTCGATGGTGATCCCCCAGAACAGAGCCGCGGGTATGCTGATGCCGTTGTAGACCGCCGTCGCCAGTCCGCCGTAGATGGTCCCCAGCGCCTGCCCGTTCTGTGCTATCAGGTAGAGGAGCACCATGGTACCCAGCGGGCCCGTGGCCACCGAGACGGGGAAGGTGCTGTAGAGCCATCTGTCCTTCCCCGGCCTTGATCCCGCCGCCATGAGTCCCCCCTGAGCGCGTCGGTTCATCTGCTTTGCATGGGACCCGCGCGGGGAAGACTGAATTATCCGGCGCAGCGACCGAAGACGCATGGCCTTTCTCGGCAAGAAGCTGGCCATCTCTATCCCAGACACAGTCCTTGAGGAGAAGGAGTCGCCCAGAGAGAAGACGGCGAAGCTGGGGACGATTGCCAGGGCCTGTGCAATATACGGGGTGGACGTCATTGAGGTATTCCGAGACCCCAGAGGAGGAGGGGAGGGGCCGCTGGTCCGCAAGGTGCTCGAGTATCTCGAGACGCCCCAGTACCTGAGACGAAGGCTCTACCCCCTCGATGAATCTCTGAAGTACGCGGGCATCCTCCCGCCGCTCAGGATCCCATCCCATAAGGCGAGGGTCCCTCTCGACCGGGTGGCCGTGGGAGACGTCAGGGATGGCGTGACCAACGGCGATGGGACGGTGGACCTCGGACTGGATGCCACCGCGAGGCTGGATGGGAAGTTCCCGGTGGGGAGGCGCGTCACAGTGAAGATCGTCGCAGTCAAGCCCCTTGCCGCGGCGGCGGTGGCCAGGGAGGAGGCGGGGGCATATTGGGGGTACAGCGTGGAAGAGAAGACTTGCGCCGGCGTGTTGGAGGACGAGAGGTTCGAAGTCAAGGTCGCCACCTCGCGCCTCGGAATGCCCCTGGGGAGCGTCTTCGGGCCCCTCGGGCGGGCCATAAGTGGTGCGAATGGGGTCAAGCTGATCTTCGGCCCTCCGTCCAGGGGGCTCTACGAGATCTTCGGGCAGAAGCTGAAGGACGAAGTGGACTTCGTGGTGAACCTCTACCCGGAGCAGCACGTGGAGACGGTGAGGACTGAGGAGGCAATCTCCGCAGGATTGGGACTCGTGGGGGTCGTCTCAGTCGGGAAAGCTTAAGTGCGAACCGTAAAACGGGCCCTAGGAAAAGGAAGGTTTGGCGTGATTTGGGTCATAGGAAGCATTCTGCGCCTCGTCGGGGAAGTCTCGCATACAGGCCGAGAGGGCGCGCCAAG
>JAFMAW010000146.1 GCA_029784795.1 Nitrososphaerota archaeon | reverse complement strand
CCCCGAAGGGCGCCCGGACCCCGGGGAGGGGGTGTCGTCCGCCGCCGGGCCAAGCGTATAAAGAACGGAGTCTCCAGCCTCCCTCCCGGGTGCGCTCTGACTGAAGGACAACAGGCTGCAGGCGGTCGTGCTCGCGGGAGGACTGGGGACTAGGCTCAGGCCGTACACCTTCCTCCTCCCAAAGCCCATGCTCCCGGTGGGGCCCAAGCCAATCATGGAGCACCTCCTCGACTGGCTGAAGAAGTGGGGGGTCGACGACGTGGTGGTCTCGACGGGATACCTGGGGAAGATGCTCCAGGAGTACTTCGGCTCCGGCGAGGACTGGGGGATGAACATAGCCTACGCCACCTCCCCGCGGCCGCTCGGGACCGCGGGCCAGCTGAAGGCGGCCGAGTCCAAGATCAAGGGGAGGTTCGTTTGCGTCTACGGTGACCAGCTCCTGGACTTCGACCTAAAGGAGGCGCTAGAGTTCCACCTGAGGAAGAAGGCCACCGCAACCATGGTGCTGATGAAGTACAGCACCGAGCTGAAGTACGGGTTCATGGAGACGGACAAGGAGGGGCGGCTGACCGAGTGGAAGGAGAAGCCCACCATCTCGGGATACATCAACGTGGGGTGCTACATCATGGAGAAGAGCTTCCTCAGGTTCATCACCCCTGGGAGGGTCTACGAGATGAACGACGCCTTCAAGGAGGCAAAGGCCGCGGGGGCGAGGCTCTACGCGGTGAAGGTCGACGGGACCTTCAAGGACATAGGCGACAGGAAGTCGTTCAGGGACGCCAACGAGATCTACACCAGGAACTTCAAGGAAGGCGATGGCGCCGGACGAAGCTAGTCGTCTTCGAGGACGAGCGCCTCGGGGGGTTCGGGCCCCTGACCCGCCTGAGGCACGCGAGCCTGCTGCGCTGGGGGACCAAGACGATCCTCGAGGCCCTGGCGGGGACCGTCCCGGACGCCAAGGACGTCTCCCTCTGGGGGAGGCCCGAGCTGGCGGCCGTCTCCAAGGACCTGACCCGGGCCCAGTACAACGACAAGACCTACGGCCCGACGTTCTTCCTGAACGCCAGGGCGCGGCCGACACAGAGGCTCCTCTCCTCGGTCTCCTCGTCAGAGCCGTTCGCCGCGGTCTCAGGGGGGGAGCTCGTGGCAGCGATGCTTGAAAGCGTCTGGTTCAAGCCAGGCGTCATCACGAAGGGGGTGGTCGCCGGCATCGCGAAGAAGGTCAGCCGCGTCGCCCCGCCCCCGGACCCTCTCTTCTCAGGGTACTGGGACCTGGTGGCGAGCAACGGGCTCGCCATAGCGGAGCAGGCGAGGCGCTTCGAGGAGCCCCTCCCCCTCCCCAGGGACGTCGCTGTCAGGGGTCCAGCCTCTAACCTGATGGTCGCTGAGGGGGCGGACCTGGAGGGGAGCGTCACCCTCGACGCCAGGCTGGGGCCGATAGTAATCGACAGGGGCGCCTCGGTGGAGAGCTTCAGCAGGGTCATGGGCCCCTGCTACATCGGGCCCAGGGCGAAGCTCTACTCCGCCCTGATAGGCGGGGGGACCTCCATCTTCGAGGCGTGCAAGGTCGGGGGGGAGGTGGAGAACTCCATCATCATGCCGTTCACCAACAAGGCCCACTACGGCTACGTCGGCGACTCCTACATCGGGTCCTGGGTGAACCTCGGGGCCGGGTGCACCTTCAGCAACCTGAAGAACACCTACGGCAACGTCAGGCCTACCGTAGACGGGAAGAGGGTCGACAGCGGCGCCGTGAAGCTGGGCCCGGCAGTGGGGGACATGGCGAAGCTCTCGATCGGCACCCTCGTGTACGCGGGGAAGTCTGTGGGGACGGGCTCCCACGTAGCAGGCCTGGCGGCCACGGACGTCCCGAGCTTCACCTACTACGACGGCGGGACCGGGAGGAAGGTCGAGCTCGAGCTCGAGTCGGTCCTCGAGACCCAGAGGCGCATGATGGAGCGGCGGGGGATGAGCCTGGGGAGGAGCGGGGAGGCGCTGGTGCGCAGGGCCTTCGCCTCCACCGCGGCCGAGCGCCGCAGTGCGGGAGCGCGGAAGGGGAAGATCGGCCAGCCGGAGAAACCTTAATCTTTGAAGGAGGAGGGCGGTGCGGGAATCATGCGGGACCAGTTCGGTCCCTCGCTCATATCGCGGGTGGACAGGTCTGACGTGTATTCCTCCTACGCGGAGTGGCCCGAGCTAGCGGCCAGGGGCTTCTCCTCCGCCGCCTACGAGCCCAGGGAGAAGCACCGGAGGCTGGCCGTCCTCGGCATGGGGGGGTCCGCTTCCGCCGGGGACATAATCTCCAGTTGGCTAGCGGCCAGGGGCGGGCCCGAGACCGTGGTCTACAAGGGGTTCCTCCCCGCGATGGACATGAAGGGGACCCTGGCCATAGCCTGCAGCGCGTCCGGCGGGACCATGGAGACCATACAGATGACGAAGGCGGCCCTGGCCAACGGCGCGGAGGTGGTCGGGGTCTCAAGCGGCGGCGCTCTCAGGAAAGACATCGAAGCGGCCGCCATGGCCCACATCCCGGTCCCCGAGGCCAAGGCCCCCCGGTACATGCTCCCGTTCATGCTGTTCGCCTGCGTCGGCGTAGTGAACTCAGCCTTCGGGCTGTCGGCAGAGGGGGAAGTGGGGGACGCATTGGCTTCGCTCAAGCGCGTATGGGCTGGCGCCAGGGCGGAGGTCCCGGCCCCCAGGAACACTTCGAAGGCCCTGGCCCTCAGGCTCTGGAAGCAGACCCCCAAGGTCTACGGGACGAGGGTGACCCGGGGGGTGGGGCTGAGGTTCTGCAACGCGGTGAACGAGAACGCGAAGGCGAACGCCTTCTTCGAGGAGGCGCCGGAGGCGATGCACAACGACGTGGAGACCTGGGAGGCCCCTCACCGCGCCTTCTCGCCGGTCATACTGAAGTGCTCCGCCGACGACAGGATGCTTGCCGCGAGGCTTGGCTGGTTCGCCTCCGCCCTGCGCCGGAAGGGGGCGGTGGTGCTGACCGCCGAGGGGGAGAAGGGGCCTCCACTGGCGGAGCTGGTCTCCATGGTCTACAGGCTGGATATGG
>JAFMAW010000145.1 GCA_029784795.1 Nitrososphaerota archaeon | reverse complement strand
TCAACGTCCCGAATGGCGGTCCCATCGGCCCCAACGGTGAGCCCGCCGCCTATGGTTTCGGCTGGTTCCTGAATCCCTACAACGGCCATCCTCGCATGTGGCACCATGGCGAGACAGTCGGCTTTCGCGCCAGCATCCAGCGCTTCACCCACGATCGTTTGACGGTCATCGTCCTCTGCAACCGCTCCGACCTGAAACCCAGCGCCCTAGGCGAGCACATTGCCGACTTCTTCTTCACGCCGAAGAACCAGGCCCGCCCCGGTCAGTAGATTCAATGGAGGATGGGCTTCGACCCTCGATAATTTGCAGAGAGAGTTGCGCTAGGCGCAGCTCATCACACATGAGCGGTTCCGAAGTTCGTTTAGGGCGTGGCGCGGGGAGTGGGGCTCGGCACCCTCTGGCGCTTTGATTATCGCCAAGCGTGGAACCCACAACGAAACGGTGAACATAACCAAACGCACCGCGCTCGAATCAGCAAGCTCACAGTCCTCCAAAGGCAGTCAGCCCAATCGCCGGGACACCCGGCATTGAAATCCTAGGCTCCACCACAAGCGGGACGGCGGTCGAGGGACCTGCAGTAGAACGCGCGGACAACCGCAAATCGGTCCACCAGTCCCCGCGCAAGTATCCCAGACCCTCAATTTGACGAGAGGACGCCTATGAGGTGGTCGATAGATTGCTTGAAAATTTCACTGGAGACAGGAATCCTGTGACTTCCGTCCTTTGTGGTATGCATCCGTCCCAGTTCCGCAGGAAGGCTCATTCGTATCGTCGAAGACGAAGACTTCTTGTCGGCAAGCGCGAACCTGAGCAACGCGTCCTTGTTGAGGTTCGCCGCCTCAGTCTCTGGTCTCATGGATAGCCTCAGCAGCAATTGGGACTGCCTCTCGAAATCGTCCCTTCGGAGGATTCCGAGGCGCAGGGCAATCCACCCCTCGGCGATCATACCCAAAATCACACAGGCGCCATGTCCCATCTTGTAATCAGAAGCGCCTTCGATGGCGTGGCCGACGGTATGCCCATAGTTAAGAACGGACCTCAGGTCCGCTTCTCTCTCGTCCTTCGATACCAAGGCCGCCTTTATCCTACAGGCGTCGACTATGATTTCGTTCGGAATCCTAGTTTCCGTACCGACGAGTTTCGATAGCTTGTCGAACATCCTCTTGTCCGCGACGACCGCGCACTTCACGATTTCTGCGACCCCATTCATGATCTCCTCGCGAGGAAGGGTCCTGAGCACGAGGGGGTCGGTCAGGACTCCCTTTGGCTGGTGGAACGTGCCAATCTGGTTCTTGCCCCAGGGGGCGTCGACTCCAGTCTTTCCACCGATGCTGCTGTCGACCTGGGAGAGCAGCGTGGTCGGCAACTGATAATGGTCAATCCCCCTCTTGTAAATCGAGGCGACGAAGCCCGCGAGATCCCCTACCACGCCTCACCCCAGGGCGAGGACCGAGCTCTCCCTATCTGCTCCGAGCCGGTTCAGCTTCGCGGCCAGGGCCCACGCCGCCTCGATGTTCTTGTTGGCCTCGCCTGGTGGCAAGGATACCAACTCCACGCTCCGAAACGCCTCTGCGAGCTCGGCCTTCAGCTTCCTTCCATACAGGCGCGACACAGTCGTGTCAGTCACTACGAACAATGAGCTGGCATCCGCGAGGCGAGGCAGCCGCTCGACAAGTTCACCTAGGATACCATCGCGGACGACTATCTCGTAGCTCTTATCGTCTCCAGAGGTCAGCGAGACTTCAATTCTGGCCGTTCTCATTGCGAAGGTCACTGGAGAAAGGGGTCTCGCTCTCGTTTATGGTCTTGTAGAGCAGGTTGCAGGTCTTGATGATGCCGCCTAGCTCCTTGGGAAGGAGCGCCTGAGCGCCGTCGCTCAGCGCTTCCTGGGGCTTATCGTGAACTTCGATCATCAGGCCGTGGGCGCCCGTCGCTATGGCTGCTCTGCTCATGGGTGTAATCAGTTCCCTTCTTCCTGTCCCATGGCTGGGGTCGGCGATCACAGGGAAGGGCGTTTCCCTTCGGACTACAGGAATGGCGTTCAGGTCCAGAGTGAACCTGGTCTGAGGTTTGAAGCTGCCGCCGAGGGGTGTAATTCCGCGTTCGCAGAGGATTATGTTCCTGTTGCCGTTGGCTACTATCCGCTCCGCGAAACTGAGGTATTCGTCAATCTGGGCCCCGAAGCTCCGCTTGAAGAGGATTGGCTTGTGAGTCCTGGCTGTTGCTTCAATCAGGTCTTGATTGAACATATTCCTAGCTCCAATCTGTAGGATGTCGGCGTACTCCGCCACTTTCTCGACGTCGACCTCGCTCCTGACTTCGGTCACGGTGGGAAGGTCGAGGTCGTTGCCGACATCACGGAGGTGCTTCAGGCCATCCAGGCCCAATCCTTGGAACGAGTGGACGGACGTCCTTGGCTTGTAGGCGCCGCCTCTTAGGACTTGGGCGCCAGCCTCCTTCACCTGCTTCGCAATACGGTAAATCTGCTCGTAGCTTTCTATGGAGCAGGGTCCACACATGTAGACAGGAGGGTGATCTCTGCCGATTGAGACCCCGCGGACTTTCACTACGACGTCCCTGCGGATGTAGCTGCGGCTGACAAGCCTGTAGGGAACCTGGATTCTGATTGCATCGTAGACTCCGGGCATCGATTTGAGTTGGTCGAAATCCAGTTTCTTCTCGTCTCCAATCACCCCGATGACCGTCTGGAATTCTCCAGACGAAACGTCGGCCTTCAGTCCCTTGGACTCGATTTTGTGTGTCACAGCGCTCAGTTGTTCTTTTGTCGCGCCCGGTTTCATCACGATGCTCATGGCGACCCTTATCTCCGAACCGGAATGCCAAGCGCAGAACCCACGCTAGGGAACGAGCATGAAGTGCCCAGAGAGTTTGCCTGTGTCATTTCTGTGAGATTCCTGGAATCTAGAATGTCCCGTAATAGTACCGGCCCGCATGGGCCACCACGAATCGGCGGGACATCAACTCTGAACGCAGACCTCCTTCAGGCTCCCTCATTTAAACGAGAACGAACATGTCTGTACGGTTCTCCTGACAACTTGGATGGT
>JAFMAW010000144.1 GCA_029784795.1 Nitrososphaerota archaeon | reverse complement strand
GTCCGAGACCTACCTCGAGTCCTCGATCCTGGCGGGCCAGGAGGCGTCGACTTACCTCGCCGCCTTCGACGAGGCCTTCCTGGAGATGGCCATGCAGGGCCAGTCCGGCTTCCTGTCCTCCGCCATCTAGCCCCCGCCTTGGAATTGGAAAAGGCGCGGCGGGGGAGTGGGAGACCCCGCCGCGCCCGTAAACTTACGCCCTTTCCCGCAAGCCCGCAAATTCCGGCCCGGCTCAGGCGGCCGGGGGGGCGGGCTGCTGCGGAAGCGCCGCGCCGAGCGCGTCCGACTCCGCCTTCAGCTTGTCCGTCAGCGCCTGGAGCGCCGCCGGGTCTGCCACGTTCGCGACGGCCGCCTGGAGCTGCGCGGTCAGATCAGCGATCTTGGCGGCCTGCTCCTTTATGTCCGCGATCCCGGCCTCTATGGCCTTGGAGGTCGCGTCCACCTGCGCCTGCAAGTCGATCAGCTGCTGAATCGCCATACGGTCCATCTCCTTGATCTCTTCGAAGTTTTTCCTGAGCCAGGCGACAAGCCCGGCCTTCCTTCTAAACACCAGCACCTTCCTCACGAGCCGCCGTCCCATTCTCCGCCGCGCCTCACCTGCGTCTCGGGCTGCGCCAGCAAGTCCTCGAACTCGTCGAGGGACAAGTCGGAGAAGTCGCCGGAGACCCACTGCACGCGGACCGCGCCGGCATAGGTGTCGGCCACGCCCGTGCACCAGCCGCCCTCGGACTCGCACCTGATCCTCACCGTCAGGGGGAACTCGTCGGCCTGCGCCTCCTTGCCCTCCTTGCCGCCCCTCGGGTCGTACAGGTACGGGTCGTCGACCATCGCGGGCTGCACCACCTCGAGGTCCTCCCAGGGGACGAGGAGCGTGTTGTAGCCGTCCATGCCGTCGACGGTCACGTCCGCGTTCGGGGCGCCGTCCACGAAGCTGCTGCCGACGGAGTTGACCACGCCGGTGCTGCCCTCCGGGATCGGCCACGGGCCGCCGTCGTAGTTGTCGTTGACGAAGCGGACCCTGTCGTTGGGCCTCACCTCGCCGGCCGCCGCCTTCCCCGATACCGTCGTATTGCCCCGGCTGTACCCGGGCTGCCCGCGGTCCCCGCCGTCCCAGGCGAAGTCCTCGTGGGGCTCCGCGTCGTCCTCCCAGTAGTCGCGCTCGGGCGCCCACAGGTCCGGCGCGAAATGGTCGCGCTGGTCCAGGTCGACGTCCTTGTCGTACTTGTTCTTGTCGAGGAACTCGCCGCCCTGCGCGGTCCTCCACCTCGGCGCCCTGCCGTCCCACTTCGCGCGCCACTCCATCAGAATCCCCTTCCGCCGAGCAGCGCCGTCGACGCCGGACCGAGCGCCAGCCTGTCGGCGTTCGAGACGCCGAGCCCGCCGCCATAGCCCGCCGCCAGCACCTCGCGGGGAACCTTGCGCCAGTCGCTCCTGCCCTCAGCGCGCCTGCGCAGCTCCCTGCCGAGGAAGCCCGCGATCCTGCGCCCGAGGCCCCTGCGCCCGCGCGGCGGCAGCGGCTCGTCGATTCGCCAGCACACCGCTACGGCTCCACCGAGGTCTGCACCGGGGCGTCCTGCCTCGGCAGCTTGGCTATGAACGCGTCCTCGGTCCAGACCGGGTACTGGTCGTAGACGTACTCGCGGTCGCCCTCCTTCTCGGTCCTCACGTAGTACGGGCAGTACCCGGACTCGCAGTAGAACCTGTGGACCGCCCTTCCCGTCTTGTAGGTGCAGCCGTGGACGTAGCCGCTCACGTCGATCGTCTTGGGGACGACCTGCTCGGTCCAGCCCTGCTTGCTCCCGCTCCGGGCCGGCTGGACGACGGCTTCAGCCATATCCCGCCTCGACGCCCTGCGGATCCGGTCCGAGCCGGCGTACAGCACCATCGGGTTGCCGTCGGGCTCGACCACGCGCAGGGCCTCCGCGCCCAGCGCCGCGTCGACTATCCCGACGCCCTCGTAGTCCGCGCCTCCCGCGCCGGCCTCGATCCTGAACCTCACGGGCTCGCCCTCCCGTATCCTCATGGCGGCCTCCCTCCTGTTGGCGTAAGAATTCCTGCCGTCGCGCCGCGCCAGCTTGTAGGCGTAGTACAAGCCGCCCAGGTCCTTCATGACCAGCTTGCCCGAGGCCACCATCGCGTCCAGCTCGTCCTTCCAGTCGTCGTAGGAAACCCCGGACTCCTGCGCCATCGAGTCCAGCGCATCGACCATCTCCTGCTCGGGGACCTCTCCACCATAGTCCCGGATCAAGACGGCTATCTCGTCCTCCAACGAACCACCAGACTGTGCACGCACGCGCCGCGAGAACCTCACGGGCTCGCCGGCGAACGCGCCGCCGGGGCCGGCCGACTCCTTGTCGTCGCCGCCGAACTGATCCTCGGCGGCCTCGGGAACCTCCGACTGCCTGCCCTCTACGGCGTCGTGGTAGCCGCGGAAGTAGCCCGCGACCCACGCCGGAATCGAGTCCGGCCTGTCGGAGCCGTCGTCGTAGCCCACGCCCGCGTAGAAGTCGCTCTGCCCGTGCCTGTAGCCGTCGTCGTAGTCGGGGTCGCCGGGCGTCCTCGGGTAGAGGTTGACGCCTCCGCCGTCGCCTACGCCCATGTCGTCCCAGGTCTGCGCCCGCTTGCTTGATAAAGAGGCGGGCGACCTCTGCTCGCTGGACCCGTCCTCGTAGCCATCGTCGTAGCCCTGGCTGTAAGCGGGGTCGTCGTCGGCTCCCTTCGGCAGCGACTCGTACCCATTCAAGGCGTCCGACCTGCCATCGTTATAGCCGAGGTCGTAAGCCTCGGCATCGGAAGCGTTCCCGCCGGCATAAGGATTGCCACGTACCGACTGCGCCGTCCTGCGCGCGCCGTCCTTGCGGGCCCGCGCCTGGTCCATGCTCTCCATCTGGATTATGCCGTCCCGAAGGTATACCAGCCTGCCAGCGTCCGACGAGGCCACTTCGCCGAAGTCGTCGTCCAGATAGGCGCCGACGTCCGACTCTTGCAGCTCGTACGGGTTGGGCAGCTCGCCGCTCTCGATGCGGCCCTTGATCGTGCCAGCCTGCGCCCTCTTGCCAGCGAGTTCC
>JAFMAW010000143.1 GCA_029784795.1 Nitrososphaerota archaeon | reverse complement strand
GACGACAAGGCACGCCTGCTCGTGATGCACGTCGGTGATTTCAGTACCGCACTCGTGGTCAACGAGGTTTTGGGGTTAAAGCATTTCGATGCCGAGCGGGATCGGCGCGACATCGCGGGGCTCGACAACGCCGTCCTGGGCATAGGCAAGGGGATGGTTTTGATAGTCACGGCCGACCCGGTCTCGGTCATCCCTGCGGTCGGAGTTCCCCGCTCAGCCTGGATGAGCGCCCACCTGATCGCCTCTGATTTCACTTCCGCCGGGGTCGACCCCGAGTTCGCGGCGTTCACCTACAACTTTCCTCCGGAGATGAACGCCGGGGACAGGGAGGGGTACATCGCCGCCCTCGGAGACGAGTGCGAGAAGCTGGGGGTCGCGATAGCGGCCGGCCACACCGGGAGCTACCCGGGGGCCGGCTACACCGTGATCGGGGGCGGGGTGATGTTCGGGGTTGCGCCCGAGGGCGGCTACGTCACCCCCGCCATGGCCCGGGCGGGGGATGTCGTCCTGATGACCAAACACGCGGGCATCGAGGCGACGGCTTCGCTGGCGACCTCCTTCCCAGAGTTCTCGGAGGGGGCGGTGGGGGCAAAGGCGGCGAGGAGGGCGCGGTCTCTGCTTTCGAAGTGCTCTACGGTCGCCGACGCCAGGGTCGCCCGGGGGGCCGGGCTCAGGAAGGCCGTAACGTCCATGCACGATGCGACCGAGGGCGGAGTGCTCGGAGCCCTGGACGAGATGTCCGCGGCCTCCGGGAGGGCCTTCTTTGTGGACGCCGAGAGCATCCCGGTGCCCATGGAGGTGGCAGGAATCTGTTCTGCCTTCGGCGTCGACCCCCTCCGCACCATGGGAGAGGGCGCGCTCCTCATCACCTGCAGGCCAGGACTGGCGAAGAGGCTCGACGAGGTCCTTCGCGGCTCGGGGGTCGAATCGACCGTCATAGGCCGGGTCGCCCCCGGAAGGGGCCTCTGGGTCAGCAAGGGGGGCGGGAAGGCGGCGCGGTACAGGGAGGGTCCCGACGCCTACTGGGCTGCCTACGACAGGGCCACCGCCCAGGGGCTCCGCTGAGCCGGGAAAGCTCAATTACGGTGCCATCGCGAGGGAGCAACCAATGGACCCGAAGCTCCCTGACCCCGACGCGTTCGCGAAGAGGATACACGACACTCTGGTCGCCCCCGAGGCAACGGCGTCGGAACTGGCGGCGTTCTGCGCCACGGCGAAGAAGTACAGGTTCGGCGCGGTGGTGGTGCAGGGGTGCTGGGTCAAGGAGGCCAAGGGCCTGGTCGGGGACGACGTGAAGGTCTCCGCGGGGGTCGGGTTCCCCATGGGAGGGGTGACGGCCAAGTCGAAGGTGGCGGAGATCAGGGAGACGGCAGAGCTCGGCGCTGACATGTTCGACGTCATGCCCAACATCGGATTCCTCAGGTCCGGGATGGAAGCAGAGTTCAGGGACGAGATAGCCGCCATGGTCGACGGAGCTGGAGGGAGGCCGGTGAGGGTGATGCTGGAGTTCACGATACTAGACAGGGAGCAGAAGGTGAGGGCGGCGAAGCTGAGCGAGCAGGCCGGGGTCGCAGGGGTGAAGAACTCCAGCGGCTGGGGGAGGGGCGGCCCCGCAACGGTTGACGACATCAGGCTCCTGCGGGAGTCGGTGAGCCCCCGGGTGCACGTCAAGGCCTCCGGCGGGATCCGGGACCTCGACAACGCCCTCAGCCTTGTGGACGCCGGAGCGGACTTCCTCGGGACGAGGGCGGGGGTGGCAATCATCGACGAGCTGAGGGAGCGGCTCGGCCGGTGAAGCCGATAGTAGTCGTAGGGAGCTACCTCACCGGGGTGACGATGCAGGTCGGCCGCCTCCCGAAGACCGGCGAGACCGTGGTCGGTTCGGGGTGCCTGCGAGTCCCCGGGGGGAAGGGGTCGAACCAGGCGGTGGCGGTAAGGAGGCTGGGAGGCAGAGCCAGCATCGTCGCGTGCATCGGGTCGGACGAGGACGGAGACCAGGCCTTGACGATGTGGCAGAGGGAAGGGGTGGAGGCGGGGCTTGTCAGGCGGACGTCGAAGCATACCGGGATAGGCTTCGTAGTGGTCGACAGTGGAGGGGCGAACGCCATAGCCATCGACCCCGGCGCCAGCTGGGACCTCGCCCCCTCGGACATCGACCGGGCGGGGGAGGCCATCGGAAGGGCCGGTGCGATGCTGATCCAGCTCGAGGTCCCCGACGAGACCGTCGCAGCTGCCAAGCGCAAGGCGAAGGAGAGCGGGCTCACCGTCGTCCTGAACCCCGCTCCGTCCGCGCTAGGAGGCCTGGACCTCTCGGGCGTGGCCGTCCTCCCCCCGAACGAGGAGGAGTTCAGAGAGCTCACCGGAGGGGCCGAGTTCGAGCAGGGGGCGAAGGGGCTCCTTGCCAGGGGGGCGAAGGCCGTCGTCGTCACCCTCGGAGAGCGCGGAGCCAGGGTGATGACTGACGGTGACTCATACTCGGTCCCAGCCCCGTCGGTCAGGGCGGTCGACTCCACGGGCGCGGGGGACGCCTTCAACGGGGCGCTGGCTGTGGCGCTCTCCGAGGGGGAGCCGCTGAGGCACGCCGTGAGGTTCGCGAACTATGCGGGGGCGCTCTGCGTCACGAAGCCCGAGGTCGTGGCGGCCCTCCCCAGGCGCGGGGAGGTCGACGGGTTCCTTAGGTCCGACGCGCTGGAGTAGCGGTCATACCCTGCCCCCCCTCAGCATAGTGTAGAGCATGTCGCGGAAGACCCGCTGGGAGGCCTCATAGACCACCCTCACGTTGGGCTTCCTCTTCAGATACCCCAACTCGTCCACCCAGGTCACCCCCCTGGAGACGCCGTCGGCCGCGTCCACCTCGACGAAGCGGTCCCTGGTCTCGGTAGCCACCTTCGGGTTCAGGACGATGGCCATGGTGATGCTGTCGGGGCAGCTGGTCCCGTCCACCCCCCTCTCTATCTCCATGTACTTGCGCACCTGCCTGTTCACGGCGAGGTAGAACTCCGACTCCTTGGTCTTCATCCCCCCGATCTCCTGGAGCTCGGGGACGCCGATGAGCCCGTGCCTCATGACGATCTCCCAGCCGACCATGGTCACCGGCATGCCCGAGTTGAGGACGAT
>JAFMAW010000142.1 GCA_029784795.1 Nitrososphaerota archaeon | reverse complement strand
AACAGCCAGGCTGTGGCCGAGGTCTGCAGCAACAAGCTGGCCACCAGCATCGCGCTTTCGAACGCCGGCGTGCCTACCCCGCGCACCTTCCTCGCCCTCACCTCAGACGCCGCCGAGGAGGCCGCCGAGAAACTCGGCTACCCCCTGGTGCTGAAGCCGTTCACTGGGAGCTGGGGGCGCATGGTGACTGTCGTCCGTGACAGGGCGACCCTGGAGTCGCTCATCGAGTACAAGGAGGAGCTCGCGAACCCGCAGGAGCAGCACATGTACTACCTCCAGGAGTACGTCAACAGGCCCCCAAGGGACGTCAGGGCCATAGTTGCCGGGGACAGCATAGTCGCCTGCGTCCACAGGATCGCGCCACCGGGGGAGTGGAGGACCAACGTCGCCCGGGGAGCGACGTCCGAGGCGTTCAAGCCCGACGCCGAGCTGGCGGAGGTCATACTGAAGGCAGCCGAGGCCGTGGGGGGCGGGATCCTCGGGGTCGACGCCATGGAGCCGGAGTCAGGCTACGTGGTCCACGAAGTCAACAACACCGTCGAATTCAAGGGGGCCCAGTCCGCCGTGGGGTTCGACATCCCCTCCAGGCTGATCAGCTATGTCGCAGGGTCGGCGAGGCGATAGCATGGTCCGCGTGGGCGTGCTCGCGGGCTCCGGGTACATAGGAGGGGAGCTGCTCCGGCTGCTCCTCCAGCACCCCGAGGCCGAGGTGGCCTACGCCACCTCGAGGAGGTACGCCGGGGAGTACGTGTTCAGGGTGCACCCCAACCTCAGAGGGGTCACGGACCTGAAGTTCGTCCCCTTCGACGCGTCAAAGCTCGCAGGGTCGGCCGACGTCGTGTTCGCGGCCCTCCCCCACGGCGAGTCGGTGAAGGTGGTCCCACAGCTCGCAGACGCCGGGCTCAGGATCGTAGACCTCAGCGCTGACTTTAGGCTCGGGGACAGCTCTCAGTACCCAGTCTGGTACGGCTACGACCACCCCCGCCCCGACCTGCTGGGGAAGTTCGTGCTCTCGATCCCCGAGCTGAACCGGGAGCAGGTCAAGGGGGCGAGGCTGGTGGCTTCCCCGGGGTGCACCGCGATCACCACAATCCTCGCCCTAGCCCCTCTCATCAGGATGAAGTCCCTGGGGGTGGACACGGAACACGTCGTGGTCGACGCCAAGGTCGGCTCCTCAGGGTCAGGCGGCAAGCCATCCCTCGCGACGCACTTCTCGGAGAGGTTCAACGTGGTGAGGCCCTACAAGCCCGCGGGGCACAGGCACGCCGCCGAGATAGAGCAGGTCCTATCATCCGTCGCCGGCGTCCGGGTCAGAGTCTCGATGTCGGCCCACGGCGTGAACATGGTGAGGGGTATCCTGAGCACCTCTCATGTCTTCGCGTCCGGGGAACTGAAGTCCATCGACATATGGAAGGCGTACCGCGAAGCATACTCAGGGAGCCACTTCGTCAGGATAGTCAGGGACAGGCAGGGGCCCTTCAGGCTCCCGGACCCGAAGCTCGTCATAGGCTCCAACTTCTGCGACGTGGGCTTCGAGATAGAAGAGAGGACGGGGAGGATAGTCGCCTTCGGCGCCACTGACAACCTGATCAAGGGGGCAGCGGGGAACGCGATCCAGTCGATGAATCTCATGCTAGGATTCGACGAGAAGGCGGGGCTGGCGATGGCGCCCCTCCATCCGGTGTAGCGAGTTGAAGGTGGTCGTGAAGATCGGCGGGAGCCTCATGAAGGCCGGCGTCCCCGAGGCCCTGGTCCAGGATGCGGCGAAGCTTTCCCCCTCCCACCAACTCGTCTTCGTGCACGGAGGGGGGGACGTGGTGACGGAGTACGCGAACAGGCTTGGGAAGGAGCAACGCTTCGTCGTCTCTCCAGAAGGGATCAGGAGCAGGTACACGGACAGAGAGACGGTGGAGATCTACCAGATGGTGATGAGCGGTCTCCTCGCCAAGCGCCTGGTGCAGTCCTTCCACAGGGCGGGGCTGAAGGGGGTCTCCCTCGCGGGGGAGGACGGGGCCCTCATCACGGCCGCACGGAAGTCAAAGCTGGTGATTGTGGACGAGAGGGGCCGCAGGGTGGCCATCGAAGGGGGGTACACAGGCAGGGTCAGCGGTGTCAACTCGTCCCTCCTGGACCTCCTCCTCGGCCAAGGGTACATCCCCGTAGTCTCCCCCGTGGCCGTAGGGGAGGAGGGAGAGCCGCTCAACATAGACGGAGACAAGGCCGCTGCCTCCATTGCCGCGGGGGCAGGGGCGGACGCAGTGGTGTTCGCGACCAACGTCGAGGGGCTGAGCCTCGACGGCTCCCTCGTCAGGCGCCTCTCAGCGGAGGAGGCTAGGGCGAGCCTCCCGAAGGTCGGGTTCGGCATGCAGAAGAAGGTCATGGCCGCGGTGGACGCGGTGAAGGCGGGAGTCAAGGAGGCTGTGATCTGCTCTGGTACGAAGGAGGCCCCCCTGTCAAAGGCCCTCGCGCACGAGGGGTGCACGGTGGTGACGCCATGACCGAGCTGATCCGCAGTCTGGAGGACTCCTACGAGGCCCATGCCTTCAACAAATTCCCGCTGGCTATCGTGAGGGGGAAGGGGTCGCTCGTCTGGGACTCGGAGGGGAAGGAGTACATCGACTTCATGTCAGGGATTGGGGTCGCCCTGGTCGGCCACTGCAACGACTCCGTGATCGACGCGGTGAGAGAGCAGGTTGGGAGGTTGATCACCTGCCACGGCTCCTACTACAACGACGCCAGGGCAGGCTTCGTAGAGCGCCTGGCGAAGGCCGCACCGAAGGGGCTGGGGAGGGTCCTCCTCACCAGCACCGGGACCGAGTCCGTGGAGGCGGCCATCAAGCTGGCAAGGCGGCACACCGCGAGGAAGAAGGTCGTGGCGATGAAGGGCGCCTTCCATGGCAAGACCTACGGATCCCTCTCGGCCACCTGGAGCAAGAAGTACAGGGATCCCTTCGGCCCGCTCCTCGAAGGGTTCGGGTTCGCAGAGTACGCCGACGCGAAGTCGCTGGAGTCCCTGGTCGACGGAGATACCGCTGCAGTGATCGCGGAACCGATCCAGGGAGAGAGCGGGATCATCGTCCCCCCCGACGGCTACTTCAGGGAGGTCAGGGAGATATGCGACAGGAACG
>JAFMAW010000141.1 GCA_029784795.1 Nitrososphaerota archaeon | reverse complement strand
AGGCGTTGGGGGATCGAGACATCGTTCAGGAAGGTGAAGGAGGTCTACGGGAGGACGCTGTCCCCGTCCCCGGCGATCCGGCTGGCATACTTCATGACCGCCATGGTCCTGTACAACCTGTGGCAGGTCGTCAACAACCTGCTGCTCGACTCGGCCGGACATCAGGAAAAGAGGAGAAGCAAGTACAGGGTGACCATGCCCTTCATGGTGACAGTCCTGGGCGCCCACCTGGGCGGGAGAGTCTGACCCTCACGGCGTCTCAAGGGAGGTGATGGAACTCACTTTTCGATTGACTGGACAAGCACAAACCCTTATTCAACCGCCGGAAGTCACTTCACCTTAGTGGCATGCCAAGCGCAAAATCCGTGGTTCTTCTGGATGTCCATGATGGCTATGCAGAGATAATTTTCAACAGGCCGGAGAAGCTGAACGCGTTCAACGACGAGATGCGTGCCCAGACGCGCGAACATCTTGCCGCCTGCGTGGAGGACGACAGGGTTCACGCTGTGGTGTTGAAGGGGGAAGGGAGGGCCTTCTCCGCCGGAGCGGACCTGGGGGATCCGTCGAATGAAATCAAGGCGGCAAGAACGTGGAGGAGACTCTTTCTCAGCGAGAACAGGCTATTCAAGAAAATTCTGTCCTGTCCCAAGCCGACTATTGCAGCCACCAGGGGCTACGCCTTGGGATATGGGTTCTTCCTCGCGAACGCCTGCGACATCATCCTGAGCGCCCGCAGCTGTAGGTTCGGAACCCCCGAGATAAGGCAGGCCGAAGGGGTCGCTAGGCTTCTGATCCCGTTCAACGTGCGTAGGAACTTGGCGATGGAGTTCCTCCTTACCGGCGACCTGATTGACGCCGAGAAGGCAGAAGCGATTGGTCTGATTAATAGGGCGGTGGAAGATGATGCTCTCGACAAGGAATTATCGAAGCTCGCCAGGAAGCTTGGGCACATAGACCTGCGAGCCCTCAAGATGAACAAGTCGATGGTAAATCGTTGGTATGGAGCGGAGAGGTTCGGACTGCCCATGGACTTCGCTGCCCGCCAAGAGGCGCTGCTGCTGGGCTCGGGGGCTTCGGTTGAATGGATGGAGCTAGCTCAGAAGATAGGTTTCAGGGAGTTCCTGAGACTGAGAGACAAGCCTTTTCGAGAAATTGACGAAGGCAGCGAGTGAAGCGAAGGCCCAACCCCCTAGCGAAAAGCCGCGCCGTCCTCGAGAAGTGGGTCGTGGCTAGGGATCATGGTTCCAGAAACGTCATCGAGCTTTTGACAGCTTCGGAACCATTCGTTGAGGTCGCTGTGGATAGCCGGAGGGATTCTGGGAAGCGCAACGGCCGTACCGAACCGCCTGCGTGATGGATACCAGTTATGATACATCGGTATCGTGTCGCCGCAGATGACGAACTCAGATTTGTCCAGCTTGACTGAGACCGACTGGGAACCCGGAGTGTGGCCTGGGGTATGAATCAATCGAATGCCATCTGAGAGTTTCTTGTCGCCGTCGATCAACTCGGCGTCAGACTTTTCCAGCGTCTCCAGTATGTCGCTGTCGTAGAACGGCGCCTGGGTCGGAAGCGGGTTTCGTGCAAACTCAACTTCCTTCGACTGCACGAAGAGCCTTGCTCGCTTGAACTTTCCAATGAACGCCGAGTGGTCTGTGTGAAGGTGCGTGAGGACCAGGTTCCTAATGTCGTCAGGCTCGACAGAGAGTCTCCGCAGGGCGGACTGGAGGAGCTGCAAGGTTCCCCTGGCCGAGTTGTTGATGCGCGCAGCCCTATTGGGTCTGAAGCCGGCATCTACCAACGTCAGCTCCCGCCCGGACCTTATCAGATACACAAAGATTGGGGCCGTTACTCGGACATCGAAATCGACGCCGTAGGTCAGCTCGGCCTTCCACAACTTGATTTCTCCCACCTTCAGGCACCGGATTTCGCGGGAGGACTGCAATCGGTGCCGACCTCGCTGAGAGTCATATAAGTGGTGGCCGGACCCGTCACCGGAGGGCAAGAGTTGCTCGCTGGCTTTGCTGGGAAGATTTACAGGAAGTACGATGGTAGCGCCTTCGACCTGCTGAGCGAAGTCGTCGTCGAGGCCCTGGAAATGGCTGGAATGGAGATGAAGCAGCTCGACGGTTTGGTGACTACGCAGCTGCCGGGGATCTTCGACGGGAAGGCTAATCTGCTCATGTCCACCAACCAGGTCAGGCAATATCTGGGGCTGAAGGCCAGGTACGTCGACACTCTTGATTTTGGAGGGGCCTCCGCCCTCGCCTCAGTCCACAGAGCTTACAAGGCCATCAGGGCGGGGGAAGCCGAAAGCGTCCTCTGTCTTATCGGCGGGAAGGCCTCGGATGTGAGGGCCAAGGGGGTCACCGTGGACTCCATCGATAGGGCTTACCCGGACATATCGATTTCTCCATTCGACGAATTCCTCCGGGTTTACGACGACCTCAATCCGGTCTCGGACTACGCCTTGGCTGCCTTCAGGCACTCCAAGCTGTTCGGTACGACCGACGAGCAAAGAGCAAGGATTGCGGCCCAGCAGAGGTTCAACGCCAAAGGCAGTGCGAAGGCTCTGTTCAAAGACGACCTTACACCCGAGCAGGTGCTTGCATCGCCCATGGTCGCGGAGCCGCTGCACCTTTTGGAGATAGTGTACCCAGCAGACGGTTTCCACGCCTTCATAGTAAGCAAAAAGCAGACGCGGTTGAGGGCGCTCGACATCATCGCGTACGGCGAGGGGCATTGGCACGAGTTGCCTCCCGAGCAGGAGGACATTGTTTCGACCCCCGCCGTCGAGAGTTCCCGACGAGCCTCGTTCGAAGCCGGGAAGGCTGACGCCTACGAGCTCTACGACTCCTTCACGATAACGACTTTGATGCAGATCGAAGACATCGGTCTCGCAAGGAAGGGGAAAGGCGGAGAGTTCGTCGAGAAGCACGACTTGACGTTCAGGGGGGACGTTCCGCTCAACACGGGCGGCGGGAGCCTGAACTTGGGGCAGCCAGGTTTCATGAGCGGCGGCGTCTTGCTCGAGGAGGCCCTTCTGCAGCTAAACGGCATGGCAGAGGGGCATCAAGTTTCCGGAGTCAACCGCGTATATCTCAATGGGATTGGTGGCTGGAGCCGGAGCCAC
>JAFMAW010000140.1 GCA_029784795.1 Nitrososphaerota archaeon | reverse complement strand
TTGAAGGTGCTGTACGGGTCCTGGAAGACCATCTGCACCTTCTTCCAGAGGCCCTTCAGCTCCTTCCTCCTGCCGAAGTTCACCTTCTTCCCGTCGATGATGACCTCCCCCGACGTCGGCTTGGTGAGGGCGACGACGGCCCTCCCGAGGGTGGTCTTCCCGCTGCCGCTCTCGCCTACCAGCGCCAGCACCTCGCCTGCCGGGATCTCGAAGTCGATCTCGTCGACCGCCCTGACCCAGACCTTCTGCTGGCGCGAGATGATCGACTCGACGAACCCCTTCCTTGAAGCCTCGAAGTACTTTGTGAGTCCCTTGCCGCTGAATACGACCTCAGTCATACAGATGGCACCTCAGGAGCCTGTCCTCTACCTGCTTGATCTCAGGGTTTACGGTCCCGCAGACGTCCATGACCTTCGGGCACCTGGGGTGGAACCTGCACCCACTGGGGGGCGCCAGCATGTTGGGGGGAGAGCCTGGTATCGAAATCAGGTCGCCCTCTTTCTTCGACTTGTGCGGGATGCTGTTTACGAGGGCCACGGTGTATGGGTGGAGCGGCTTGGTCACCACCTTGTCGACCGGGCCCAGCTCGGAGAGCTCTCCGGCGTACATCACCAGGAACCTGTCCGCCACGGTGTAAGCCACGGCCATGTCGTGGGTTATGAAGAGCACCGACATCCCGTACTCGGCCTTCAGCTCGTTGATCAGCTTCATCACCTGGGCCTGGATGGTTACGTCCAGGGCAGAGGTCGGCTCGTCTGCGATCAGGAGCTTCGGCTTCATGACCAGAGCCATGGCGATGACCACCCTCTGTATCTGGCCCCCCGAGAGCTCGTGGGGGTACCTCCTGAGTATGACCTCGGGGTCGGGCATCCTCACCCCTCTGAGCCCGTCCAGGGCCGCCTTCGTCGCCTCCTCCTCGTCATAGGCCTCGCCCTGCATCGTCCGTTTTGTCCGGATGGCCTCGAGCATCTGCCTGTCGACCCGCTTCACCGGATTGAGGCTGTTGAGGGGGTCCTGGAAGATCATGAACGCCTCGTTCCCCCTGTACGCCCTCAGCTGCTTCCCCTTCAGGGCGAATACGTCCTTCCCTTCGACCATCACCTTCCCCTCGTAGGTCGCGTTGGGCGGGAGGAGCCTTACTATGGCGTGACCGAGGCTAGACTTGCCGCATCCACTCTCGCCGACGATGGCCACGCTCTCCCCCTTCTCGAGAGCAAAGTCCAGCGTCCTTACCGCTTCAAGGTTCCCATAGATGGTACGATAGGCTACGCGGAGCCCTTTGACGTCCAGCAGCAACTAGTACGAAAGCCTCCCACCAACCATATCTTGTATCCTGTCGCCGAGCAGGGAGTAGCAGACGACAATCGCCATGATGATGACGCTGGGGAAAAGCGCGTACCACCAGACGCGCGGCGCGTAGGCGAGCCCTGACGCCGCCATCGACCCCAGCTCAGGCTGGCCGACTTGGACCCCTATGCCAAGGAACGCGAGGGTCGAATATGTGAGGATGACGTTCCCGAAGTCGAGGGTCGCTATCGCCACTATCGGGTCGATGGCGTTCGGGAAGATGTGCCTGACGATGATGCTGAGCGGGGAAAGACCACTGAGCCTCGCGGCTTCCACGTACCCCCTCGACTTCAGGGTCAGCGCCTGCGCCCTGAAGAACCTCGCATAGGTCGGCCACCATATGATAGTCAGGGCGACCAGGACCACCACGTATCCGTTCCCGAGGGTCAGTGAGAGGGCTATGGCGAAGACGATCAGTGGGAACGCGAGGAACGCGTCCGTCACCCTCATCAGGATCTCGTCGGCCCAGCCGCCTAGGTATCCTGCCGATATGCCTAGGAACATCCCTACCACTATCGCGGAAGTGACGATGAGGACCGATGCCAAGGCATCCTTCGGTATCGCGTACAGGACCCTAGAAAGGATGCTCCTCCCCGTCTCGTCGTACCCGAATATGCCGACCGGGAAGTTGGCCAGGCTGGGAGCGGCGAGCGAGTTGGCGAAGTTGAACTGGAAGGGGTTGGATGGCAGTAGGGTGTAGCTCAAAGCAAGGTTGTGGGTATAGTCCGCCACCATTTCGAACACCCCCTGTACCAGCCCATACACGAAGAAAATCCCGATCCCTATCGCCCCTGCGAGCGCGGCCTTGTCCCTCCTGATGAACCCGGCTATGAACCGGAGACCCGAGCTCTCCCCCAGCGGAACCTCCGCCTCGTTGTGGACGGACACGCCGGTGGTGTGGTTCTTCCCCTTGAACAACCTGAGCCTCCCGCCCTTGCTCGAGCCTTTGCTCCCCATCTAGGTCATCCTCACTCTTGGGTCCATCACGCCGTAGAGTATGTCGGCGATGAAGTTGGCTATGATGACAGCGAAGCCGACTATGACCGTGATGGCCAGGATCGCCGGGTAGTCTAGGTTGTAGGCCGCTTGCACGAAGAAGAACCCGATGCCGTGGTAGGAGAAGATGTCTTCGACGACGACCGCTCCGCCGACCGTGAACGCGAACGAGAGGGCCATGAGCGTGATGATCGGGATGATGGCGTTCCTGAACGCTGTCCCCCATACCACCTGCCGCTTCGGGAGCCCTTTCATGTAGGCCAGCTTGACGTAGTCCTTGTCAAGGGAGTCGACCATGGTCGCCCTGGTGAGCCTGGTGATCCCCCCGAAGCTTATCACCGCGATGGTGACGGCCGGAAGTATCAGGTGCCTGAGGTAGCTGTAGAGGTATACCCAGTTCTGGGCGAGTATCGCGTCGACGAGAGGGAGCCCCGTAATCGGGGCTGGGATGGCCAGGACAGGATTGGCTACCTGGCCCGTAGGCAGAAGGTTCAACTCGTAGGCGAGGACCAACTGCAGGAAGATGCCGACCAGGAAGACGGGCGCCGCCCAGGTTCCAAGGTAGATCGCCTTTATCCCGTAATCCGTACCTGTGTTCCTGTTGGAGGCCGCGATGGCGCCGGTGAATATCCCGATAACTACTCCCAGTATGGTCCCCAGGACCACCATGTTCAGGGTGACCGGGAAGTACTCCTGAATGACCAAGAGTTCAGGTATGCCATATTGGGTGTCTGTGCCCAGGTTCCCGTGGAAGAACCCGCTCACGTAGTTGTAGAACTGGACGTAGATCGGCTGGTAGAAGCCCATCCTATGAGCGATAGATCG
>JAFMAW010000013.1 GCA_029784795.1 Nitrososphaerota archaeon | reverse complement strand
CCATGTGGAAGACGACGTCGTTCCCCTTCACAGCCTTCATCGTGGCTCCCCTGTCCTTGAGGTCGAGCTTGACGAACCTGAACCGCTTGTCGTTCTTCAGGTGCGCGATGTTCTCCAGGTGCCCCTCGCTGAGGTTGTCGACGGCGGTCACCTCGTACCCCTCCTCCAGCAGCCTGTCGACGACGTGGCTCCCTATGAAGCCGGCTCCGCCAGTCACCAATGCCTTCTGTGCCATGCTCCCCCTACCGTGGCGCTCTCCGGACGCGCACCCTGTTTTTCCTGACGGTCACGAAGCTCCCCGCGAGTCCCTCGATCTGGAGGACCCTGGCGAGTACTCTCATCCTGTCCTCGTGACTCCCTTCCACCCCTCGCAACAAGATGACCCCGCTCGTGGGCCTGCCCAGCCGGAAGACCAGCTCGCCGAAGTCCTTGTCGTCGGTGATGAGGATCCTTCCTTCCTGCTCGGCCCTGGACAGGACCTCTTCGTCGGTGGCCCCCGGCGTGACGTCCCCCACGAAGACCGAATCGTGTCCGGCAGAACTCAACAGCTCGGACAGCCTTCTCCCCGCGCTCTCGTCGACCAGGACCCGCAGCCTACCCACGCGCAATGGGGACGATGTCTTCGCCCTTGACGACGCAGCTGGCGTACTCGAGGGCTGCCCTGACGTCCTGGCGAGTCATATTCGGGTAGTCCTCGAGGAGATGTTCGACCGTCTCGCCCTGGGCTATCCTGTGAACGATGAGGTCGACTGGCACCCTCGTCCCCTTGATGACCGGCTTCCCTGCCATGACCTTCGGGTCAGTCACTATCCTCTCGAGCAACGACCTTTGCATCGACTAGAAACTCGCACCCAGATATTTAATGGTTGGCAAGGCCGACGCGTCCGAGCGGCTTCCGCCGAAGCCCCGACCGGGGCGGCTTTGTGCCCCCTCCTCCAGCAGCCTGTCGACGGCGTGGCTCCCTATGAACCCCGCGCCGCCCGTCACCAGGGCGCGCCCGGTCACCGGGGTCCCCCCAGGAACGACACGGTCACCCCCTTCGACTGCAGAGCCTCGCCCATCCCCGAATGGTCCTCGTCCAGGGTTATCAGGTCCGAATCTCGCTTCGCCGAAAGGGCGACCAGCAGGTCCATGTCGGGTAGGGGGTCGCCCTCCTGCGTGCGCCGCGCCTGCACGTCGGCGGCGTCCGCTTGTCTTTGTCGAGCCCCGTCCTCCCCCTTTCGCCCCGATCCGGAGAAGACGCCTGCTTCGACCACCCCTTGGGCTAGCCTCGAACCCGCGGCCATCTCCAACAGGACCAGCGGAAGGAGCAGCCCCACGGAGAAGTCCGCGGCGACCGTCCCGAAATACAGGTCGACCGGCGTGGTCCCGCCCCCGAACAGGAGGTAGAACGTCAGGGCCAGGAGCGCCCCCTCCGCGGCCTTGAGCCACCCCTTCCCGGCCGCGCCCAGCTCCGACCCTTTGAGCACGGCTTCGACCGCCGCGACGGCGACCAAGAGCGCTGCGTAGGGGGCGCTCATGACGAAGTCGGAAAACCCCGAAACGATGACGAGCCCGGCCCCCGCCCCGGCCGCGAGGGACACAACCCCGCCGACCGCTCCCCCGGCGAGCCTCGGAGCGACCACGAGCACGGCGACATACGCGGCCGCCATCCCGGCTCCGCCGCACCACCGGAGGGCCCTCCCCCGTCGTGCCTCCCTTCCGCCCCCGTCCCCTGCCTTCGCCACCGCGCCCGCGGCGAGCAGGGCCGCCGACCATGAGGCAGCCAGCGCTCCTCCTGCCGCGGGGCTCTCGGCCGCCGTGACCACGCGCGCGGAGACGTCGAGGCTGACCGGGACGATGCCGCCGACCTCCGCTTCTCCTGTCACCTCTCCGCTGAGGTTCCCGATGACGGGCGCCGGGGACGACACGTTGAGGAAGGGGACCTGGAAGACGACCTTCCCTCCGGGCGGGATGTCGACGGATCCTATCCCATGGGAGAGGAGGACCGCCCCGTCGTCGACGACCTTCACCTGCAGCCCCGAGACGGCGATGCCCAGGAACCCCTGGTTCGAAATCTGCACGGGGACCGTCACCAAAGACCCTGCGACCTTGACTGGCGCGCCGGCGGTCAGCCTCAGCCCGGAGACGGACGCGGCAGGGACGGCGACCAGCGCCACCCCGGCGGCGAGAAAGAGGACGAACGCGGCCCCGAGCCACTTCGCCGGGCTCATCCCGGCCCGAGGACCCCGTCGCGCATCTCGTACACCTTTCCCAGGCGGCCCCTCAACTTCTGGTCGTGGGTCGATATCACCACGGCCGCGCCTATCTCCCGGCAGAGCCCCTCGAGGAGGTCGAGGACCTTCCCCCCGGTCGCCGAGTCGAGCTGGCTCGTGGGCTCGTCGGCGAGCACGAGGGCGGGGCTGTTCACCAGGGCCCTCGCCACGGCGACCCTCTGCTGCTCCCCCACGCTCAGCTCCCGCGGCCTGCGCCTCTCCTTCCCCCCGAGCCCGACCGCGGCGACGAGGTCGGACGCCCTCTGGAGCTGGGCGGCCGTGGGACCCCCGGCGAGGACCAGAGGGAGCCTCACGTTCTCTATCACCGAAAGCTTCTGCATCAGCCTGAGCTGCTGGAAGACGAACCCCATCCTCCGGAGCCTGAGCTCCCTCCTCCGGGGGACGGGCATCTCCCCGACGTCCTCCCCGTCGAAGTAGGCCTTGCCGGAGGTCGGGACCAGGAGGGTCCCGAGCATCCCCATCAGGGTCGTCTTCCCTGACCCGGAGGGGCCGACGACCCCCACCACCTTCCCCCCTTCGACGCTGATGGTGGCCCCTTCCACCGCCTTCACGTCCACGTAGGCCTTGGTGGCCCCCTCCAGAGCCGCTACCGGCGGGCTCATCCCAGGCTCCTGACGGCCCCGACGGTGGCCGCGACCCCGACCGCAACCCCGACCGCGAGCACCCCCGCCACGGCGAGGACGGCGTCAGTCGGAGGGAGGATGGTCGCAAGGGTCCCCAGGGAGACGGGGAGGGAGAGCCCGGCGTACCGCTCGAACACGAAGGCCGTGGCCGCCCCCGAAAGGACGGCGCCTGCCACCCCTCCCGCCAGGGTCACCAGCGCGGTCTCCGCGAGGGTCACCCTCAGCACCGACCACCCCGAGGCTCCCATGGCCACCATGGTGGCGAGCTCCTCCCTCTCCTCCAGTATGTTCACCGTGGTTATCACAGTGACGAAGAGGCCGGCCAGGACGGACGCCACCGCCGCCATGGCGATGTCGAACGTCCCCACCGAGGACAGGAGCGGGGCCGTGATCGCCTGGCTCGCCCCGTAGGAGAGGACCCCCACCCCGGGGACCGCCGACTCTATGCTCGCGGGGACCCCCGCGGTGGCGTTGTCTGTGTCCACCAGGACGGCGGACACCAGGTCAGAGTATCCGAGGGACGCCTGCGCCGTCTGGAGCGGCATGATGACCGAGTTGCCGAGGACTACGTTGGAGGTGTGCATCACCCCGCTCACGGTCAGCACCGCACCGGCCTCGTGGATGGTGGAGCCGACCCCCAGCCCCCCGGTCGACGCGAGGTAGTTCCCCACCACCACCTGGTCGGCCGACTCGGGGTAGCTCCCTTCGAGGGTCAGGGGGGTGGCGGAGGCGAACATGGAGAAGTTCTGGATCGGTACCCCGATCGTGATGTTGGACGGGACCAGCCCGTTCACGTCGACCACTATCAGGATGGGGGTCGCAGACGTCACCCCCTTCACGCTCGCCACTTCGGACACGGCTCCCTGAGAGATGACGGCCCCCAGGGGGAGGCCTCCCAGAAGGAGGGCCCCCTTCGACACGACGATGAAGTCGGCGTTGTATATGGTGTAGCTCTGGTCGACGACGGTGGTGTACCTGACCGACACCGCGGTGACTGTCAGCACGAGCACGATGCACAAGGCTATCCCTGCCACGGAAAGCGAGGTCCTCAGGGGCTTCCTGAACGAGTTGCGAAGTCCCAGGGAGGCCAGAGACACGCTGCCTTCCGCCCCCGCGTCTCTATTTAGGGTGATTCGCCCTCGGCCGTTCGGTCCCTTTCCTGATTTGCCGGCCAACGCCTATATACTAACCCACCACGAAATGATGCGGTTGAATCATAGGACGGCGCTCGCCATCCTCGGAGCGACGTTCCTTGCCTTTTCCTTCCTTCCGATGTCGGCCGGGGCGACGACCTCGTCCGCGTCAAGCACGAACTCATCCTTCACGGTGACCGTGGGGCCCGTCGGTTCGCTCACCTTGGCGGGCGAATCCGTGGGCGAAAGCTACTCGACCCCGGGGACGGTCCCCAGCGTGACGGCGAGCGCCAGCGTGTCGAGCTCCGGCGGCCAGTCGGTGGCGACCATCCAAGCCACCGCGACCATCCCTGCGGCCGACACGAAGAACATAACGGGGTCGGTCTCGGGGCACGGGACCTACGGCAACGACAAGTCGTCCGGGACCATAACGATCAGCGGCTCGCCCGGGATAGACAGCCCGACCTCCACCATGGACCTGACCTACAGTGGAACGGCGACCACCGTCACGGCACAGGGGACCTTCAAGGTCACCTACGGGACCTACACCCTCGGCACACAGACGGTGGAGATAACCGAGGCCAACGTGTCCCAGCTGGTCTCCATGTACGAGAGCCGCTTCAACACGACAGAGATCAACGCCCTGCTGGCCCAGAGCCCGGTCTACGCAGCCGCGAACGTCACGTCGACCGCCTTCACGATAACCAACAGCCCCGGGAGCTCCTATTCGACCGTCACTGTGGACCTCGGCCTCTCGGGGAACTTCACCGCCCTCCCAGGCGCGGAGGTCGCGTCACTCTGCACGACCTCCTCCCACAGCCGGTGCGCGGCCGGGGCGAGCCTCCTCAACGCGGTCGACGACGCCGTGACAGGGTATACCTACTCCTTCGGGTACTCTTCAGGAACCATCACGTTCGACGCGACGGTGACCGGGCCCACGAACTTCAACCTGAACTCGGTCGTCCAGGCGGAGGTCCGGTCTTCCGAGTCGTCAGGGAACTTCACCTCGGCGCAGAAGGCCTTCCTCAACTCGACCACGTTCGACATCAGCGGGCTCACGTTCAGCGCGCAGATGAACCAGTCCTCGACCGGACTCGTGAAGGCAGAGTTCAAGCTCGGCGGGCTAGTCCTCAACCCGAGGGTGACGGTCACCAGCGGACAGTTCAACGAATCTAGGTTCTTCAGCTCCCTCGGGAGCAGCCCGGCCAACCTGACGGTCCAGACGAGCGGGGGAGGCAAGCTGACCATCCCTCCGGGGGTCCCGGCTCCCGTTTCGCAGACGTCCACGTCGGCCACCTGGATCAACGTGGACGGGTCGGCCCTGGCGCCCATGAGCTTCAGCGTGGGGCAGAGCAGCACCGCTAGCACCACGACCGGCAACTCCATACCAGAGTTCCCGTTCCAGTCCGCCGCCGTGTTCGTGCTCGTCGCCGGCGTTTTGACGGCCTACCTGTTGACGAGGCGCTCGATGGCCTCCAGGGCCCGAACGCTCCTGGCCCCGCACTGACACTTCCGGGCCGTCAGGCGGCCAGCCTTTCCATTGCCCCGCGGAGTTCCTTCTCTACCTTCTCGGCCTGGTCCAGCTCGGAGGCCCGGGGCCGGTTCCTCCTCGCGTAGTAGGCCATGGCTTCGAGATGCGTCTGGATGGCCTCCCTCGGGTTCCGTCTGGCCTCCTCCTTGGTCGTCCCCTGAGTTGTGATACCCAGCTCTGGGACCCTGCCAATGTAGTGCTTCTCGGCCTTGTACAACCTGATGCTGAATTTCATCGACATGTATGGGATACAGAGGCCGGCCAGTTAAAGTGGGCCCGCTAGTTCATGGATCGGGGCCGGTGATGGGCCTACACTTCAAGCATGCCGCTTGATGAGGTCGAAGGGCATCGCCATGGAGATTGGCCACGGGGTCGCCCTTTTCAGCGCCGCGCCGAGGGTCCTCGATCGCTCTGCTTTCCAGCTTGATGTCGAGCCTGACAGAAGGGGGTCTACCCCCCGCTCGACCATTCCGGGCCTGAACCAGGAGCCGTCCCTCTTGCCCCGAATGCATCCCGCGCCTGAAGAAGCCTCTGAGGGTGGGTGTACTGGCCACGCCTTCTTTGGTGCTGAGGCGCTGGTGCTGGGCGCGCGGCCTGCGTAGGGACGGGCGTCGGCTCAAGCGTTTCACCCCATGAAGCGGACCCTCAACCTCGACGACCGCGCAGGGGCCGAAAGCCCAGGCCGTCGGAGCGGCGACCCGCGGGGAAGCCGCACGAGACAGTACGACCTCCTAGGAACGGGACGAGCGAGGGACGCATAGAGTCTTCCGTCACCGCAGCCTTGTCACGCCTTCCACGCCGTCGAAGTCCGAGTCGAAGGACGCTATCCCCCGCACCTTGTTGTCCTGCATCACCCTCACCGAGACGGCGTCGGCGAGCGCTATGACGAACGAAGGGTCGATGAATATCAGAGGTCTCCCTTCTGCATGCGCTTCTTCAGCTCGACCGAGCTCCCCCTGGTCCCGCCGCGGCCCAGGGGGCGGGCCGCGCTATGGGGACGGCAGGTCCAGGCGTCGGCGCATCGGAGGGGGTTGTCCGACATGTCGTTCAGGAAGCCCTTCGAGCCGAGGCTCATACGGTCGCGGGCCCCTCGAGCCTGAACGACCTCGAATCGGAGTCGGTCCCTGTTTGTGCAACCCTGCCCGGGAGCTGCTACGGTGGTGGCGGCCACAAGCCGCCTCCCGCTCTTGTCAACCGGCCTAGGCCGCGAAAATGCCTTCCTCTATCACGTACTTCCTGCGCGCGAGGTCCATCAGGTTCCTCGTGAACGCGACGCCGTAGACAGCTACGATCACAGCAAATATGACGGAGACGTAGGCTGCCGCGGCTATCTGCCCGTCGGCCATGTTGGACGATATGTAGTACATCATCCCGAACGGGACCTGAAGGCCTTTCGGCGCGACCGTAGGGGCTATGTTGGGCCAGAACTCGCCGATGGCTATCCCCGCCCACGCGCTGTTGATCGTGCTGGAGAGGCCTGTGATGAGGTAAGGCATCGTCGAAGGGAAGACCACCCGCCGCATCCTTGTCATGAAAGGGATCTCGTGGTTCCTCGTCACCTCGTCGAACTCGGAAGGTATCGCCTGGACGCCTATCCAGAAATCGAAGAACACGTAGTAGAAGCAGCTCAGGAAACCCAGGACGAGTATGTACACTTCAGAGTAGAAGAAGGGGAGCGCGTGCTCCAGGAACGGCAGGGTGACTATGAAGACGAGCGGGAAGTACGCGGGCGCGGGGAAGGCGGCGAATACCTGAACCAGGGGGAGGACTGCGTCCCCCGTGCGGCGGTGCGTCGCGAGGAAGTACCCTGCGAAGACCGCGAGGCCGAGCGACGCGAGGGCGATCACGGTCACCCTCAGGTAGTCCGCGCCCACGTACTCGAGAAGTTTCGGCGTCTCCCGAAGGAAGCCGTACCACGTCGACGCCGACACGGAGGTGGCCGCGCGGAACGCGGAGTATGCCAAGTAAGCGAGTATGAGGACGACGAACGCGTACGCCCCGTACTTCAACGCGCCGGTCCGCCTGCTCCCTTCGCCCGCGAGGTCTGCCTGCCTGGGCCTTGCCGCCACCCTCGAGACGTTCCTCATCTGAGCCCTGACTGCACGCCACGGGCTCGGGACCATGCCGCGCCACCTCCCCGCGTACCTCCTTATCGCCCCGGGGGTGTCCACGCCGTACTTGGCCACCGCCCACCTGCTGAGCCTCGACAGGGCGAAGGTGACTGCAACAACGGCGACAGCTATGGAGGCGAGCGAGTAGTAGACGCCGAGGAAGTTCCCGGTGCTCAGGTACTCTGTTATCAGGGTCCCGATGCCGAACGTAGCGCACGTCCCGCCGGGGCAGACCTTCGCTGTGGCCGCCCCGGCCGTGAACACCTCGCTGACTGAGATGTAGAAGAAGGCGTCAGCGAAGCTCGAGAATATGTTGGACGTTATCCGCGGTATCGAGTGCGGGATGTAGAGCTCCTTCATCCTCTTGAAGAACCCGAAGCCGTAGTTGTCGGAGACCTCGACGAGGTGCTCCGGGACGGTCTTGAACGCCTGGTATGTCCCGATCCAGATGTTCCAGGCGACGGCGTCGAACACAAGGAAGTCCACGGCGAACTCCACGCCGAAGGGGGGTGGCAGGGCCAGGACGAAGGCGACGAGGACGAGAGGGAGGAAGCCTATCACAGGGATGGATTCGAAGACGTTCACGAGAGGGATGTAAGCGGCCTCGAACCTCCTGTTCCTTATCGACGCGTATGCGAGCAGCCAGCCGGTGACTATTGACAGGCCTATGAGCGCGAATATCCTCCCGAGCGTGGCCAGCGTCGCGAGCGGCGCAATCAGGTCCATGCGGCCCTCGCTACCTTATCGACCTGATGTCCAGGCCCCTGTACAGGACGTCCACGAAGTCGTGGAACCGCGGGTGGTGGTCGTCCCTGGGCCTGGGCAGGTCTATCTTGACCACGTCCGTTATCCTGGCAGGCGAGCCGTTCATTATGTAGACCCTGTCGGCAAGCTGGACCACCTCGTGGAGGTTGTGCGACACGAGCACGGCCGATTTCAGCGTCGTCTCGGGGTTGAAGACAAGGTCGTACACCTCCTTCCTTATCTCGTTCGCTGTCAGCTCGTCCAGGTGCACGAAAGGCTCGTCGAGGAGAAGGACCTCGGGGGAGGCGGCGAGTGCTCGCGCTATCGCGACGCGTTGGCGCATCCCTCCGCTCATCTCCTTCGGATAGAGGCTCTCCGCCCCCCCGAGCCCGACGAGGGAGAGCATCTTCTCCGAAAGCCGCGCCGCCTCCTCCTCGGCCATTCGGCTCCCTGAGAGGACGAGCTTCACGTTCTCGAGCGCCGTCATCCAAGGGAAGGTCGCTATCGACTGGTGGACGAGCGAGACCCTGGAGGACGGGCGGCACACCTCGACCCCGTCGAGAAGGACCCGCCCGGATGTGGGCGGTATCAGATGGGCGATGACCCTGAGCAGCGTCGACTTGCCGGTCCCAGTCGGTCCCACCACCGCGACGAACTCGTCCTTCCTTGTGTGCAGGCTCACGTCGGCGAATATCGTCTTGGAGTTCGGGAACTTGTAGCAGAGGCTCTGGCAATCCAGAACGCTCGACGCTCGCAGGTCAGTGTTCGCGTCGGTTGTATGTCTCAGCGCCACAGGAGGGGCCCCCTTCGGGTGGCCCCAGGCGAGGCGGATTTACGCGTATCAGCGGAGAAAAGAGCGCACGAGATGTGGGAATAAGACGGAGCACAGTTTCGCGCGCGCCATGCCTGAAGCTGCCCGAGCCAGAGGGTCGGACCTGGCCATCGACTCGGGCTTGGCTGCGCACGAGATGGTACAGATCTCTAGGAATGGGACGAGCGAGGGACGAAGGGACGCCTTCGCCAATGCGCCCCGGACCGGTTCGCGCAGCGCCTGAGGGTGCGGGGAACCGCCTAGGGGACCGTCGCGAACCCGGCCTGCTTGAAGTGCCCGTCGAACGTGAAGGCCGTCCTGATGTCGTGCCTCTTCATCGTCGCGAACGATACGCAGTCCGTGAGGCTCCACTCCTTGTCGGGATGCTCCTTGAACGTCCGCACCCCCTCGGAAAAGAGCCCCTCGTCGCAGAACACGACCTTCACGAATCGTGAGGCGGCGGTCGCCTCTTCCAGCTCGACGGCCTTGGCATGGCTGTGGGCGAACCGAGTCAGCGTGACCGCTTCGTCGAGGACGTAGTCGGTGGTCACGAAGCCTGTGACGTCCGTTTCCCTCGCCGCGATCTTGAGCATCAGCTCGCTTGCGCGCGTGGAAGTCGTCGCCGCTGTCGTAGTTCGCCTTGAAGGCGGACGAATCGACGAAGACTAGCAGGCGGTCACTTCGCCCTGTAGAGGAAAGAATCTATCGCGTCGGCCCTGACCTTTACTTTGAACCGTACCGGCTTGAGCGTGAAGAGCGGGTCGTTCTCGAGGAGAGCCAATCCTAGGAGAGACGCTCCTTCGCTCTCTTCACGGCCAGGTCCTCGGCTTCCTTCCTCAACTCCCTGAACGGCTTCTTCAGGTCAAGGACCCCGTCGAGAGACTCGACTGGGTTCGACGGCAGCGGGATGATCTTGAGGTGGTCGCCTGCGTTCACGGCAAGGACCCTCCCCCCTATCCCGGCCGTATCTCGGATTCCCTTGGGCAGGGTGATCCTTCCCTTGCTGTCAAGCTCCACGATGCTCGTGCTCCCACCGATGCGTCAATGGATAGAAAGTGGGGCTTAAGCCTTGTCGTCTTTCATGTGGGAATCCTTGACGCAGCGGCCAAGTCGTCGTCCGAGAGCATAAGTTCATTCATGATGCCTTGAAGGCTCCCATGTGACATCCTCCCACGATTGAAGGTCGTGGGCTTCGCTGTTTGGTAATCCTTAATAATACACGTATTACTGATGCGGGTGTGAAGTTAAAGATCAACTGGGAGCACAGGCGCGTGAGGCACGCGATAGAACGGATGTGGCTGAGAGGGATCTCTGCGAAGGATGTCGAAGAGGCGATTCTCAAGGGCAAGAAGGCGCCGCAGAAGGAGACCGGCCTGGTGCAGGCCATGCTCAACCGCTTCGTCGTGGTGTACGACGAGAAGGTCTACCGCTCGTCTGGCATACGGAAGGCCTTCCCTGTGACGGTGAAGGCGCTGTGACCTCGGAGGCCGCCCTCGACGTAAGGTGCAGGTGCGGTGGGAGGCTCAAGAAGAGCGTGACCGAGGTGGAGTTCTTCGGGATCGACTTCGGGATGAAGGAAGCGGAGGTGTGCACCGAGTGCGGTTCAGAGTACCTCTCGCAGGAGCTGATGGAGGAGGTGGAGTCCGAGGTGAAGAAGAGGGGGCTCTTCGGGCTCGAGAGGAGAGGGCGCGTGGCGAAGTCGGGGAACTCGCTGGTGATCCGAATCCCCCAGGAGATAGCGAAGTCGCTCAGAATCAAGCGTGACCTGCCCGTGGTCATCTATCCTTCTGAACCAAAGAAGCTGGTCATCGAAGTCGGAGACTGAAAGGCGCGGGGCGAGGCTGGCTTCCTGCATCTGAACGCGCATCTTCGCATGCGCGTCCGGCTCCGGCGTGGGCGGCCTCGCGTCAGACTGTATCCGGGTCTATGCGGGTCAGTCCTGGGACCCTGTCGAAGGATATCAAGTGCTGGAGGGAGCTCGAGAGGCCAGGAGCGGGACCTTGCTCCTGCGCGACAGGGAGGAAGGCTTGTCGTTGAACCCCACCAAGGAGGCCCCCTCGGAGGCGAGGAGCGCCGCCGGTCACGGCCTGTCCGTCGGCGATGCGCCGGCCCCCCCTCCGGTCCCGGGGAGGCGCCTGACCCCCTCGACCCTGTCGAAATCCCTGTCGAAGGTGAAGATGTCCTGGACCCCGTGGCGCCTCATCAGGAGGACGGCCAGGGAGTCGTTCGGGTCGAGCCCAAGGTCGCGAGCCGACTCGGAAGCCCCGAGATACTCCTCGGGCGTGACCCCTTCGACCTGCACGCTTGCGTTCGTGAGCAGCCCCGAAACGAGCTCGGCCAGCTCGGAGACCGCCATCCTTCGCTTGAGGATGTTGGAGGCCTCTGAAATGTGCACGACGCTCGTCAGCACCTGCTCCTCCCCCCTGCTGACCCTGGCGACGACGGCCTTGGCCTCTTCTTTCATCAGCTCCTCTTCGGCGTTCAGCTTCCTCCTAGGCTTGTAGTAGGCATATACGAAGGGGTTGGCGTCGAGGAACTTCAGCTCCAGTTACACTTCCTCGGCGAGAGCTGACTCGAAGGACCCCCAGTCCCCGATGGCATCTACGCCCAGATCCACCTTGTCGAAGAACCTCGTGAGGTCGACCTTCTTCTTCGGGATGATCTTTAGATGGTCGCCCTGGCTCAAGACGATGACTTCCCTCGCCTGCCCGAGTTCCTTCTCCCTCCATTCAGAAGGGAGGAGCACCCTACCCTGGCCGTCCACCTTCCTTACCTTTATTGCTTCCATTCTCCCAATTTCTCTGTTCGTTTACCTGTTTATTAGCATTCCCCCATAATTTTGTCATTCTTACTTATAGGGCAGTTAGAGCTGTTGACAGGGACCGGTTCGTCCTCGCGGGAAGGACCGATTGACTCTCCTCCTGCGCCTCTCCCCGACGACGTGGCTCCCAATGAACCCCGCCCCTCCCGCCACGAGAGCCTCACCGGACGGACTCAATAGGTCTCTATCTCCACCCCGCGCATCCGCGCGAAGTGGGCCCTGTTTCTCGTCACGAGCGGCAGCTTGTGGACAAGGGCCGTCGCCCCGATGTAGACGTCGTTGACCCCCACGACTCTGCCGGCCCTCACGAGCTCCGCGCCTATCTTCGAGCTCGTCTCCGCCACCTCCTTGGTGAACGCGACCGTCTCGAACCTGCCGAGCTCGTCCAGGGCGGACGCCAGCTTCTCTTTCAGCTCGGCCTCGGACCGGTACCTGTGGCGGACGCCGAAGAGATACTCGTGGACGGAGACCGCCGAGACCGCGGCCCCGGAGCCTTCCTCGTCGACCTTCCGGGCGAGTTCGACCGCCCCTTCGTCCGAGTTCACGAGGTCGATGATGTAGGCCGTGTCGAAGAGGCGCACGCCTTCATCTCTCCGCCATGGCTGCCGAGGCCAGGGATTCCTGCTCCTCGAGTTTCGCCTTCACCGCGCTCCAGTCCGAGCGGGTCAGGGTCATCCTTCCCGCTATCTCCGTCAGCCTCCCCTTCTTGACGCTCCGCCTTATCACGGCCGAGAAGCTTTCACCGGGGAGCTTCGACTTCTGGAGCATCTCGTAGACGTCGTCCGAGACAGCTATCGTCTTTGCCAACTGTAACCGTTCTCTATATGCATATGCATATCAAGGTTCTCTGGGCTGACGCCGGTCACAAGGGCCCGCTCGAAGAACTGGTCCCAGGTGAGCTCGAGTCCACCGGAGGCCTCCATCGCCCTCTCCTGCCTTGCGGGAGAGTCCTTCGTCTTCCTGTCCACGGATATGGAGGCTGACATGGCAACTGGGCAATTGGCGACTGCTAAGGGCCCCCGAGAGGCACCCTGGCCGGGACCGTCAGCTTGTTCTTGGCGACGAACTCATTCCAGGCGTCGTCGAACTCCTTTATCGTCTCCTCCGTCTTCGGGTGGAACGCCATCTGGTTCAGGACCTTGGGTGTGACGGTCGCGATGTCGGCGCCCGCGGCCACTATCTCCTCCACGTCCTCCGGCTTGCGGATGCTCCCGACTATGAGCTCCGCGCCTCCGAGCCTCCTGAGGACAGGGGTGATGTCGCGGATGGTCTTCACGGGGTCGAGCCCGGCGTCCCTCGCCCTGTTGAAGAAGAGGCTCACGTAGGTCGCCCCGGCCTTCGCCGCCAGGAAGAGCTGGCTCAGGGTGACCATCACCGTCATGTTCGTCCTGATGCCTTCGTCGTGGAGCCTCTTGACGACCTTCAGCCCGGTGCCGTCCTTGTCCATCGCGACCTTGACCACCACGTTCCTGTGCCACTTTGCGTACAGCCGGGCCTCCGCCACGAGCTCGTCGAACCCCTTGGTCGTCGTCTCGACGCTCACGGGCCAGTCTCTCCTCATGCCGCATATCTCGAGGACCCGCTGCTTGAAGTCCACCTTCCCCTCGGCCAAGAAAATCTTTTGGTTGCTTGTCACGCCATCCCCAATCCCCCGGGAGAGGAACTCGCGTATCTCGTCCGCGGACGCGGTGTCCAGGAATATCTTCGTCATGCTGAGCGTCAGCCCTTGCCTTCTGTATTTGAACCTTGCAAGCCGCTCCGATTCTGCTTCCTCTGAAGGGGGATTCAATTGACGAACAGTTCGTCAGCCTGCCGTGTCTCGCTGAGCTCAGGGGCTAGGGAATCGGCACACTCGCTTATGCGGGGGACGAACTTCTTCCCCGCTTTCCCAATGGCTTTGGGCATGGCTGTCAGGCTGGACGGGTCCCGCCTGTTAGATAGTCCCTGAACTCGGCCAGGCTCCTTTCGGACCCTATCTCGTAGAACCTCTCAGCCGTCTCGAAGGCCCTGAGCTGCCGCTTCTCCACCAGCCCGCCATAGAAAGTCGGCTCGTCGCAGACCCTCCCCGCTCCTACGGACGCCAGCGCCTCCCTCCGCAGCGCCGTCACCCCGAAGTTGATCCACGCCATCCCGGGCCTGCTGTTCACCTTGTCATACGCCGTCACGAACCCGCCCTCCACCACCACGTCGCTCCTCCCGAGCCGCCCCTCGTTCCTGTAGACCGCCATCAGCCCGAGCTCCTCTTGTTCCAGCAGGGCGTCCATCATCCCCCGGTAGTCGAGCCGGAGGTACGCGTCACCGTAGGTCACGAAGAACGTCTCCCTCAGCATCCGTTCCGCCGCCTTCAGCGCCCCGATGGGCCCAAGCAGGCGGTCCCCCTCGGAGGAGTAGCGTATCCGCACCCCGAACTTCGACCCGTCCCCGAAGTGCCCCCGGACCATCTCCCCGAGATACCCTACGCAGAGGACGATGTCGTCCACCCCGTGGCTCGCCAGCAGCTCCAGCTCGTATTCGAGGAACGGCCGCCCGTTGACCGGGGCCATCGCCTTCGGCACCTTGTCCGTCAGGGGCCTCAGCCTGGTCCCCAGGCCGCCGGCGAGTATCGCTGCCTGCAAGCTGACCTGATGCCCCTACTGGAGTCGGAGCCCTTCGGGGGGCTGGCGCTTGAGGCCCGGGACCTTCTCGAACACGCCGTCGGTGGAGAGTATGGTATGGTCCGGGACCTTGGGTGACAGGGCGGTCGCGGCGTACAGCGCGTCGAAGACTGAAGT
>JAFMAW010000139.1 GCA_029784795.1 Nitrososphaerota archaeon | reverse complement strand
TGGCGAGCGAGCTCGGGGAGTCCAGGGGGACGGTATCGAGGGCCCTCACCCTCCTCAATGGGAAGAGGCTGGTGAGGACCGCGGAGGTGAGGGAAAGGAAGCTGTACAGGCGACTCACCGACCTCCCTCCGGTCCCGTCCGCGACCACCCCCCTGGAGCTCGCGCCCGTAGACATCACGAAGGCGAGGGTGGTGCAGCCGAAGATCAAGGAGTCGGACGTGAGGGATGCGGTCAAGGGTTTGTGGGACGGCGCCGACGTCGACAGCTTCGAGCCATTCCTCTACCCCGTGTTCAGGGTCGAGCTGGTGGTGCGAAGGAAGCGCAGGCAAGTAACCATCGACGGCCGGAGCGGGAGAGAGCTGGTCTTCTAGCCCAGCCCGCCGAAGCTCTCCATGATCTTTACCCCCGAGCTGGTCCCGAGCCTGTCGGCGCCCGCGTTCAGCATCTCGAGGGCCTTCTCGGCGGTCCCTATGCCTCCGGCGGCCTTCACCTTCACCCTCCCGGAGACTGTCTTCCTCAGCAGGGCGACGTCCTCCCTCGTCGCGCCCCCGGACCCGAACCCCGTGGACGTCTTGACGAAGTCGGCCCCCGCCCCCTCCGCCAGCAGCGCCCCCCTGACCTTCTCGCCTTCGTCCAGGTAGCAGCACTCCAGAATCACCTTGAGGAGGGCACCCCTCCCCCGGCAGAGGGCGGAGAGTTCCCCGATGTCGCTGGAGAACAGCCCGTCGTCCCCCGACTTCAGCGCCCCTATGTTGCAGACCATGTCGATCTCTCGGGCTCCGTCTTCGATCGCCCTCCTCGCCTCCGCCAGCTTCACCTCTGTCGTGCTCGTGCCGTGAGGGAAACTGACCACGGCTGATATGCGGCTGCCGCTCCCCCGGAGCCTCAGCGCGGCGCGACCGACGTAGACCGGACTGACGCAAACGCTCCAGAACCCGTAGCGGATCGCCTCCGAGCAGAGGACGTCTATGTCGGCGGCCGTGGTTGTCGGTTTCAGCGCGGTATGGTCGATCAGGCGGGCCAGGTCCGCCCCGGTGATAGGGCGTGCGGGACGTTCTGGGCCGGACATCTCCCCGGAGGTGCCCTGGGCCGCCGTGATAAAGAGAACCCTCGGTCCCTGGTCGATGGGTCAGCCAGCGGTCGCCCGCGGAGGCGTGAGCCTCAGTTCGTTTAGGCTCCCCTCTCCGGTTTCTCAACGTTGGGAATCGTAACCCCAGTTTAATATGCTGAAACCGCCGAATCGGAAAATGGGATGTGATGTCGCAAAAGCACGCCGGACCGCTTGCGAAGGACTTCATGGGAACCGGTGTCATCACTGTCTATCAGGAGTCGAAGGTCGAGAAGGCCGTGCGCGCCATGGACGAGCACGACATCGGCAGCGTCGTGGTCCTGGACAACCTCGGCCCCTGCGGCGTGTTCACCGAGAGGGACCTCCTGAGCAGGGTCCTGGCAAGAGGTAAGGACCCGCAGGCCACGGTGATCTCCGAGGTCGCGTCGCCCAGGTTCCCGTCGATCGAGTCGGCCAGCACCCTCGAGGAGGTGGCCGACGCCATGGTCACCAAGAAGAGCAGGCTCATGGTCTTCGATGGGGCCGCTCTGGTTGGGATAGTCACACCCACCGATCTGGTCAGGGTGATCAAGGACGTCGGAAGGGACTTCTCGATACTGAAGGTGATCTCCACCAACGTCGTCACTGCGACGGCCGAGACCCCAGTCGACGCGGTGGTCGCGCTGATGGACCAGAGGAAGGTGGGGAGCGTCCTGCTCTCCGAAGACGGCAAGTGGACCGGGATATTCACTGAGAGGGACCTGGTCAGAAGGGTACTCGCACGGCGGAGGAGGCTCGACACCCCCCTGGCGGACGTCGCCACCCGCCCCCTGGTCATGGCTGAACCCGGCACCCTCGGCCGTGAAGCGGCACAGCTGATGGCCGCCCACAAGTTCAAGCGCCTGCCTCTGTCTCTCGACGGAGAAGGGGTCGGCGTGGTGACGGCCAGGGACCTCGTCGAAGCCTTCGCCAACGCCAACAGGCCGAGGGCCCCGCGGGTCGACTGGATCCAATGGACCTGAACCTCCAGCCCAGGGCGTCGTCGGCAGCTGCATGGCGGCGGGGAGTGAGGACCCCAGAAGCGGCGCCTGTAAAGTCCGTGAGCCTGGAAGGAGGGTGGGGGCCCCATGGCCGTCTCCTCTCTAGGCATGATCGCAGACTCGGAGGTCTCCTTGGCCATCGGGAGCAGCTGTTGCGACGTCATTTTCGGCGATTAAACAGGGTGCGTCCGGGGGTCTTCGTGGCAGACGTGGACGCGCCAAGGGTACCTGAGGGAAGCTGTGGGAAGGTCCGCTTCGAAGACCTGAAGAGAACGTTCAGGGGACAGCCCAGAGGCGGAGGAATACAGGATAGGCGCCGGGTGTAGGATTCGGACCTACGCGACCTATGACGGTCACGGGCTTGCTTGCTGAGGTCTCAAGGCCCGCGCAATAACCACTCTGCCAACCCGGCCCAGTTCTCCGCGCCCAGCGGCACTCTTCTTATCCTTTAGCGGGCGCGGGTTCATATGCAGATGGCGGGCCGCACCGCCATGGGGCCTCTGGTCCGCCCAGCCGAGCCGTCAGACAAGGAGCCGCTCATGAGCTTCATCAAGGGTGTGTGGGGAGGTCACGACTACATCCCAGGGGTCTGGGATGAGTGGATCAGGGACAGGGTCAACAGGGTGTTCGTGGTGGAGGCGGACGGCGTCCCCGTGGGGATGAACAGGCTGAGGTTCATGGAGGACGGGTCGGCGTGGTTCGAGGGAGCGAGGGTGCACCCCGCCCACCGCGGGAAGGGGCTGGCGACGATGCTGGGAGAGAACTCCATGAAGGTCGCCAGGGGGATGGGAATCGGGACGTTCAGGCTGACCAGCGGATCCCGTAACAAGACGGCGCACAGGCAGATAGCGCGCATCGGGTTCGCAGAGGTGGCGCGCTTCAGCATCTACGAGCCATCGAAGGGTCCGCTCTCTAGGGGAGGGGCGACCAGGGTCCGCCCGGGCGGCCTCGACGAGATCATGGGCTTGGTGCGCGGCTCGGCCGAGTTCAAGCTCGGGCACGGGGTCTTCTGGCACAACTGGGGGGCGGCGATGATCACCCCCGAGGTTCTCAGAAGGCTTGTGGACGAAGGCTCGGTGTG
>JAFMAW010000138.1 GCA_029784795.1 Nitrososphaerota archaeon | reverse complement strand
ATACCTTCGCCTGCGCTTCTGGTATGTCCTGATGGCCCTGAGCAGGTCGATGTACCGGAAGGCCGGCCAGAAGACGTCCACGAACACCAGCTCAGAGTAGGCGCCCTGCCAGAGGAGGAACCCGCTCATCCTCTCCTCCCCTGACGTCCTGATTATCAGGTCCGGCTCCTGGTTGGGGAGGTAGGCAGTGTAGAGCCTCTTCGACACCGTGTCCTCGGTTATGGCCTGGGGGCTGAGCTTGCCGCTCTTCACGTCCTGGGCGATGGACCTCACCACGTCCGTGATCTCCGCGCGCCCCCCGTAGGCGACGGCGATGTTGAGGTAGTGGTCGCTGTATCCCGACGTCTTCTCTTCGATGGCCGTCAGGAGCCCGACGATCGACTTCGGGAGGAGGTCTAGATGGCCGATGGCCCTGACGTTGACCCTATGCTTTGCTATCCTGACGTCGCTGAGCAGCCTGTTGAGCCTCGCCTCGATGAGGCCGAAGAGGGCCGCCAGCTCTTCGGGGGTCCTGTCGAGGTTCTCGGTAGACAGCACGTAGAGGGTCACCGTCTTGATCCCCAGGTCGTGGCACCAGTCAAGGAGCTCCTCAGCCCTGTTCGCCCCCTCCGCGTGGCCGAGACCGTCGGAGACCCCCTGGTTCTGCGCCCAGCGCCTGTTCCCGTCGAGTATGATCCCGATGTGGCCGGGTATCTCCTCGCCCTGGACCTGCGCCTTCAGCCTCCCCTCGTAGATTCTGTAGGCGCCCAGATACCTCAGCGCTGACTCTAGCATGTGCTACTCGTTTTCTGTGGGGCCCCTGCTGCGCACCCGCGGATAAATCACTGTGGTGAGCGCGAAGATCGCAGCCAGGCCGATGAGGACCGCGGAGATCAGCAGGAAGGTCGACTGGGCGTTCCCGCTCACGAGGTAGAGCGAGAACGTCTGGAACGGGAGATAGAGTATGGCCAGCATCACCAGCACGAAGATGTCCCTGTTCCAGCGGGGGCTCCCCCTCGCCAGGTGGGAAAGCAGGGCCCCGGCGGCGTAGATGGCTATGCCACCCCACACGAAGTCCAGGCTCCCGCCTATGAAGTCCCCCGCGAGGATCCCTCCGTAGACGAGGATGGCCGCCGGGTTGGCGACCACGGCGTTGACCGCCGCGGTGTTGCCTACCATGGATCCGTAGCCGGTTAGGATGCCGACGATGCCCACGATCAGCCCGGCCACCAGCGAGAAGAACCTGAGGAAACCCGTGGGGCCCCTGTGGAGCAGGCCGGTCACGTTCCTGTCGATGCTGAACCCCCTGACCAGGAACGCTCCGCCTATGATCAGGAGGGAGGCGATCCCGGCCTCGAAGGCCCTGTTGGAGACTATCAGGATGCCGGCGAGGACGAGGATCAGGCCGGGGACGCCCAGCGCGTACTTCGAGTAGTGCGGGTCGAACACAAGCATCCTCAGGTACCTGCCGAGGACCTCGTAGGTCTCCTCCACGGTCTGGCTGTGCTTCACCGTCACCCTCTGCACGGAGACGATCGGCTTTTGGCTCTGGATGATGGGGATCACCTGCTCGTCTTCCCCTCCGTCGGATACGAGGACCACCCCGGCGTAGCTCCCTCCCTGGAGCACGGCTGCGACCTGCCTCCCGACCTTCCTATCGGCCTGGAACCCCCTGTCGGGGTCGCCGCACACCACCGCGATCTCACAGGGCGTCTTCGACAGGACGAGCTCGTCGTACTTCTTGATCGCCGCGAAGATGGCGTTGGCGTCCGCCTCCTCCGGGTCAGCCAGCGCTAGCTTCGTCGCCGCCTCGATGGCCGCTCCTCTCCCGACCACAGGGGACTCAACCCTAGCCTTGGACCTGAGGTCGTCGTCCCTGTCGACGCAGAGGATGAGAAACTTCTCCCCGGCCTGAGACATATTCGGGTCCGATTCAACACCGTGGCCGTCCATACTTAAGCCTAGAGCGCCGCTCCGGCGCCCGGGGGGATATCCTTAAGGCAAGTTTGGGGGCATCCGTGGCCCATGCAGGAGACCCTCGAGCGTCCGTGGCTGAAGGCGAAGGTCGGGGAGAGATACGCAGTCCCCCGGCCCCGGGTGAGGCCGCTCTATGCCCTGCTGACCGACTCGGCTAAGCTCCACCCGGAGAACCGCTGCCTCCATTACCAGGGCCGTGACTTCACCTACGCCGAGGTGGACGACCTTTCTTCGAGGTTCGCATCCGCCCTGGCGGGGCTGTCCGTCGGTTCGTTCCTCAACGTCGTGGTCCACCGGGTGCCGCTCGGGCAGTCGCTGGTCCGGCCCCGTTCGGCGTGCCCCGGGTGCGCAGCGACCATCGCGGCGCGCGACAACATCCCCGTCGTTTCCTGGCTGGTGCTGCGGGGACGTTGCCGCCGCTGCCAGGCCCACATCTCGGCTCGCTACCCGATCGTCGAAGCGGGCACAGCAGCCCTCTTCACGGCTGTCGCCGTGCGGTTCGGCTGGTCCTGGACGACGCCGGCGGTCGACGCCTTCGTCGCCGGGCTCGTCGCCCTCGCCTGCGTCGACCTCGAGCGCTACCTGCTCCCCCGCCGCATCGTCTACGTCACCGCCGTCCTGAGCGGGAGCCTGCTCCTGGTGGACAGTGCTACGACCGGGCGCTGGGGACGGCTTGCCGCCGGCGCGGTGTGCGCCGCAGTCGCCTTCGGCCTGTTCTGGGTCCTCAACCGGGTGAACCCCCGGTGGCTGGGCTACGGCGACGTGCGCCTCGCCGGCGCCATCGGCCTGGTGCTCGGATGGCTGGGTCCCGACTACGCCCTCATCGGCTTCCTGGTGGCCAACCTGGCCGGGATCGTCGTGGCCGCCTTCCTCCTCGGCACGGGCCGGATGCAGCGCAAGACGCCCATGCCCTACGGCGTCTTCCTGGCCGCCGGCTCGGTGCTCACCGTGCTGGCTGGGGCACCGGTGGCGCAGTACCTCCAGAGCCACCCGATCTGAACAGCCCAGGGCTCATCCCGTACCCGGAGGCCGGGTGACGGCTGCGAGTGCGGCAAGGACGCCGTTGACGAAGCGTCCCGACTCCTCGGTGGAGTACTCCTTCGCCAGCTCCACCGCCTCGGAGATCACCACCCCTGTCGGCGTGTCGGGCCGGCCGAGCAGCTCGAAGGTGGCGAGTCGCAGGAGGCTGCGGTCGACGGCGGGCATGCGCTCGAGGGCCCAGCC
>JAFMAW010000137.1 GCA_029784795.1 Nitrososphaerota archaeon | reverse complement strand
GGCGGAGGCGGTGAGCATGGGGTACCGCCTGGCCCTGGACGACTACTCGGGCCCCTCCAGCCACGACCGCCTGGGGCCCCTGGCCGCCTTCGTCAAGGTGGACGTCCTGCTCACCGGGCCCGAGCGGCTGGCCGAGGTGGTGGCCCACGCCCGGGGGCTGGCCGACAGGGCGGGGGGGAAGTGCAGGATATTCGCCCCGGTCAACATAGCGAAGCTCGACGGCGCCAGGGGGGTCGAGCTGGCGAAGTCCAGGATCAGGGAGGGGGCGGACTATCTGCTCGCCCAGCCTCCGACCGTGGACGCGGGGCCGACCCTGAGGTTCCACGAGAAGATACTTTCGAAGCTGGGGCTGAAGGACAGGGTGATACCCAACGTCTTCCCCTTCAGGGACCCCGCCGACATCGAGTATTGCAGGAAGAGGTTCGGATGGAGCATCCCCCCCAGGATGGACGAGATCGCGAAGGGAGGGGAGGCGGAGCTGCTGAAGGAGGCGAAGAAGGCGGCGGCGGGGCTGGCGGAGAGCGGGTTCTCGGGGGTCTACGTGTCCACCAGGGGGAGGCCCGAGCTGGCCCGGTTCATACTCGACTGACCCCGGGGGCGGGGCGGCCGGCTCAGTCGCGATTTCGCCTGAACCGAAGGACGACGCTCCGGTGCGCGCCCAGATAGTCGAAGGAGCCGATGGAAGCGAGCAATCCTAGCGAGACGAGCAGCAGCACCTCGTTGGTGATGAAAGGGGCTACGCCGAAGAGCGCCTGCACCATGGTGACGTGGACATCGAACTCGGTGGGGAGGAAGAAGTAGACCCCCAGCCCCAGGGTGACGCCGACCGAAGCTGCGAGGCTGACCCCTCGCCCGAAGGCCCTGAGGGGAGATGCGCCCGCCCTCCAGGTCGCCGCCATGACGATCAGGCAGCTGGCCACCAGGAGGGCCCCGACCTCGACGTCCTGCACCGACTCGTACCTGAACGCGTCGGAGAACGTCAACGGGCCTAGCCACGACGTGTACCAGAGGGTCGTGTAGGTCTGAGGGACGAGGGGGCGAAGGAGCGCCAGCGCGTCGGTGGTCTCGTAGACAGGGAGCAGGACGAGGGACAGGATGGCCATGACCATCGCCCTCGGGCCGAGCTTCAGCCCCCTCAGTCCGAAGGACCAGACGAACGCGGCGGTCAGGACGATGAAGAGGGCAGCAAACGGGTCAGGGGCCTGCTGCGGATGGACGACAGGGGCGACCCCGACGCCCCCTAGGCTGGTCCCTCCCCCTGCCATGGTGCCAAAGCCAGCCCAGAAGCCTGCCGGAAAGGCGACGCCACCGATGGTTCGATTCGTTCTCCCAGATCCTGAGCTTGGTGCTCTGACGTGCGATAGGGAAGTTCCCTCATTTAGATGCTCGGCATCCCTGTCACCGCTCCGAGTGAGAGGACGACGACGCCCCGGCACCGGGCTGGGCCCGCCGGGCCAGGAATTGCGTTGAATGCGAAGCTCTAAATCTGATGCGCGAATGACACACCCCGGAGCGGCCTGAAAGAGTGGTGCAGCCACATTGAAGCTGACGGCTGATGCAGGCCCAGGGATCCCCACCCTGGAAGAGGCGTTCCCGACGCTCTTCTCGCGGTCCACGCCCGTGATCGAAGGCGGCTCCTTCCTGTTCCACGCGGCCTCGCTGCTGCGGTTCCATCCCTTCGAAGCTTCGTTGATGCTGATGAACGGGAGGGGGCCGGCGCGGACCGAGGACAAGGTCTCATTCCTCAGCGGGCACCCCCTGCTCGCGAGGATCCACAGGACGAAACCTGAGGACTCCTACAGGTCGCTGTTCGAGCCCTGCCACAGCTGCGCCGTCGCCCTGAGGCCCATGGCGCCCACCGACGACCTCCGCGCCCTGCTTCTGGCCTTCCAGACGTCCGGGTTCGGCTTCGCCCCTGTGACCAGGGGGGAGATGTACGCCACAGCCGGGCTGAGCGACGTCCTCGGGCTCTACAGGAGCGGCACGCTAAAGTCCAACATGACGGCGCGGGAGGTCGCCTCCCAGACAATCGCCATGGAGCCGCGGGCCACCGTCAGGACCGCGCTGACCCTGATGCTCGAGAGGAGGATAAGGAGGGTTTTCGTCCAGGGGACCAACGCCTTCGTTTCAGACAGGGAGGTGGTGAGCCACATCTTCAGCCCCCGGAGCCTCGAGGACACCAAGCGCTGGCCCGGCGCCATGCTGGAAGCGACGCTGCTGGAGGTGGGGCCGGTGGACGCGGTGGAGATAGACGGGGACATGCTCCTCGACGAGGCCGCGGCCTATGTCCTCCGGTCCCAGGGGGGCGCGCTGGTCTGCGACGGGGGGGTGGTCTCGGCCTGGGACCTGGTGATCAAGCCCTTCGCCAGCGGGCGCCTGAGCATAAGGTGACGCCGGGGCTGCCGGAGGGGGCGGCCCACAGATATCGTTTTAACCGAACAGGTCGCGTCCGGCCTCACGGATGAAGTTCGGAGTCTGCGTCCCCAACTACGGGAACTACTCGGTCAGGGACCTGCGGATGGTCTCCCTCGAGGCCGAGACGCTGGGCTACGACTCGCTGTGGCTGACCGACCACGTCCTGATGGCGAAGGGGTCGGGGACCCCCTACGAGCGGATCCTAGAAGCGGTCACGTGCATGGCGTATCTCGCGCCGATAACGGAGAGGGTGAAGCTCGGGATCTCGTCGCTGGTCATCGCCATGAGGAACCCCGTGGTCGCGGCCAAGCAGCTGGCCACCGTCGACAACCTCAGCTCCGGCAGGGTGATGCTGGCGGTGGGCGCGGGGTGGAACGAAAAGGAGTTCGACGCGCTGGGCGCCAAGTTCCAAGGCAGGGGGAGGAGGGTGGACGAGTCGATCAGGCTGCTCAGGGCCCTGTGGGGCGGCGAGGACCGGTTCCAGGACGGCGGGCACATCGGCGTTGGCTTCACGGGCGTGTCCTTCGAGCCCAGGCCAGTCCAGGAGAGGCTCCCCCTGTGGGTCGGCGGGGTCAGCGAGGCGGCCATGAAGCGCGCCATCGCCCTCGGCGACGCCTGGCATCCGAATGTGTTCCCCATGGACGAGTTCAAGAGGATGGTCGCGAGGTTCAGGAGCATCCCCGGGGGGGAGAGGAAGGAGGTATGCGTCCGCATCGGCATCGACTCGAGGAGCGACAGGTCGGAGTTCGTCGGGGCCCAGGGGGAGAAGAGGATAATGC
>JAFMAW010000136.1 GCA_029784795.1 Nitrososphaerota archaeon | reverse complement strand
CGACTCTGGGGGCGCCAGGATCCAGGAGGGGGTTTCCAGCCTTGCGGGGGTGAGCGAGATGTTCTTCAGAAACACGCTGGCCTCGGGCGTCATACCCCAGATCAGCGCCGTGCTGGGGCCGAGCGCTGGCGCTGCGGTCTACTCCCCCGCGATGACCGATTTCATCTTCATGGTAAAGGGGACGGGGCAGATGTTCGTGACCGGACCTGACGTGGTGAAGGCCGCCCTGGGCGAGACGGTGACCTTCGAGGACCTCGGTGGAGCGATGGTCCACGCCACCCAGAGCGGCGTGGCCCACTTCATGTACGACAGCGAGAACGCATGCCTCAAATCCATCAGGGCCCTTCTCTCCTACCTCCCCCAGAACAACACGGAGCCCCCGCCTGCCGTCGAGTGGAAGGGGCCTGCCGAGGCGGACTCGGGGATGGACGACCTGGCCCCGGTCGAGCCCTACAGGGCCTACGACGTCCGGAAGATAGTCGAGAGGCTCGTGGACGGGGCGAGCTTCATGGAGGTGCACGCCGGCTGGGCCCAGAACATCGTGGTCGGCTTCGGCCGGGTAGCAGGCAACAGCGTGGGGGTGGTGGCGAACCAACCCCAGGTCCTCGGGGGCGCCCTCGACGTCGATAGCTCGGACAAAGCAGCGAGGTTCGTGCGCTTCTGCGACGCGTTCAACATCCCGATTCTCACCCTCGTCGACGTCCCAGGCTACCTCCCAGGCACCGACCAGGAGCAGAGGGGGCTGATACGCCATGGCTGCAAGCTCCTCTATGCCTACTGCGAGGCGACCGCCCCTAAGGTGACGCTCATCGTGAAGAAGGCCTACGGCGGCGCCTATTGCGCCATGGGTTCGAAGTACAGCAGGGCAGACATCAACTACGCCTGGCCGGGGGCCGAGATCGCGGTCATGGGTCCGGAGGGGGCTGTCAACATCATACACAGGAAAGAGATAGAGGCTTCGTCCGACCCCGACGCCCTCAGGAAGCAGCTGACTTCGGAGTATAGGGCGAAGTTCGCCAACCCCTACGTCGCGGCGAGCAGGGGGATCATAGACGAAGTGATCGCCCCTTCAATGACGAGGCCCAAGCTCATCTCGGCCTTCGAGTCCCTGGCGAGCAAGAGCGAGTTCAGGCCTCCCAAGAAGCACGGCAACATCCAGCTGTGACCCTCAGTTGTTCGACACCGTACTCATAGCCAACCGAGGGGAGATAGCGGTCCGGATAATCAGGACCTGCAAGCTGCTCGGGGTGAAGACCGTCGCCATCTACTCGGACGCCGACGCCGAGGCGCTCCACGTCAAGCTCGCCGACAGAGCCCTCCGCATAGGCTCCGCGGACCCGGGAGACAGCTACCTGAACATCGACAAGCTGGTCCAGGCCGCCTCCGACGCTGGCGCCGACGCCCTCCACCCCGGCTACGGCTTCGTCTCGGAGAACTGGAACCTCGCCGAGAAGTGCCGCCAGGCAGGCATCAAGTTCGTGGGGCCCAAGGCGAGGACCCTGGTCATAGCAGGGAACAAGGTCGACTGCAAGAGGATAGCGATGGGCGCCGGGGTGCCTGTCATCGAGGGGGGCGGGTCGGTCTTCTACACCCCCGAGGGAGCCCTGGACGCCGCCCAGGAGCTCGGCTACCCCGTCCTTCTCAAGGCCGCCTTCGGGGGAGGGGGGAGGGGGATCAGAGAGGCGTCGGACGACAGGCAGCTCCTCCAAGCCTTCAGGCTCGCCACCACGGAGATGAAGCGCTCCCTGGGGAAGACTGGGCTGTTCGTCGAGAAACTGGTGAAGCCCGCCCGCCACATCGAGGTGCAGATAGTCTCAGACGGGAGGGGGAAAGTCATCCATCTTGGTGAGAGGGAGTGCAGCATACAGAGGAGGCACCAGAAGCTGTTGGAGCTCACCCCCGCCCCGGGCCTCGACGAGCTGGCCAGGGCGCGCGTGGCGGAGTATGCTGTGAGGCTCGCGAAGGCCCTGGGATACGAGAACGTGGGGACTGTGGAGTTCCTGATGGACGCAGACCAGAACTTCTACTTCATCGAAGTCAACTCCCGGCTGCAGGTGGAGCACCCCGTGACCGAGATGAGGGCGGGGGTGGACCTGGTAAAGGAGCAGCTGGAGATCGCTGCCGGGGAGGGGATTGACTACGGGCAGGACGACGTCGAGCTCAAGGGGGGCGCGATGCAGTGCAGGATAAACGCCGAGGACCCGGCCGCGGGCTTCGCCCCGTCCAGCGGCAGGGTCGAGAGGCTGTTCTTCCCAGGGGGGACCGGGGTCAGGATCGACACGGCCCTTTACCCTGGCTACGTCGTCCCCGAATACTATGACTCCCTGCTGGCGAAGCTCGTCGTCCGGGGGGACGACCTCGAAGACGCCAGGAAGAGGATGGCCCTCGCCCTCTCAGAGTTCGAGATAGAAGGCCTCGAGACCACGATACCATTCCAGAGGTTCATCCTGGCGCACGAGGAGTTCAGGAAGTGGAACCTTAGCGTCGAGTTCCTCCAGGAGAACAGGATACTGGAGTCGTTCTCCGAGCAGGCTGCGGCCGCGCAGGCGGACCTGGCAACGAAGGGGGCGGCGATAGCCGCCGCACTGTTGGAGTCGGACGCGGGCCGCAGCGTTCCCCGGCGGCAGGAACTCCGTCCGCCCCGGCCCCGGTTGGCGCAGAAGGCGAGGCAATTTGACGCATTATGATCTGAGCAGCGACGACGGCCAGTACTCCGTCGACGTCGTCAGGTCCGGAGAGGACTACGAGGCGTCGGTCTCAGGCCGTGGCTATACGATGAGGCTGAAGCAGGGAGCCGCCCCCGGCTCATTCGTTGCCGAGTTCTCCGACAAGCCCGTCCCGGTGACCGTCGTCGAGGTCACCCCGCAACGCGTGGAGCTGGTGATCGGCGGGGCGCGCCTGGTCTACCGGCCGCGGACGACGGCCGTGGAGCAGAGGCCTTCTGGCCCTCTCCCTCCTCCCAAGCAGGCCGGCGTCGTAGCGGCGCCCATGCCAGGCAAGGTGACCGGGGCCCTCGTGCAAGAGGGGGAGCAGGTGAAGGCGGGGGACCCACTGGTGATGATCGAGTCGATGAAGATGGAGATCCCGGTGGAGGCTGATGCCTCGGGAGAGGTATTGGAGCTGCACGCCGCACCAGGGGACTTCATCGAGGAGGGGGATACCCTCATCAGCCTGGACTAGCGCCGGCACCCGGCCGCTATAGGGGGGAA
>JAFMAW010000135.1 GCA_029784795.1 Nitrososphaerota archaeon | reverse complement strand
ACCGCCGAGCCCTTCTCGATCGACCTCCAGAGCGCCAGCGTCAACACCACCCCGTTCTCGTGATGCGCCGACCCCCGCGACCTAGCCACTGTCCCTACCCGCTGCGCTTCCGCGCCCGGGACGGTGACCTTCGCCTCCCCGTGCGAGCCTGTGACCCACTGGAGCTTCTTCGAGTCGGGGACGAGCTCGTCTCCGGCGTACTCAGCCTCCGGGGAGGGCCAGTCGGCCGTCAGCCTGACGTTGTAGAGATCCATGAGCCTGAAGACCGCCCCCTTCTTCAGACCCCTGATGTCGGCCGAGGGCACGTAGAACTCTCCCGCTGCTTCGACCGTCCGGGCGCCCAGGTCCCTCTGGGGGTGGAAGGGGAGGGTCACCGCCTTCCTCGGCGCGCCTGCCACCTGCAGCCTCACAGGCTCCGGGACGAAGAAGACCCGCTTCGAGAGGGGGTCGAGGAGCTTCCTGTTGACAGATAGGAGTATGCTCCAGTCGTATTCGTGCTCGGTCTTCGTGTACCCGACCTGGAGGGTGAACTCCCTGATGGCCTGGGGGATGATGCCTCGCCTCCTGAGGCCGTCGACCGTCGGCATCCGAGGGTCGTCCCAGCCCGACACGACCTTCTTCTCGACGAGGGGGCGGAGCAGCCTCTTGGACACCGGCGTCCCCTTGAAGTTGAACCTCGAGAACTGGATGACCTCGATGCGCCTGAAGCCCAGCGCATCCCGGATGAGCTGCTGGAGCTCGTTGCGGAACTCGGAGCTCCTAAGGACGTGGGTTATGCCGCAGATCTCGTCCTCCACGGCGTTGGCCAGGTCGTAGGTCGGCCAAAGGGTGTACCTGTCCCCCGTGAGAGGGTGCGGGTGCGATATGACCCTGAAGAGGTTGGTGTCCCTCAGGGAGTAGTTCGGGCTCACCATGTCCCCCTTGAACCTGATGACGTAGGTCCCCTCCCCGTGGCTCCTTGCCAGGAGCTCTTCCCAGACCTTCAGGTTCGACTCGACCGAGCTATCTCTGTGCTCGCAGGGGGTCCCTTCGAACCGGAGCTTCTTCACCTTCGCCTCGTCGCAGGAGCAGGCGTAGGCCATCCCTCGCTCCAGAAGCTTCCTCCCTGCTTCATAGATGACGTCCATGTCGTCCGACACGTTCTTCTCGTGGTCGTACTCTATCGAAAGCCAGGCGACCCCCCGGCGGAAGCTGTCGTAGTACTGAGGGAGGACCTTCCTCGGGTTGGTGTCCTCGAAGCGCAGCCAGAGCTCGCCGTCGTACTGCTCCTTGTACAGGTAGTTGATGGTGAAGGCCATGGCGTGCCCCACGGTCATGTAGCCGGAGGGCTCTGGGGGGAGCCGGAAGGCCGTCTTGCCCTTCACGGCGTTGGGGAGCGCCGGGAGCCCCACCCTCCCGTGCTTCTCCGGCGGCGCGGCTTCCTCGGGGTACCTCTCGGCGACGAGCCTCCCCTGCTCTTCCGCGCTGAGCGCGTTGACCCTCCTGGCTGCGGCTGCGGCCTCCTTTGCGACCAGCCCGGCATTGGTCCTGAGCTCCGGGTGCTCGGCCAAGACCCTCCCTACGATGGCCCCAACCTCGGCCTTCCCGCCGTGCCTGGCTGCGTTCACCAGGGCCGCCTTCTCGACGGCGGCCAGCTCCTCCTCTCCCAACGATTCGGCTACCATTCCCGTTCTACTGCGAACCTTGCGAATGAGGCGAGGAGGGACGCGGCCTCCTTCTCCCCCTTCCAGTCGATGTCCCTGAGCGTTGCCAGGAGGAGCTCCGAGGCCCTCTTCCTGGCGAAGCCTACCGAGTCGTGCTTCTCTATGGCTGACATGACGAACGATACGTCTCCGTCGGTCTTCTGCTCCCTGGCTTTGCTCATTATCGCGATGACCTTGTCCCTTTCGCTCTGCGACGCCACCGAGAGGAGGTGGAGGAGTATCAGTGTCCTCTTGCCTTCGAGGATGTCGTCGGACTTCGCCTTGCCGTACTTCTTCTGGTCCCCCACCAGGTTGAGTGCGTCGTCCTGTATCTGGAAGGCGACCCCCAGGCTCGTCCCGAACTCCTTCAGGCCGGAGAGGACGTCCTGGCCGGCCCCGGCCACCAGCGCCCCCAGCCGGCATGGGCTGGCCACCGTATACCAGGAAGTCTTGCGGGTGCACATCTCGAAGTAGTCCCTCTCCCCAAGGTCCCACCGCTTGCCCGTCACCCACCCCAGCTCCATGTGCTGCCCCTCAGTCGTCTCGTCGACCATCCGAGAGAACTCCTCCATGACGGCGAAGGTCCGGCCCAGGCCCAGCCTCCCCCTGTTCTGCAGCAGGGCGCCCCAGGTGCGGGCGTGGAGGGCGTCCCCGGCGTTGAGGGCCAGGGGCTCGCCGTACTTCTTGTGCAGCGCGGGATCTCCGCGCCTCAGCTCGGAGCCGTCCTCGATGTCGTCGTGCACCAGGATCCAGTTCTGGAAGAGCTCGATGCAGGCCGCGGTGAGTATCGCGTCGTCCTCCGACCCGCCGGCAGCCCTGCAGGCGGTCACGCATAGGAAAGGCCTCATCCCCTTGGCCGGGCGGGATGGGTAGTCGCGCATCATCTTGTAGAGGAGGTCGATCTCCTTTATCGGGCTTGACTTCGGCAGGATTCCATCAAGGATGAGACCGTCGACCCTCGCCTTCACGCGGTTCATCTCGTCCTGGAGGATGGGCATGCCTGACCGGTGCCTGCCTCTCGCCTAGGAGCGGACCACTGTCCCGTAGAAGTCCAGGCCCCGGACGGCCTTCGAGAACTCGTTCCGCCTGTAGCCTGAGACGAAGTTTACCGTTGTCCCTCCAGCGGCTATCTTGGCGGCCATCTCCAGCTTCAGCCTCATCCCTCCCGTGGCGTCGTCCCCTTCCTGCACCTTCATCCTCCTCACCTTGGCCACGCTCAGCTCCGGGATGATGACCCTGGTGTTCCCCTCGTAGACTCCGTCCACGTCGAGGGCGAAGACCACCCGCTCCGGTCCCATCATCTTGGCCAGCTCTTGGACTATGACGTCCCCCGAGATCACCCTGAACCCCGACGGGGCCAGGCCGACGTCCCCGAAGGTGACAGGGGTAAGCCCCTCCTTGAGGAGCCCCTTCAGCCAGGAAGACACCGACGCCCCCCCGGCCCGGCCGGCGCCGAGGAAGACCCCAGCCACCAGGTAAACGAGGGCGGGCAGGATGGAGAAGAAGGTGGAGATGAATCCGAAGAACCACCTCCCCACC
>JAFMAW010000134.1 GCA_029784795.1 Nitrososphaerota archaeon | reverse complement strand
ACGGGACTATGTTCACCCTGACGCCGTCCACCGTCGCCTCGGTGTATGGATGCTGGGCGTACATCTTCCCGACCGGGTGGCCCCTGGTGGCCTCTTCCCCTATGTCGAGGCCCACCCTCTCGAATTCCTCTTCTGGGGTGGAAGGGTCGAACCTCACGAATATGTCCAGGTCCACGCGATGAGAGAGCCAGGTCCCCTTTGCGAAGGATCCTCCGAGGAGCACCCCCCGGGTCTGCGGGTGCCGAGCGGCCGCGCGCTCGGTCTTGGAGATCAGTGAGGCGGCGATGGACTCGACCTCTGCGGCCTCCGCCGGGGAGGGGACCACCGTCCGCTTTGCCCGGGCGACGACCTCCGCCAGGCCGGTCATCTCAGCGGGTACACCCCGATGTCGGCGTAGACGGGCCCAGCAGGCGTGAGCCTGCTCGACTTCAGCTTCAGCTCTGTCAGCCGCGCTGACCCGAAGGAGACGCCTGAACTCCCCCTGATCAGGGCTGCGAGCTCCCCGGCGTTCCTGGGCGACCTCACCCTGGCCAGGGTGACGTGGGCCTGGAATGGCCTGGTGTCGCGTTCCCCGAGCCCCTCGAGCGAGGCTATGACCTCTCTTGCCAGGGGCTCGACGAGCATTCGGTGCTCCCCCGCCACCCCCGCCCAGACCACCCTGGGCCTCCGCTCGTCGGGGAAGGCGCCGACCCCCTTCAGCTCCACTTCGCCGCCCTCCAGCGCCAGCCCGGCGAGCCTGGACTTCGCCTCGTCGGCCTCCGCTTCCGTAACCTCCCCCAGGAACTTCACCGTGAAGTGGAGGTTCTCACGCTCCACGAGCTTGAGGTCCGAGCCGGTGGCGGCCAGGGAAGCCTGGAACCTCGTGAGTGCGTCGAGGACCTGCCCCGGCAACTCCAGCGCCACGAAGAGTCGCATCTGCACCAGGTCGACCGTGGTTCCTTTAAATTCGCTACCGGTCGGGCAGAGGGACAGATTGCTCCGCATTGTGGCAGTGACCGGCATGCCCGGGGCCGGCAAGTCGACCGCGACCCAGCGGCTCGTCAGCGAAGGTTGGAAGCGCGTGGTCATGGGGGACGTGATCCGGGCAGAGACCAGGAGGCGAGGGCTCGAGCCAGACGCGAAGAACACCGGGGAGGTGATGAAGCTCCTGAGGAAGGAGCGCGGGCCGTCCGCGGTGGCCGACCTCTGCCTGGAGACGGTCGCCCTGTCTGGGGCGGAGAGAGTGGTGGTGGACGGCATCAGGTCTGCCTCCGAGGTGGAGGCGTTCCGGAGGAACGCGAGGGTCCTGCTGGTCGCCGTTGCTGCATCCCCGGCCAGGAGGTTCGAGCTCCTGAGGGAGCGTGGGCGGAGCGATGACCCCCTCACCTATGAGATGTTCGCAGCCAGGGACAGGAGGGAGCTCGACGTGGGGATAGGCGAGGCCATCGCGATTGCAGACGAGACGGTCTCCAACCAGCGGACCACCCCCGAGGCGCTGGCCGCCGAGTTGGCGGGGCTGGTCGAACGCTGGGAGAAGGATGTCTCATCCTGAGTTCAGGGCCAGGCTGACCCTGGAGGCCAGGGTCTCGCCTTCAGAAGACCCTGCGAAGGTGGCCCAGGCGCTGGCGACCATAGCCGGGATGGGCCCGGAGGCGGTCTCCATCAGGGGGGAATCGGCCAGGCTGGCGAACGAAGACCCGAAGACCCTGGTCCACATCAGAGACCAGCTCAGGGACAGGCACGTCCGGTCCGCGGCAAGGAAGCTCCTCCTTCGGGACAGGGCAGGCCATTCCGCCTCGATGATGTTGAACAGGCAGGCTGCGGCCGCCGGGGTGGTCGCCGTGTGCGGGAGTCCGGAAGAGTCCCCCCTGGGGCCAGTCTACCTCACCATCACGTCGGAGGAGCTGGACAAAGTCATCGACTGGCTGACCGCCTACACGGGCGGATAGTCCACGGCCAGGGTGAGCCCGTCCGCGGCGGCGACGGTGTCGTGGAAGACCTTCCTCGCCTCCCTGAGCAGAGCCGTCGCTGAAGTGTAACGTGCGCTGAAGTGGGTGAGCGCAAGCCTCCTGACGCCCGCCTCCTTCGCCAGGCCGGCCGCTTCCACGCAGGTGCTGTGCATCCGCTCCAGGGCCTTGTCCCTGTCGGAGCCCCTGAAGGTTGAGTCGAATATCAGCAGGTCGCATCCCTCGAAGAAGCGTGCAAGCCTGGGTGACGGGCGGGTGTCGCCTGAGTATCCTATGCGCCTCCCCGGCCTCGGCGGGCCGGCAACTTCGGACGATGCCACCTTCCTCCCCCCGACTGTCACCGACCTCCCCTTCTGCAGCGCCGACCATAGCCTCCCCTCGGGGACGCCCAGGGCCTTCGCCTTCTCGGGGTGGAACACCCCGGGGCGGCCAAGCTCTTCGACGAGATACGAGAAGGCCTCCACGGAGTGGGATGCCCTGGCCGCCCTGACCTTGAACTCGGGGGTCCGGAGCACCACGCCGGGGCGGGCGGCCACGAACCTGATGGGGAAGGTGAGCCCGAAGTTCAGGAGGTCCGAGCTCACCTCGAGCCAGCGCAGGAGCTTGGCCGGGGCGACTATGACCACCGGCTTCCGCCTCTGGGCGAGGCTCATGGTCTGGAGCAGGCCGAGGAGGCCTGTCACGTGGTCCCCGTGCAGGTGCGTGATCAGTATCGTCATGTCCTTCCCCAGGCCTATGGATTGGGCCAGGACCTGGCGCTGCACCCCCTCCCCGCAGTCCATGAGGATGACGTGCCCCTCCCTCCTTATCGCAATGGCCGGCAGCCCCCGGTAATTGGTCGGAGCGGCAGAGCTGGTACCCAGGAAGGTCACCGAAAGCTTGGCCGAATTCATCTCCTCCTCAGGACAGAGATTGTCCTTGTCAGGCGCTTATGAACGTGAAGGTCGTGCTCCTCCATCAGGACGAAGTCCTCGCCGGGGTCGGCCGCCACCTCCTTCTGGTGCATCAGGACCACCGTGGCTCCCGGCCGGGCGACGGCCGCCAGCGTAGGAAGTGCCCTGGCCATGATCTCCTCGGCGCCGAGCCCCCTGGTGCTCGAGGCCCTGCCGTAGGGGACGTCGGTCGCCACGGCGTCGGCCTGGGTCACCGGGAGCCGCCCGGAGTCGGCGCGCACCACACCAAGCCACTCCTGGCGGAAGTGGCGCATGTTCCTCCACGCCCCCCGGACCATCTTCTCCGCCACGTCGGAGGCGGCCACCCGGCAGCCGACCATCGC
>JAFMAW010000133.1:1635-3223 GCA_029784795.1 Nitrososphaerota archaeon | reverse complement strand
GGGCCACATCGTGCTCCTTGGCCGTGAACCGCTTCACCTCCTCCTCGAATGGCCTCACTTTGACTCCGTCTACCATCTTGTCCGCGAAGCAGACAATTCTCTCTTCAAGAGTCCGGGGGATGTAGTCGAGGGCTGGCATCCCCAGGGACTTTGCCTCCTCGGGCGAGATGCCCGCCCCTACATGCCTCTGGATTATTTCGGCGACCTTCTTCCCCGCCCCCTCTTTCTCGGCGATGCTCGCCCCTTCCACGCCGTGGCTGACGGTCTGTACCCGGGACCTTCCGATGTCATGGAGCATGGCAGCGACGAAGACCGCCCTCTCGTCCACGCCGTAGCCGCGCTTCTCGAACTCCTCCGCCAGCGCCATAGCGGCCTTGGCCACTGTCCTGCAGTGTTCGATGATCCTTTCGTTGCTGCCGTACTTCCGATGGAGCGCCGTGGCCTCCCCTTCGGAAGTGATCACTTTGCGAGTTCCTCTTCCAGCTGATGGATCTTCCAGCGAAGGGCGTCCTTCAGCTCGGCGTTGTCGAGGCGGTTCAGTGGCTTTCCGCAGCTCGGGCACTTGAAGAAGTTCTCCATGGCGTCCTCGAACGTCCTGGTGAGGCAGGTCGGGGTCCCGCAGTGGTAGAACTCATGCACTTCTTCGTATTCGAAACGCTGCCTCAGCCTGTTCAGTACCTTCTTCCGCTGGGTCTGGATGAATCCATCCGTCTGGTCTCGCTGAGCCTTCCACCTGTAGACGAACCACCCTCTCTTGGGGTCCCTGACCCTCACTCCTGTGATGAGGCTCCGGCCGAACAGGTCGTAGAGGGCCTTCCTCACCGTCTTTATCTTGAGGCCGGTGGCGGACGCAATCTCCTCGTCCGTCGCGTTCTCGTTGTTCAGAAGGGCCCTCGCCACCCTGACGTAGTCGGGCCCGCCGATAAGTCCGGCCACCTTCACAAAGGTGTCTTCGTATTCAATCTTCAATTTTCTACAACTCTCTTGCCCCGAGCGGAAGGCAAAATCCTTAGTCTGCTTTGTGGAAACGTCCTCTTAAGCTCTTCCCCGCTCTGGATTTCATGAAGCGTTATGGCCAGGGCAGCGACCTCGGAGTGTGGCTGCGAGGTGACCGCGACGTTGAAGTCTGCTTCGTGGTAGACCTTCCCGGGGACCTTCGGCCCCCCCACCACTATGAGTACCTTCTCGAGCCCTCGTAGGTCCTGCATCACATCTTGGATGGGCATCCCGTACATGGTGAGGTGGACCACGCTCCTCCCCTCCCTTTTCGCCTCCCTCATCACTCCCTTCCACGACTCGCCTAGAATTGCACGGAAGTCCCCGCCCCACGTCTTATTCACTTCATCAAGGGTCGCCGTGACATCGTTCTCGGCGTCTTCGAGGTAGATACACTCCGCCCCCAGCGCCCTGGAGACCAGGCACAGGTGCGTAAGGGTCCTTTCGTCCCTCACGTATCTTTGTCCAAGCCTCAGCACCCGGATGCTCTTCGTGCTCGCTCCCTCTCGGCCGGCCTCTCGCGGCCCCGGTAGATGAACAGTGCAGGGGAACCACGGCGGCTCCGCCGGGCGCCCGCGCTCGGGGCTTGGCT
>JAFMAW010000133.1:0-1625 GCA_029784795.1 Nitrososphaerota archaeon | reverse complement strand
GGGGGAGGCTGCCGCATCGCCGGCAGAGCCTGCAACCTCACAGATTTATCGCCCGCACGGCGGCGCCCCGGCGATGGCGTCTCCGACCGACCGAAGGCAGGTGGCTCTGATGGTCGACTACCTGTTCGGGAAGGGGGTGAGCAGGGCCCTGCCGAAGAGTGGCTACCGACTCTTCCGTTCGAGAAGATCAGGGAGGGTGAAACTGATCCAATTGGACGGGAAGCTCTTCGCCACCGTGAAGCCGAACGGGGCCATGGCCCTCTCCATGTATGGTGCCCAGACCCTCTCCAGGAGTCCCAGGTTCAGGGACAGCTGCGTCCAGGTCACAGACGAGGCCGCGCAGTTCGTCCGCGGAGGGAAGTCCGTGTTCTGCAAGTTCGTCACCTGGTCCGGGAAGAGCATCTACCCCAAGGGAGAGGTGGCCGTCGTAGACCGGAACTGGAAGGTCCTGGGGGTGGGCATGGCGGTGCTGAATGGGGCGCACATGGAACAATTTAAGTCGGGGACGGCGGTGAAGGTCAGAGCAGGGACAACGACATGAAGATGGACAACAGGAACGCGAGAAGAATGATGGACCGCCTCGGGATCAACATGAAGGAGATCCCCAACGTCCAGGAGGTAGTGATCAAGACGCCCGACACGGAGATGCACATCACCAACGCTTCCGTGTCAGAGGTCAACGCCCAGGGGCAGAGGATGTTCCAGGTCGTGGGCGAGGTCGAGGAGGTGGAGGTAGAGCGGAAGACGTTCAGCGATGAGGACATCCTCCTGGTGCAGCAGCAGGCCGGAGCCTCCAGGGAGAAAGCCGTGGCGGCCCTAGAGCAGTCGGACGGCGAGGTTGCCCGAGCCATCCTGAAGCTAACCTCCTGACCTGTCCTATGGACCAGTGCTCTTGGCGCTGGCGACGCGGCCAATCCTCTCTCAAGCGCTGCTTTGCGAGTTAGCCAGTCAGAATCCCTCCTTTGGTATCAGGAGGTGCGGACTCCTACAGCGTGCTTAGGGGGGCGGCCAAGAAAGGACCGCCGACCGCCGCAGGGCCTCGACCTCCTCTAAGCGCGGGAGCGCTGGAATGACCTCCTCTTTGGTGACCGTCAGGGCGCCCGCGACGTTGGCGAACCTGACCGCCTCTTCCATCTCCTCCCCCTTCGAGAGCGCGACCGCGAGGGCCCCATTGAAGGCGTCACCAGCCCCCGTCTCGTCTACCGACCTCACGCGGGGTGCCGGAACCCTGTATGACCTCTTCTCTGTTGCCACGTACGCCCCTCCTTCTCCGAGGGTGACTATCACCGTCCGTGGTCCCCTCTTCAGGAGGGAGGCCGAGCCCGCTTCGAGGCTGTCGGTCCCAGAAAGCAACACGAACTCCTGCTCGTTGGGGGTGACCACGTCTACCCGCGTCAGGTCGAGCTCCGACGCGGGCATCGCGGGAGCCGGGTTCAAGATCACCAGGGCGCCTTCCTCTCTCCCGACCCTGGTCGCTGCCACCGCCGTCTCCACCGGGATCTCGAGCTGGGCGAGCACCACCCCGCACCCAGCGACCGTCTTCCTGGACTCCACGATGTCTGCCGGGGAGAGGTCGAGGTTGGCGCCCGGGGCTATGGTTATGATGTTGACTCCGGTGTCTTCTT
>JAFMAW010000132.1 GCA_029784795.1 Nitrososphaerota archaeon | reverse complement strand
GCGACCAGGATTATCGCGACCAGGAGCCATCGCCTCGACCGCGAGAGGCCGGACACATCGTCCAGCAGCTTCGGCTGGGACGGGCGCCCGACGAGGACCAAGCCGAGCAGTGCGACCCCCCAGTAGGTCGGGGTGTCGATGGCCAGGAGCGCGAAGACGCTCAGGTAGGCTGCCGCCTTGGCCGCCCTGGAGGAGAGGGCGACGGTGGCGAGGAGGCCTCCGTCGTAGAACGCGAGCGGGAGGGAGCAGAGGAAGACCATGATGAAACCTATGGTGGCCGCGTCCGCTATGGGGGAAACCGCCACGTAGCCCGAGGGGACCGAGTGCACGAAGGGGGAGAGCGCCGAGTAGACTCCGAGCTGGATCAGGTTGGGGTTGATGGTCACGGTGGTGTTCGCCAGGGCCGTCTGCGAGAAGGGCACGGCCGACTGCACGGAGGTCACCGTCCCCAGGGCGAAGAGCAGAACGGTGAGCCCGAGCATGGCCAGCGGCCCGGCGACCACCGTGTCGAAGAGGCTGTCCCGGTTGAGGGCCGGGTCCCGCTGGGACGACGCGAACCCCCAGGACGGGGTGAACGGAGGGAGGACGGGGATCCCTGGGATGAGGTAGCTGCTGGCGTGCCCCGCGTCCCTGTTACTTGCGACGAAGCGCTGGCCGAGCTCGTGGGCGCCGAGGATGACCGCCATGGTCCCGCCGTAGGCGATGAACGAGAGGTAGGGCGAGACCCCCGGGATGAGCGCCTGATAGACCTCCTGCTGCAGTATGGCGGAAAAGACGATGGCGGCGAGGGTGAAGAAGAGGAGGAACGCGGGGAGCCGCGAGAGCTTCCGCGGGGCCTGATCCGCCTTCCTGAGGACCAGGACGCACTCCTCGGCGGCGCCGGTCAGTTCTGGCCTGAAGCCGAGGGCCCCGGCCTTCCGCTTGAGCTCGACGAACTTGGACTTCGTGGAGGCGTCGTAGACGACCTGGAACTCGAGCTCGCCGTCCGGGAGGACGAAGTGCTGCTTGACCTCGAAGAGGCTTCTGACCAGCTGCTCTGTGCCTTCGGGGGGAGAGGACAAGCTCACCCCCGCCCTGCCGTTCCGATAATAAACACATCAGCCCCGACTGCCACGCCGAGGGTCCTCGGCGCGGATTCGCCAGCCGGGGTCAGGCGGACGGACGCCTTCCTCTCGCGGCCCGAGGCCTCCTGGCCCGCCGCGAAGCTCCCGGCGGGCGGAGGGAGGAGCATTTCCCAGCCGCGCGACCGCGATGGCGGGCGCTTCGGCCTGGCTTCCAGGAAGCTTTAATCGGCCGTCGCGGATGAGTTCTCACTGGCTTGCAGAAGGCCGTGGTCGCAAGGACTGGAGGATACGAGATAAGGCGCTGCGACAGGGACGACGTCCCCGCTGTCATGCAGATCAACGAGGAGACCCTCCCCGAGCACTACTCCGACTACTTCTACTACGACATCCTCGCCGAGTTCCCCGAGTCCTTCCTGGTGGCCGAGATAGATGGAGGGGTGGTCGGGTACGTCATGGGGCGCATGGAGTACGGCTTCTCCCATCTCAGGAAGCTGGGTCTGGCGAGGAAGGGGCACATCGTGTCAGTCGCCGTGAAGGAGCCGCACCGGGGGAAGGGGGTCGGCTCGCTCCTGCTGAAGACGTCCCACGAGGCCATGGTTGTGAGGGGCGGGACGGAGTGCTACCTCGAGGTCCGCGTCTCCAACGTCGAGGCCATCAACCTCTACCAGAGGCTGGGCTACAAGACGTCGGGGCGCCTGGAGGGATACTACAAGGACGGAGAGGCGGCCCTCGTGATGGCCATTCCGCTGGAGAAATGAAGAGCGCTCCATTCCTTGGGCTGGCGGAGGCCCTCGAGCGGGTCAGGGGGACCCCCAGCAAGAAGGAGAAGGTCGCGGTGGTCTCTTCGTACCTCAGGGGGCTCGGGCCAGTGGACGCGACCGTCGCCGCGCGAATAGCCTCTGGAAGGGCGTCGGAGCGCGGGAGCAAGGACGAGGCCCAGGTGGGATACTCAACCCTCCTGGACGTGCTGCGGGAGGTCACCGGCGCCTCCGAAGGCGACGTCTCGAAGTCCTACCTGAAGCATGGGGACCTCGGGGAGGTGGCGGAGGAACTACTGGCGGACAAGAAGGCGCAGACCCTCTTCGCCGAAGAGCTGACCCTCGGGGACCTCGACGAAGCGTTCGCGCGACTGCGCTCGGCCAAGGGGCATGGCTCCGCCTCCGCCAAGAAGGGGACAGTGAAGTCGCTCCTGCTGGCCGCGACCCCCCTCGAAGGGAAGTATCTCGTGAAGGCGCTCACGGGGGAGATGAGGACCGGGCTGGTCACCGGCCTCCTCGAGGAGGCCATAGCCGCGGCCTACGGTCTGTCCAAGGAGGAGGCGGCCAGGGCGCACATGGTCCTGGGGGACATCGGGGCCTTCGCCGGGAGGGCCGCGGCCGGGACAGCCGCTTCGGTCAGGATCCAGCCGTTCAGGCCTGTCAACTTCATGCTCGCCGAGCCCTTCGCCACCGCCCATGAGATCTCGGAGCGCTTCGGGAGGACGGTGTACGCCGAGTACAAGTACGACGGGGTCAGGGCCCAGGTCCACAGGTCTGGGGGGGACGTCAGGGTCTACTCCCGGAGGCTCGAGGAGATCACGTCGAGCTTCCCTGAGATCGTCGCGTCGTTCCGGGGGGCGCCGGGGGACTTCATCCTCGACGGCGAGGCTGTCCCCTTCGCAGGCGGCCGCCCCCTCCCGTTCCAGCTCCTGCAGAGGAGGCTCAGGAGGATGGAGGACTTCGAAGAGGCCGCGAAGAAGGCCCCGGTCACCTACTTCGCCTTCGACATACTCTTCCGCGAGGGTGAGGAGACCGTTAGCCTCCCCCTCTCTGAAAGGCGCAGGCTCCTCAGGGAGGTCGTAGCGGGGACCCCCGCGCGGCTTGCCGAGTCGTCCGACGTCCGGAGCGAGGAGGAGGTCCAGGCCGCCTTCCGGCGGAGCCGGGAGCTCGGGTATGAAGGGCTCGTCGTGAAGGACCCGGCGGGCCCCTACGCCATGGGGAAGCGCGGGGGCGGATGGGCGAAGCTGAAGGAGGAGCTGGACACACTGGACGTGGTGATAGTCGCGGCGGAGTACGGCCACGGGAAGAGGGCGGGGGTCATCTCGGACTACACCTTCGCGGTGCGGGACGGCGGGGAGCTGAAGACTGTCGGCAAGGCGTACAGCGGCCTGACGGGCAAGGA
>JAFMAW010000131.1:270-3248 GCA_029784795.1 Nitrososphaerota archaeon | reverse complement strand
GGAACGGCTGGACCGCCGCCATCATCCGGAGGTGGCCCCGGTAGTGGATGCTCCGGCCCCCCTGGGGCGGGGCGAAGGCGCAGTCGAAGACCGGTAGGTCCTCGTCCTTCACGCCGGGGGCGCCCTCGATGGTGTCGTGGGCGTCGATGTCGAACTTCTCGAGCTTGCCGAAGTTCCGCGGGTTCCTGTAGTAGTCGAGAATCAGCTCCCTGTAGATGTCCGCGCTGCTCAAACCTTGAAGATCTCCCCCGCCCTTTGAATCGCCCTCTTAAGCGCGTCGATATCATCGTAGGAGTTGTAGACGTGGAAGCTGGCCCTGCTCGTGGCTGGGACGTCCAGCCAACGCATCAGCGGCTGGGCGCAGTGGTGCCCTGATCTGATGGCGACGCCCTCCTCGTCGAGGATGGTCGCCAGGTCGTGTGGATGGACGTCGGCGTAGTTGAAGGAGACAACCCCCGCCCGGACGCTGGTGTCCTCTGGCCCGTAGAGCGTGAACCCTTTGACGGCGGTGAGCTCCTTGATGGCGTAGTCAAGGAGCTTAATCTCATGGCCCCTCACCCTCTCCATCCCGATCGATTCGAGGTACCTGACCGCGGCGCCGAGGCCGACGGCGTCCGCTATGTTCACCGTCCCCGCTTCGAACTTGTAGGGCACGTCGTTCCAGGTCGAGTGGTCGTCGTAGACTTCCCGTATCATCTCTCCACCGGCTTGGAAGGGGTCCATCTCCTCGAGGAGCCCCCCACGGGCGACGAGGGCACCGATGCCTGTGGGCCCGAGCATTTTGTGCCCCGAGTAAGCGTAGAAGTCCGAGCCGACCGCCTTCACGTCCACCGGCATGTGCGGGACCGCCTGGGCCCCGTCGACCAGCGTCGTGGCGCCCGCGCTCCTGGCCTTGGAGCACAGCTTCGCCACATCGTTGATGGTCCCCAGCACGTTGGAGCAGTGGGTGAAGGCGACAAGGCGGGGAGCCTCTTTGAGGAGGTCTTCGAAGTTACCGAGGTCGAGGGTCCCGTCAGGGTTGAGGCCCACGTACTTCACGACAGCCCCGTTGCGCCTGGCCAGCAGCTGCCAGGGCACTATGTTGCTGTGATGCTCCATCGTGGTGGTCAAAATGACGTCCCCCTTCTTCACGCTCTTCTCGCCCCAGGCGTACCTCACGAGGTTGGTCGCTTCGGTGGTCCCCCTCACGAAGACGAGGTCACGCGGCCGGGCCCCGACGAATTCGGCGGCCTTCTTCCGCGAGCTCTCGTAGGCCTCGGTGGCTTCCTCCCCGAGGGCGTGCACGGACCTGTGTACGTTGGAGTTGTGGCTGGAGTAGAAGTCGACGAGCGAGTCTATGACCGCCTTCGGCTTCTGGGTGGTGGCCGCGTTGTCCAGGTAGACCAGCCTCTTCCCGTGGACGGTCCTTCTCAGGATTGGGAAATCCGCCCTGAGCTTCTCCACGTCGATTGCCTCCGATTCGAGCATCTCTGATGAGGACTCCAGCATGACAAAATCCTATTCCCTGCTTAAAAGAACTCCCTAAACCTCGACATAGATCGTCTCCCCCTCTACCCTCGTGTTGTATCGCCTGAGCGGGACCGTTGCGGGGGGGTTCACTGCCTCACCCGTCCTGAGGTCGAACTGCGACAGGTGGAGCGGACAGACGACGCGGTCCTCCAGGAGAAATCCCTTGCTGAGGTCCGCCTCCTCGTGGGTGCAGGTTCCCGCGACCGCGTAGACGTCGCCCCCGATCCTGGACAGGAGGATGTGTTCCCCCTTCAGGTCCACCGCGGACATAGAGCCCTCGGAAAGGTCAGCGGCCTTCAGGGCCGCCAGATAGTCCCCCAAAGGAGCTACCTGTACTTGTAGTGGCGCTCGAAGATGTCTTCAGACTCCTTCACTTCGGGCGTGAGCTCTCCGGTCGCAGCGAGGAGGGCCTCCCTGTCGACGAGGCGACGCTTCTCCCCCTGCCACTTCCCCTCTATCATGAACCTCGCCCCTTCCCTGGTCTGCTCGATGGGGACTCTTGAGAGGACGGGCTCGAAGAAGCCGAGGACCACCATCTTCTTGGCTTCGTCCGGCGAAAGGCCGCGGGCCATCAGGTAGAAGAGCTGCTCATCGTCTATCTGGGCAACCGAGGCCGAGTGGGTCGCCTTGACCTCGTTGTTGTCTATCTCAAGGCTGGGGACGCCGTCAGACTTCGCGGTCCTCTCGAGGATCATTGCGTGGTGTGCCAGGTAGGACCGGGAGTTCTTGGCAGCGTTTACTATCTTGATCATCCCCTTGAATATAGTCTGTGACTCCCCCTTCAGTACCCCCCTGGCCTGGGTGGAGCCCGTGGAGTCGGGGGAATTGTGGACAAGGTTCGTCTCGTAGTCGTAGCGCTGCTTCCCGTCAGTGAAGAAGATCTCGAACCCCTCGCCGAAGGACCCCCGGCCGTTGAGGTAGAAGTTGGTCCTCGACCTGGAAAAGGAAGCGCCCAGCGAAAGGGCGCTCATGGTCGCCCTGGCGTCGTTGGAGATCCCGATCCCCCTGTTCGACAGGTGCGCGGTCTGGTCGTCGAGGAGCTGGATGGACGAGAAGTCGACGTGGGAGTTTGGCTTCGCGAGGACCTCGGTGGTGGATGCCACGAAGGCAGGGGCGGGGGTCCCCTTGGAATACTGCTCCTCGAGGAAGACCAGCCTCGCCTCCTCCTCGGCTATCACGAAAGTCTGCTCAATCACAGAGGTGCGAGGGGAGTCGAGCAGCAGCATCTTGCGGATGGGCTTGTTCAGGACAACGCCCCGTGGCACCCTGACGAAGGTGCCACAGTTGAAGAAAGCGTTCACGAAGGCGGCGTACTTGTCGGTCCCGGACTTCACGAGCCTCCCCTCGATCAGCTTCCTGACCTCCCCCTCGGCCTGGCCGAGGGCGTCGTGGAAGGACATCAGGTTCACCCCCTTCGAGGCGAGGTCCTCGCTGAGCTCCGCATGGACCTGGGTCTCGTTCCCCTGAAG
>JAFMAW010000131.1:0-260 GCA_029784795.1 Nitrososphaerota archaeon | reverse complement strand
GCAGGATGTCTGACTCGCCCCCGGTCAGGTAACCGCTGAAGAAGCTCCTGAAGTCGACTTTGGTGCGGTCCTGGGCGAGCTTGAACCGGTCCAGCGCGAGGTCGAACGTCTTCGCGTACTTCGTATAGAGGGGGTTCTTCTCCGGAGGGAGCGAATTGAACTGTCTGAAGGCCTCGAGCCTCGCGCCAGTCAGCCATGAAGGCTCGCCGAATGAGGCCGAGATCTCCTTCACGTGGTCTTCGTCGAAGGAGGACAGAGAC
>JAFMAW010000130.1 GCA_029784795.1 Nitrososphaerota archaeon | reverse complement strand
CTGCTGCACCGTGCCGAACGAGCTGATCTACGTCAAATCGGCCGGCCGGGCGTTTTGGTCGCATAACTCGCCCTACGCAATTTCGTATCCGAGCCAGAAATACCTTGAGAGTTTGCAGGGAGGAGAAAAGCCGGCGGTGATCCTTGGCGGGCACCACCACAAGTTCAACCACGGCTACCCCCGCGAGGTCACGTACATCGAGTGCGGATGTGTCCAGGACCAGACGCCGTTCATGCGGACGCGGAAGATCCAGGCGATGGTCGGCGGGGTCGTGCTGTGGCTCAAGCAGAACAGCCTGGGCGTCTTCACGTCCGTGAAGGCCGAGTGGCTGCCTTACTACGACAAGAAGTTCTACGCTTTCCACTGGTGATAGGGGAGGGATTGACAAAATGTCGCTGAGGTTTTATCAAGTTTCGAGGGCGCTGTTGTCAAGGACGCCGGGATGGGCCAGGCTCGCCCTCGCCGCCGTCCTTGTCTCCATGTTCTGCGGCGCGGGGCTCGTCGCCGCCTTCGCGGGGACGGCGCGGGCCGACATCTACGGGCCGGACATATCGGCGTGGCAGGGGCAGCCCGACTGGGGCGCGCTGTCGGGGCAGGCCCAGTTCGTGATGATCCGCGCGTCGTATTCCGGAGGCGTAGACGGGAGCCTCGGCTACAACCGCGATTGGGCGAGGACGACGGGGACGCCGCACGGCTTCTACCATTACGCCTATCCGCAGTACTCGGACCCGGTGGCCGACGCGAACTTCTTCGCGGACGTCGTGGGGCAGCTGCAGCCCGGCGAGGTCGTGGCCCTGGACGCGGAGGAGTCGTACGGCGACTGGCCGAACTGGGCGCTCGCCTGGCTCAGGCAGGTCCAGGCGCGGACCGGCGTCAAGCCCCTCATCTACATGAACTACAGCTTCGCGTGGGGATTCGACTGGTCCGCCGTGGTCGCCGGGGACTACGGCATCTGGGAGGCCAACTGGGACTACGACGCCTCCGCCGCCCCGCCGTCGACCCCCTGGGGCGTCGTGGCCATGAGGCAGTTCGCCAACAATTTCGGGCTTGCCGGAATCGGCGGCCCCGTGGACATGAACGTGTTCTACGGCGACGCGGCGACGTTCCTCAAGTACGGGGCGCCGTCGACGCCTCCGCCTACCGCGGTCAGCCCGCCCGCCGTCCCGCCGTCCTCGACCCTGCCAGCCGGGCAGCCGGAGGTCGCGAGCTTCTACGGGTTCGACAAGAGCGGCGCGTTCTACAAGCTGGCGCCGGACATCTCGGTCACGGCGGGAATGGACATCCCCGTGTTCTTCGCCGGCTACGCGGGAGCGGTCGAGGTCGACCTCAGCCTTCCCGGCCACGTCTCCGTCGGCGTCACGGCGACCGGGGCGCAGATGTCGGATCCGTACCAGGTCGGGACGTCGAAGTGGCGCGTGCCCTGGTACGACTCGGCGACGCCCGGGATCAGGACGTGGCTGCACCTCAGCTACCCCTCGGCGCAGGACGCGCACGTCCCGTGGTAAGGCCCCGGAATTTGCGGGGTTCCGGATAGGGGAGTACGATAGCGGGCGTATGTTAGGGGCGAATGGCATAGGGCTGGACAGCTTTCCCGACCTCCTCCCGTTCCAGCGGGAGGGCGTCGAGTACGCGCTGGATAGGAGGCGCTCGATCAACGGCGACTCTCCGGGCTGCGGGAAGACCATGCAGGGAATCGCCTGGGCGAGCGTGACGGGCAGGTGGCCCGTCGTCGTCGGTTGTCCCGCGCACTTGAAGTGGAACTGGCGGCGCGAGGTCATGAAGTGGGCGCCGTGGGACGCGGAGGCGGCCCACGTGGTCGGCGACAAGAAGGCCCCCATCCCCATGGACGAGGCCAAGTGGGTCGTCTGCAGCCACAGGATGCTCGGCAAGGCGCTGCCCCTGCTGAAGGCGCGGGCGGCCTCCGTGGTCTTCGACGAGTCGCACTGCTTCAAGGCGGCGAGGAGCCAGCAGTCGAAGGCGGCGAAGGACCTGGCCTGGGGCGTCTGGGACAGGCTGCTGCTCACGGGGACGGCCTACAAGAACAGGCCGTTCGAGCTGCTCCACCAGCTCGTCATCCTCGGCAGGCTCAAGGAGTTCGGCGGCTGGCAGCGGTACGTCGAGCATTACTGCGCCGGCGAGAAGAAGTGGCGCTGGGTCAAGGGCGCCAAGCGGGAGTACTGGGACACCGACGGGCATTCGAACCTCGACGAGCTCTATCGGGAGCTCACGAGGATTTGCTATATAAGGCGCAGGCTCGAGGACGTCGTCGACCAGTTCCCGGCCAAGATGCCGCCGGCGAGGGTCGAGGTCCCGCTGTCGAACTACGCGGAGTATGACAGGACCGACGGCGGCTTCATGGAGCAGGTCCGGCGGGAGATGTTCTCGGGGGAGTGGGTCGCGGAGGCGGAGCGGCTCCCGGACGGCGAGAGGGCCGACGCCTACCAGGAGCGGTGGGACAAGTTTTGGAGGGTGCAGAACGCCGAGGCGATCGCCAAGGGGGCGAGGCTCCGGAAGCTGGCGGGGGTCGGCAAGGTAAAGGCCGTCGTCGAGTGGGCGCGCAACCTCATGGAGGAGACGGGCGAGAAGCTCGTCGTGTTCGCCTGGCACAGGGAGGTCGTGGACGCGATAGCGGAGGCCTTCGAGGGGTCCGCCAAGGTGTCCGGCGGGATGCCGGCGGCGGCCAAGCAGGCCGAGGTCGACAGGTTCCAGGAGGACGGGGCCTGCAGGATCATCGTCGGGTCGCTCAAGGCGATGGGCGAGGGCTACACCCTGACCGCGGCGAGGCACGTCGCGTTCGCCGAGCTGCACTTCGTGCCGGCGGACATGGACGACCAGGGCGTCGGCAGGCTGTGGCGGTACGGGCAGGACCGGGAGGTCTTCCCGTGGTGGCTGGTGGCCGGCGGGACCGTGGACACGGAGTGGATCCTGCCGATGCTGGAGTCCAAGGCGGAGGTGTGCGCGGCCGGCCTGGACGGGGTCGCCAAGCCGGAGGTCGCGGAGCTCTGGACGCCGTGAACGGGTGGGCGAAGGACGTCGTCTCCTGGAAGGTCGGCAGGACGCTGTATTGCAGCGTGCCTTTCACATGGCTCCTGCCGAAGGCCATGTTGCTGGCTCAGGCGCACAAGGGGCCTGTCGAGGTCGGCGGGCCGGGAGCGATCCTGCGGCGGGACGAGATCGGCTGGGCGGAGGTCAGGGAGTCCTGCCAGTACGACGCGCTCGCCATGCACAATCCGCTGGCGACGTTTACGACGAGG
>JAFMAW010000012.1 GCA_029784795.1 Nitrososphaerota archaeon | reverse complement strand
GAAGGGCTACGGCAAGAGGTGGATGGCAGAGTAGTCTTCTCTGCGTTCAAGAGGATCCTCGGGGACACCCTCATGGCGAGGAGGTTCCTGAGCCAGAAGGCAGAGGCCACCCTGAAGGTGGTGCTCTACGACAGCTTCATGTCCTTCTGAGCCGAGAGGTGGCGGACGACGGGTCGAGCTAGAGATGCTGGAGCGGCAGAGAACATTATGCTACAATCTATCTGATAAGGAAACGTTCATAACCACTTCATAAGGGCAGACTTAGTGAAAGGACTATGCCGAAGTTCAAGACGACAGCAGAAGCCCTGAAGATAGTCCACAACAAGGACCAGATACGCAACCTTGGAATCATCGCTCACGTGGACCATGGTATCAACGCCGATAGTCATTCGGCGTTGCCATAGAGACAACCACAAGCGATAGTCTCCTAGCTGCGACTGGCATGTTGTCGCCTTCGGTGGCAGGGCAAGCGTTAGCTCTCGACTACATGGAACTCGAGCAGCAAAGACAGATGACCATCAAAGCCGCCAACGTGACGCTGTACTACGAGTCCGCGGGGAAGCCCTATGTCATCAACCTGATTGATACTCCCGGACACATTGATTTTTCCGGCAAGGTAGTTCGAAGCTTACGGGCGGTTGACGGCGCAATTGTCGTAGTCGACGCCGTCGAATCCATTATGACCCAGACCGAAACTGTGACCCGTTCGGCCCTTGAAGAGCGCGTCCGCCCCGTCGTCTACATCAACAAAATCGACCGGCTGATCAAGGAGCTCCGCCTCTCCCCTGAGAAGATGCAGGAGTGGCTCTTCGGCATCGTGAGGGACTTCAACCGTCTCGTCGAGACATACGCCGAACCGGAGTACAAGCAGAAGTGGAAGGTCTCGGTCCAGGACGCCCAGGTCGCGTTCGGGTCATCGAAGGACAAGTGGGGATTCAACTTCGACATGGCGAAGGCCGCGGGGATGTCGTTCAAGGACATCATCAACGCGTATCAGAGTTCGACTCCGGAGGAGCTCGGCAAGAAGCTCCCTCTCCACGAGGCTCTGCTGGGCATGGTCGTCAGGCACCATCCGCCTCCTCACGTCGCCCAGACCTACCGCATCCCGAAGATCTGGCCACAGGGGGACCTCAACAGCGACGTAGGGAAGGCCCTCCTCGCCTGCGACGAGAACGGACCCACGGTCATGATGGTCACCAACGTGGTCGTCGACCCCGCCGCGGGGCTCGTGGCCACCGGGAGGCTCTTCTCCGGCAGCGTCAGCAACGGCGACACGGTCTACCTTCTCAACTCGAAGAGAGAGGGGAAGATACAGTCGGTCCAGATATTCATGGGCTTTCAGCGGGAGATAGTCGATTCGCTCCCTGCGGGTAACATCCCGGCGCTCCTCGGCCTGGACATCAGGTCGGGGGAGACCATCTCGAACCAGAAGGGGGTCGCCACGTTCGAGTCCATCCACTATGTCAGCGAGCCCGTCGTCACTGTGGCGGTGGAGGCGAAGCACCCGAGGGATCTCCCCAAGCTCGTCGAGGTGATGCGGAGGCTCAACATCGAGGACCCGAACCTCGTCATAACGATCAACCAGGAGTCCGGGGAGACCCTCATGGCAGGGATGGGGGTGCTCCACCTCGAGATAGCCACCACGCAGATTCAGCAGGCGGGGCTGGAGATCATCACCTCGCCGCCAATCATCAACTACAGGGAGACCATCCGCGCGCGCGCCGGCCCCATCATGGCCAGGTCTCCTAACAGGCACAACAAGATCTTCATCGAGGTCGAGCCCCTTGAGCCCGACGTCGTCGAGCTAATCCGCAACGGGACCATAAGCGAGAACGTGGAGACGAAGGGGGTGATCAAGACCCTCCGCGACCACGGATGGGACCCCGACCAGGCCCGCAACTTCCAGGCCGTCGACGAGAGGGGCAACATCCTGACCGAGGTCACCAAGGGGGTCCAGTTCCTGCAGGAGTCGATGGACTCCATCAGGGCAGGCTTCGACGACATCATGAAGAACGGGCCGCTCGCCTACGAGTTCACCCGAGGGGTCAAGGTGGCACTCACCAACTTCGTCCCCCACGAGGACCCAGCCCACCGGACCTACGCCCAGCTCATGCCCGCTTCACGGAGGGCCATACTCGGGGCCATGCTGTCAGCCAACCCCACTCTCCTGGAGCCCATACTGGGGATAGAGGTGAAGGGGCCGTCAGACCTCATAGGCGCGGTGACCGGGGTCATCAGCGCGAAGAGGGGGAAGCTGGTCAGGATAGACCAGAAGGAGGTCATGACAGTGGTGGAGGGAGAGATCCCCGCGGCCGAGACGTTCGACCTGAGCGAGAAGATGAGAGGAGCCACGGCGGGCAAGGCTGTCTGGAACACCCACTTCAAGACGTGGCAGGCGGTCCCTCAGAACATGCTGTGGGGGCTGGTCACGGACATCAGGAAGCGCAAGGGACTCCCGCCGGACCCGCCGAAGGCCGAGGAATTCATCGACAAGGAATAGGCCGTCAAGCATCCTTTAAGGGGGCTCTCGGCGGCCCAGAGGCCGGTGGTCAGGAACGGAGATTGTGTCCTATGACCTCAGGCTCGACGTCGACTTTCGAAAGGCCCGCCTGAAAGGCGAGGAGACCGTGGCGGTCAAGGGGTCCCCCGCCTCGCTGTCGCTGGACTGCTCGGCACTGGATGTGGGGTCGGTCAAGGTCGACGGGAAGGCGGCTAGGTTCCGGCACGACAAGAAAAGGTCCAAGCTGCTCATCTCGGGGGTCCCACGGAAGCTGTCGAAGGTGGACATATCCTACGCCAAGCAGGTGACCGACGACGTCATCTTCGGGCTCTACAAGTCGAAGTACGGGAAGGACTACATCCTCGCCACTGACCTGGAGCCAGCCGAAGCCAGGACCGTATTCCCATGCGTCGACGAACCATCGTACAAGGCTGCGTTCAGGCTCGAGATCACCACCGAGTCCGGGCTCAAGGTCATCGCCAACACCCAGGAGTCCCGCGCCGAGGACCTTGGAGGGGGGAGGACGAGGCATGTGTTCGAAGAGACCCCCCGGATGTCGACATACCTCCTCTTCTTCGCCATCGGCAACATGGAGGAGACCAGGACCCGCTCCGGGGACGTCGAGGTCATCACCGCCACCCGGCCTGGCCAGGCCAAGAACTCCGAGCTGGCCCTCAGGATGGCGTCCGGCTCTGTACATGACTTTGCAGACTACTTTGGTGTCCCATACCCGTTGAAGAAGCTCCACATCGTAGCCCTCCCCGAATACCACACAGGCGCCATGGAGAACTGGGGGGCGATCTCCTCTAGGGAGAGCTACGCCCTTGTCACCGAGGGCGCCGCCTTCCGACAGAAGAACAGGGGGGCCATGTCGATGGTCCACGAAGTGGCGCACCAGTGGTTCGGCGACCTCGTGACGATGAAGTGGTGGGACGACCTCTGGCTGAACGAGAGCTTCGCCACCTTCATGGGGTACAAGATGACGGACCGGCTCAGGCCGGAGTGGGACACCATGAGCATCTTCCTAATGGACGAGACCCTCATGGCGCTCAACCTCGACGCGGTCAAGAACACGCACCCTGTCCAGGCCCATGTCCGGCGGGTAGAAGACGCAATGCACATGTTCGATCAGATCAGCTACAACAAGGGAGGGAGCATATTGAGGATGCTCGAGTCTTACGTGGGGGAGGATGCCTTCAGGAGGGGGGTGTCTGACTATCTCAAGAAGTTCAGCTTCTCCAACGCTTCAGGGAAGGACCTCTGGGACTCCCTAGGCAGGGCCTCCAGCCTCCCAGTGAGCAAGGTGGCCAAGGGGTGGCTCACCAGGCCGGGTTTCCCCGTGGTCGAGGTCCGCTCCGAAGGGAAGAAGGTCAGGCTCACCCAGAAGAGGTTCATGATCACCGGGAGCGTCTCTGCTCCTCCATGGCCGATTACGACCGCAGTCAGCGCCGGGGGGAAGGAGACAAAGGTCTTCTTCGACAAGAGGTCAATGACGCTCGACGTAGGGGGCCAGGACGTGCTAGTCAACCCTGGGAGAGGGGGCTTCCACGTCACCCGCTACGACAGTAAAGGGTACGAGAGGCTGGCGGCGGGGTTCGCCGACCTCAACTCCTACGACAGGGCAGGCCTAATCAACGACCTCTTCCTCTTCCTGCAGGCGGGGGAGATCGACCCGGCGGAGTACTTCAGGTTCATCGCTCTGTGCGGCGGGACCCCCGACAACCTCACGATCCAGGTGGCCGCCGAGCAGCTGCATCTTCTCAACGCCATCGCCTGGGACTCGCCAGGGCTCCACTCCGTCTACCCGAAGTTCTATCCGCCTCTCATCGCCAGCATAGGGGAGGACCCGAAGCCCGGCGAGCCTGAATATCTGGGCGCGGCCAGGGAGGCTCTTGTTTCGCAGTACGTCGGCGTCGACTACGCCTACGCTGCCAAGCTCGCCAAGAGGTTCGATCACTACCAAGACCTCGACCCGAACCTGAAGGGGGCAGTCGCTTCAGCCTATGCCATAACCTACGGGGAGAAGGCCATGGGGCCTCTCGTAGAGATGGTGAAGACGCTGCAGGGTGAGGTGGACAGGGCGAAGATCTACGAGGCCCTCTACTCCTTCAAGGACCCGGCGCTGGTCGAAAAGGCCCTAGACCTAGGGATTAGCAAGGATGTCAGCCGCTCGGACTCAGCCTACCCGATGGCCTTCGGCGCCCTCAACACCAGTGCCCGGGACGTCTACTGGGCGTGGCTCTCCGAGCACTACGACGCCATCTACGACATGTACGGAGGGTCGCAGCAGTTCTACCTCTACATGATGCGCATCCTCCCTGTCTGCGGGGTGGCCAGGGAAGCTAAGGTGAAGAGGTTCCTCTCAGGCAGGAGGATGAAGCTGGGCGGGTCCAGCCTCGTCAGGGCCCTCGAGCGGCTAGAGATCAACTCCGGCGTCCGCAAGCGCCTCCTGAAGAGCCCGCGAAGATAGGGGCGCGCGGGTTCCGCAGAGTCGCCCGCGCCTGCGCCTCCACTTAACTAACCGGAGTCCCACCGCTTGCCCCATGGGCATCGACCCGTCGCTAGTCCACCGCCTCTTCTATCCTCAGGTCCCTCTGGTGATGGCCGCGAAGGCAGGGGCCAGGGTCTCGGCCATGCCCGTGGTGTCCTACCTGTCTGTCTCCGAGCGCCCGCCGATGGTCGCCGTGGCGTGCGCTCCTCGGGGCTACACATGCAGGCTAGCCAGGAAGGCGCGCTGCTTCTCCCTCTCAATCGTCGGCAGAGAGAGATCGTCAGCCCTGTCGAAGCTGGCCACCGCCAGCGGTGCCGCGGTGAAGGACAAGCTCGCAGAGGCCGGGCTGAAATACTCGGAGGGGGTGAAGCTGAAGGTCCCGGTCCTCGACGCAGCGGTGGCGACCCTGGAATGCAGGCTGCAGGCGACCCGCCGCCTCGGCGACCACCTGCTCCTGGTCGCGCGCGTAGAGGACGCCCGCGCTGCGGGCGCCTTCAGCGGCTTCTGGGACTACCGTAGGTACAGGCCGGTCCTCTATGCCGGATGGCAGGACGGGCTGAGCCAGTATCCCGGATCCTAGGCGCGGGGCATGACCGCTCCGGCCTCCTCTATCCCCTTACGGAGACGAACCTCGTGGTCAAGCTTCCTGTCTTGTTGAGCTTGGCGAGGTTGAGGACCAGGGGGGTCATCCTTTCGATGACCCGGGCCTGGGAGAGGGGCCCGGCGTAGAGCGGCCTGAGGTTCGGGATGGACTTCACCAACCCTGAGACCACCTCGAACGTCTCCCTGGTCTCCGCAGCCACAAGTATGTCCATGGCGACCGGCTCGTCCCTCTCGAAGAACAGAGAAGAGACATGGTTGAACGCCGTGGCCACTCTGCTCTCCCGGAGGAGGCCGGCAAGCTCCTCCGCCGCGGACCCCTCTTCCAGCCCGTACCGTAGAAGCCCAGCCTCGACCCTCAGCGGGTTGACCGCTGAGACCACCACCTTCCCCGAGAGCGCAGCGGCGAGCCCCGCCGCAGCGCCCAGGGCCTCATAGGGGACTGTGAAGACCACGACATCCGCGGCCTCCGAGGCGCCGAGGTAGTCTGACCCGGTCGCCCCGTGAATCAGCCTGGCCGCCTCCGAGGCCCTCGACGGGTCCCGGGAACCGATCACCACTTCGTTGTGCCGGGAAAGCTGCCTGGCGATGGCCCTTCCCATGCGGCCTGTCCCTCCGAGAACCGCGACCTTCATCCTTCCAGCCTCGACTGCGGGGCAGCTTCGACGTACCTCGCATATTTCGAGTCCAGCACCTCCTTGATCTTCTCGGCCCTCTTCCAGCCTATGCCTCCGGTCATGGCCAGCTCCCCCGCGGTGAGGGCCATCACCCGTCTGGGGGTGCCGTATTTCGACAGGAGCTTCTCCGCCAGCCTTCTCCCGACCCCAGGGAGGGACGAAAGCAGGTAGACCTGCTGCAGGGGGGTGCTCTTCGCCTTGCGGGGGACCTCCGACGGCATCCTGGCGAGGGGCTTAGCCCTGGCCTGGACGAGTAACTCTGAGATGGCGAGGGCGGTCTCCCTCTGGTTCGCCGTGTAAAGCACCCTCAGCCCGTAGGCGATGGACACGTTGGCGATGGCCCCGAAGAACGACTTCATGTTCCTTGCCAGGATGGCGACCTCCTTGGAGTCCCCTTCGACCACCAGGAACGGCTTTGCGTAGGCCGCAGAAATCTTCGCCGCCTGGTCGAATATGCGCGAGTCGTAGACTGACGCGACCAGGTCCCTGACAGACTTCCTCTCTACGGCAATCTCGGGGTTGAGGACATAATCCGCCACCGGGAGCCTGCTGAAGTACACCCTGACGTTGAGCTTGGCCAGCTCGTCAGGGACCCCGCTCGCCCTCTCCCTCTCGTCGACCACCACCCGGGCGGGAATCACGGGAACTGCACTGGAATGACGAAATAAAAGGAATAGGCGGCGAGCGCGAACAACGCGACGGACGCGCACGCTACCCCGATGTCCACCCGCCTCGCCCTGTATGCCAGGAGGGACGTGGGCCTGGGGGCCGCGCCGTACGCCCTTGCCTCCATGGCTTCGGCCAGCTCTCCGCTCCTCACCACCGAGTTGACCACCAGAGGGATCAATATGGGTATCATGTTCCTGACCCTGCGGACGAGGTTCCCCTTTTCCAGCTCCAGCCCTCTGGACTTCTGGGCGTCCATGATTTGTATGGTGTCGAGCATCATGACCGGTATGAACCTGACTGCGGTGACGAAGGCAAAAACGACGTCCCTGGGGAGCCTGAACATCTTCATGACCTGCTCGAGCTCGTCAGGCGACGTGGTGATGAAGAAGATGCTGGTCGACACCACTATTGCTATGAACCTCGTGGCGTAGAGGACCGACGTCTCCAGGTCCCTGGTGAACAGCACGTTCACCACGAAGATGAACCCCGAGAACAGCGCCGTGAACGCCATGGTCCTGGCCACCCTCTTCAGGACCGTGGCGGCTGCCGAAAGCCCAACCATGAACGCGACTACCAGTACCATCTCGAAGACGGACCTCGCGAGGAGCGTCGTCACGAACATCAGCACCGAGTTCAGGAGCTTGGCCCTGGGGTCCAGCCTGTGATAGAACGAGTAGCCTTTCCTGAAGATGAAGCCTCCGCTGAGCCACATCATGGCTGCAGGGTCTCCCCGGCCCAGCGCGCGGCGTCCAGGGCGTGGACGAAGGGTGCCACAGGCCTGCGGTGAAGCGCTTGGTAGAACTCCACTAGCTGCGGCTGGGCGATCCTCACCGATCCCAGCAGACCCTATCCTGCATGAGGTCTGCCGAGGGGCCGTCTCCCACGACCCTCCCGCCCTTCATCACCACCACCCTCGGTTGTATCGGCCAGAGGAACTCGATGTCGTGGGACACCACCAGCACGGTCTTCCCGGCAGACTTCAGCATCTGTATCGTCCCCGCCAGCCTCTCCTTCTGGATGGCGTCCTGCCCCACCGTGGGCTCGTCGAGTATCACCACCTGCGGGTCCCAGGCCAGGATGCACGCCAAGGTCAGCCTCTTCTTCTCCCCGCCGCTGAGGACCAGCGGAGACGACCTCCTGTACTCTTCCAGACCGAAGAGTTCCAGCCCCCAGGCGACGCGGTTCCGCACCAGCTCCGGGGAGAACCCGAAGTTCCGGAGGGCGAACGACATCTCCTCCTCCACGGTCTCTGAGAAGAGCTGGTGGTCGGGGTTCTGGAATGCGACTCCGACCTTCCGCGACAGCTGGGCCGTGCTCGCCTCCCTCGTGTCGACGCCGTCGACGAGGACGCTGCCTGACGCCGGCTTCAGCAGGCCAGTCACATGCTTGACGAGGGTCGTCTTCCCCGCCCCGTTCTCACCGACCAGGGCGACGAACTCGCCTGCCTCCACCCTGAGGCTGACCCCATCCAGGGCCTTGACGCCGTTCTGGTGGACGAACGTGACATCCCTGAACTCTATCATCCCTGCCTCCCCTCCACGGCGGAGGCCAACTCGGACGCGGTCAGCAGCCGTCCTGCGACAGCCCTCCCGCCTTTGCTCTCTGTGAGCGCCTTCTGCACCCTGGTGACAGCAGGGATGGCCACGCCGTGTGCCTCGGCATCATCGCCGAAGAGCACGTCCCTGGGGGCCCCTTCGAGAACCTTCCTCCCTCCGTCCATCACGACCAGCCTGTCTGCGACCCCCACAAGGAGGTCCAGGCGGTGCTCCACTACGACGAAGGTGGTCCCCAGCTCTTCCCTGAGCCTGGCCACCAGGGCGACCAGCTCAGAAGCCGTCTTGGGGTCGAGCAGTGATGTCGGCTCGTCGAGTATCACCAGCTTTGGCCGCATCGCGAGGACCCCGGCAAGGGCCACCCTCTGCTTCTGCCCGTCGGAGAGCTCGTGGGGGGCCCGCTGGGCCAGGTCGCCGATCCTAAGGAGACGGAGGGCCTCGTCCACCCTGGCCCTCATCTCTTCCCGGGGGACCCCGAGGTTCTCCAGCCCGAAAGCGATGTCCCTTTCAACGGTGAACATGAATATCTGGTTCTCCGGGTTCTGGAAGAGGAACCCGACCGTCTGGGCGAGGTCGCGCATGCTCGAACCCTTGACGCTCGATCCTGCCACGATCACGTCCCCCGAGTACTCACCGCCGTACATGTGGGGAATCAGCCCGTTCACTGTCCTGAGGAGGGTGGACTTGCCGCACCCCGACGGCCCGGCCAGCACCGCTATCTCGCCTTCAGGTATCGACAGTTCGAAGTCGGAGACCGCGTTTTTGGGCGACTCCGGATACCTGAAGTTCAGCCTCTCTATCCCGAGTATGTCGCCCATGTGGCTGCCGCCATCTGGCGGGGTTAGAGTCTTTCCCTAGGGGCTGTCGCGGCGGGCGGCTGCATCACGTCGGAGAACCACGGGGTCCTCCCTGCCACCCTCAGCCTGGGGACCGACGGGACCCTCAAGACCAGGGATGCGATGCCCATGACCATGGCCAGCTGAGTGACGTTGAACACGGCCGTGAAAGCGAGGATCACCAGCAGGGCGTTGGAGGAGGTCAGCCCGATCCCCACCGCGGCGAAGGGTGCGCTGACGAAACCCTCGGTGGCTGCGAGGCCATAGATGTAGACGACGAGGTAGAAGTTGGCTACCGTCATCACCGCGGCCCGGAACGCGCTGCCCATGGCAGTGGTCCACCCTGCGAGCCTGAGGAAGCTGGTCCTCCCGCCGCGTGCCGCGATTTTCGTGCCGGCCCAGAGACCGACGACCGTGGACACCAGCGCCGCCAGCTTCAGAAGAGGGCCTATGGGTATCTGCTGGCCGAAGGCCATCAGCCCGCCGAACTCCACGAAGGAGGCTACCAGCGCAGGGGCGGGCCCGAAGATGAAGAACGCTAGTATGATTGCGACCTCGCCAAGGTCGAACTGCAGGTACGGGACCAGAGGGAAGTTCAGGCCCATGGCCTGGGAGCCGGCCGCGAGGATGATCGCCAGGGCGCTGAATATGGCGCTACCTGCGATGGAGGCCGTGTCCAGGCGGCCCCTTGAGACTGTGCCCATGTTCCGCGCCGAGCCGGATATTCTTATAACAGTTTAGTAGCTACCAGCATCCTTGTAGATGTCAGAAAAGAGCGCCAGCGCGAGTGCGGAGCAGCTCACCACTCTCCTCCACCTGGTGAGGCTGGGGGCAGTCAACTCCTTCGTCAACGTCACCACGGGGATGCTGGGCGAATCCCTGGGACTCAGCCAGCAGGCGGCCTCACTGAGGCTCTCAGACCTCCAGAGGGTGGGCCTGGCCGAGAGAGCCCACTCTGGACGGGGGCTCGCCGTCAGGCTGACGGAGGCGGGCCTCGACGCCGTGGAGACCTTCCTGGCTGATGTGGGCGCAAACCTGGAGAGGGGCAAGGACACCATGCAGTTCCGAGGGACGGTGTCCGCCGGGCTGAAAGAGGGCGCCTACTATGTCTCGCTGAAGGGCTACGCCGAGGGTTTCGCCAGGGCGCTCCACTTCGAGCCCTTCCCGGGGACCCTCAACCTGCGCCTCACCACCGAGGCGATGATTGGGCAGCGGCGGCGCCTCGAGCTGCTGAAGGGGATTGAAATCCCAGGCTTCAGCGACGGCAGGAGGTCCTACGGCGGCGTGAAATGTTTCCGCGCGAAGATAGCCGGGAAACACCCCGGGGCGGTCCTAGCCATAGAGAGGACTCACCACGACAGCTCGGTCCTCGAGGTGATCTCTCCGGTCGATCTCAGGAAGTCACTGGGCCTAGAGGACGGGGACGAGTGCGCGGTCATGACCTACCTTGGTGAGGGGTGGGCACGTCGACGCTGAAGGTCACGGGGTCGCCGTCCTTCAGGCCGAGCTTCCCCCTGAGGTAGGTCGGGGAGATCAGCTCGGCGACAGTCTCGTTGTAGTATGTCACGTCGATGAAGAGGAGGGTGACCTTCTCCCCCTTCAGCTCCCCTTCGAAGCAAGTGAGGGAGCTGAACGTCTCGCCGCCCAGGGCGAAACTCTCTATCTTCGACCCGTCCGCCGACCTGATCTCCCCGAGCCTGCGTATCACTTCCCTGTCGTCTAGCTTCACGTTGAGGGTGCCGGGGTATGGCATGTAACCCAGCCGCTCCCTGAACCGCCTCTGGTACTCGGGGTGGCCCACATAGTACTTCCCCTTCCCCATGCCGCTGAACAACGTCCCCGTCACCGAGAGGCGCATGGATGCCCCCGAGGCTGCCGAAATAAAAAGCCCGATTGGCTTATCTAGAAACCGCCCGCCCACGGGGGGGTTGGCCAAGGAGGAGATACTCATACTCGTTGACGAACACGACAGGGAGATAGGGACGGACACGCGCGAGAGCTGCCACGCGGGGAAGGGGAAGCGCCACAGGGCATACACCGCCCTCATCTTCCACGGCGGCAAGCTGCTGCTCCAGCAACGAAGCCAGAAGAAGCTGCTCTGGCCCGGCGCCTGGGACGTCTCCTTCACGAGCCACGTCTATCCAGGGGAGACCTACCAGCAGGCAGCCTCGCGCAGGGCGAAGGAAGAGCTGAGCGCCACGGTGGGGGAGCTGGAGGACGTCCACTCCTTCGTCTACTTCGCCCCCCAGGGGGCGAACGCAGAGAACGAGTTCTGCAGGGTACTGGTGGGGGACTTCGACGGCGCGATCGTCCCCAACGGGGACGAGATGTCGTCTGTAAGGTGGGCCAGCGTTACCGACGTGGTCGCAGACCTCACGGCGCACCCTGACTCATACACGCCGTGGTTCAAGCTCTCCTTCGAGGGCTTCCTGAAGAGCAGGGCCTCCTCCAGGTACGCCTAGTCCAGCTTCTTCAGCTCGCCGATGAGCTCCCCGAACAGCTTCATGGTCGCCGCAACCGTCTCCTCCTCACCCACGGGGGCGGAGAAGGAAGCGGCGGTGGCGTGCCCCCCGCCATGCCCTCCGAGCCTCCTCGCCATCTCCTCGGCGACCTCGGATCCCAGCTTTACTTTCGCAGACTCTTGGAACCTCGGGGTCGCCCTGAGGCTGACCCTGGTCTCGCCGTCCGACTCACCGCTGACCAGCGCCAAGTCTGCCCCGAGGTAGACCATGGACCTGGCGACGTGGGCCTGGAACGAGCCGATGTGGCTGGTCGCCACCACCCACGTCCCTGCCTTGAATATCGATATCCTCTGAGCTCCCTTCAGCTTAGCGATGACCTCTCCGTAGTCAGGCTCGCTGCGAAGCTCCCGCCGCGCCTGGGAGATGTCCGCCCCTGCGTCCATCAGCTTGACCGCCGCCCCGAGCCCGGAGCGGCCCGCGATTGCAAGATGTGAGGAGTCGAAGAGGATCGCCTCGAGGAGCGCCTGAGCCGTCTGTGGGTCCGGGGTCACCCCCCGGCTCTCGAAAAGCCCGTAGACCACCTCGGCAGCCGAGGTCGCGCCCTCGTCTACCACAGAACGGTCATACAGTCCCCCTTCTCTGCGCGGATGGTGGTCCACCAGGACCTTCATTCCGGGGCTCTCCCTGAACTTCTCCTTCCACTCACTGAGGAGCTCCTCGTCACCCACGTCCACCGCGACATACAGGTCATAGTCCCCCCCGCTCCCGTCGGCGATGTCATGCGGGAACCGCGCGCTCAGCTTCTGGGTGAGCATCGTCATCCCTCCCGGGGTGGCTATGGAGACGTGGCACCTGGGAGCGACTGACCCGATGAGCTTAGAGACGGCGTAGGCCGAGAGGTAGGCGTCAGCGTCAGCGTTCCTGTGACATACCACCACGGCCCTCTTGAGGGCTGATGGCTCCAGGAAAGGAAAGTCTTCCGGCTTCGTTTCAGGGGTCAAGGGTCGCCACGGTCTACGCGTCCCCGGGCGGCTGCTGAGTCTGCGGTGGCCTCGCCTTCACTGCCTCGTCTATCTTAGTCTGGAGGTCCTTGAGGCTCTCCCTGAACCTCGACTCTTGCTTCGCGAGGACCATCTTTCTGGTGTTGGCTAGCTCCTTCTTCTCTCCGAGCTCCTTAGTCACCTCTTCCTTCTTTGTCTTGATCAGCAGGTTCCCGGCGAACTTGTACACGGCTTCGGAGTCGGTGGCCTTCCCGAGCTCCTCCAGCGCCTTTTCCGTCTCGTTGAGCTCGAGCTCCACCTGTTGCTTCTGGGCAAGCACAGCCTGAAGGTTCTGCTGCGCCTGGTCGTACCTCGCGAGCTGCTCTCTGAGGAGAGGAGGAAGTTCTGGCTGGCTCAACTTTTGGAACAGCGGCTCCGGTCTCTACTTAAATCCTTTCGAGCTGGACTCGACGGATCTCACCTGCTCTAGCAGGGCCTTGGCCCTCTCGGCGACCTCGCCCGGGCTGCTCCCTTCGATGCTCACGACGCACTTGCCTCCTCTTACTATGGCCGAGGGGAACTTCTCGGCTATCTTCGCGGCGGTCTGCCTGTCAGCGTGGAACGTGATCTTCAGTTCGACTGACTCTATGGGCCTATCTTGCCTTCGCCTGGGTGAGGTCAAATGCCCCTCCGGCCACGGTGTAGCCGCAGGACTTGCACTTCCAGATCCCCGAGGAGGTCCGGGCGAGCCTCTTGCTCGCGCAAGCCGGACACGACCTGGCCTGCTTCAGCGTCCTGAAGACCCTGGCGTACCTCTTCCTGAGGGTGCCGCCGTACTTCGCGCCGAGGCCTCTGAAGCTCTCCTTCGCCTTCGGCACTACCTGGTCGCCTCGAGTATCTTGGCCCTGATCGCCTTGCCGACGCTTATGGATGTGTCCGCCGCCCGCAGCACCTGCTCCGGGCTGATGGTGCTCGCTTCGCCCTTCTGGCTCGCACAGATGTTCCCATCGTCGTCCGTGGTTATGGTAATCCTCATGTCCATGGACGCTTCCTCTTCCGCGCTGGGGTCGACCACCAGCCTGTCGCCCAACCTGGCTATGGTGACTGACACCGGTGTTTTCTCGACCGGGACCGGGATCAGCTCGTCGGTGGCTTCAACCTTGTCGTCCTTTATCACGTACTTCTTCATCTTGGCGGTCCTGAGCGCGGACACCACGGCGTAGCTGGTGGCGTCGAACAGGTTACCGTCGACGTTCATGATGTTGCAGTCCACGAACACCGCGATGACCGATTTCCCGGGGATGAGACCGAGCTTGGTCAGGTCGACCATCTCAGACTCCCGTATGCCCCTGTCCGTCACCCTTGCCAGCTCTATCGCATCCTCGCTTGGCGGCCCCGCTTCGGCGTAGGGGGACGACATCGGGAGTATCTCGGCGTTCACCATCAGTATCCCTTTGTCTGGCGTGTCAGGGAATGGTATCCCGGTGGCTATCTTCACCCCTGCCAGCACCTGGGTGTTCCCTAGGGTCACCCTGGCTGAGCCGTTGGCCTTCGGGATGACTCCGGTCTCAATCTTCAGGTTCCTGGGCTGGTCGAGGGCTCTCTCGTCGAGGCGCTTGCCGCTTGCTAGCAGCTGTAGCAGCTGTGCCTTCCTGATGGCCTCTACCACGTAGTTCTTCTTCATCATCGACATCTACTCGGCCACCTCCTCAACCTCAGTCGTCTTGGCTTCGCCCCCGAAGAACCTCGTCGTCAGGGCCTCCCGCTGCATCTGGTAGATCTGCTTCCCCTTCTCGATGGCAAGCTCAAAGGCCTTCTGGAAGTTCTCCCGGGTGTATACTCCGTCCACCTGGAGGAGCGACACCAGTCCGAGGTTCGGCATGATCGCCACGGGCATGTCCCCGTTCCCCTCCTTGTCCTCGGTGTCGTCCAGGTCAGATACCACCTGCTCCCCGATGAGGCCACAGGAGCAGCCGACCACGAGGTCTCTCATGTTGATCCCGGCGTCCGCCAGGGCCAGCGAAGCCGCCGTGATTCCGGCGACCCTCGACCCTCCGTCGGACTGCAGCACTTCGACCCAGACCTCTATGGCCGTCCTCGGATAGTCTTCCACGATCACCGCGGGCACAAGCGCCTCTCTGATCACCTTCGAGATCTCTATCTCTCTCCTAGACGGCGCGGGGTTCTTCCTCTCGTCGACCGAGAAGGGCGCCATGTGGTACCTGCACCTGAGCAAGGCCCTGTCAGGCAGGACCTGGTGCTTGGGGTGCACCTCCTTCGGCCCGTACACCGCGGCCATGATCTTGTTCTTGCCCCACTCGATGTAGGCCGACCCGTCGGCGTTCTTCATGATGCCCACCTGCAGCTTTATCGGCCGGAGCTCGTTCCACTTCCTGCCGTCGAGCCTGACGCCGTTCTTGTCTATGAGTTCCTTCTTAGTTCCCGCCAACGACGCTCCCTCCTAGAGCCGCCTCTACCTTGGACATCAAGTCCGGCGCGTGAGTCTCCTCTTCCACGAGCCTGATGGCCTTGACAGCCTTCGTAATTCCCTCAGGGCTCCCGTCCACGACTATCACGCCGTTCTGGCCTACCCTGATGTCGCATCCTGTCTTTTCGCTGATTAGGTTGATCATCGAACCTCTTTTCCCGATTACTCGGGGGACCTTCGTTGGTGATATCTTAACGATTTCCCCCGACGAGATCTTCCCGTAGCCTTCGCCCCTGATGCTCAGCTGCGGGTCCCTGGACCTCTCGAAGGCCTCTATCCTTGTCCCCAGGATGTCCCCCACCCCGAACTTGCTTGAAAGGTCGTGGGTCGCGGGGGAGAAGTCCCTCCCGAAGACGAACGAGGCTGGTAGGAAGCCATCGAAGCACGAGTTGATGTCTATTACCCAGCCGAAGCCGTTGATGTCTATCACCTTGCCGATCACCTCGTCATCGGCGCGAGGGAGGTACGGCCCGGTGAATGGGTTGAGCTTTATCCCGTCACTCCCCACCTCGGCGACCCCCACCCTGAGGGCCACATACTCGTCTCCGCGCTTCTCGATGTAACTCCCGTAGCGGTAGTTCCCCTTTGCTACGACGTCTCCCGGGATTACCTGTTTTCTCTGTATCATTGGCATCTCTATTTCACCACTGTGACCTGTGCGGCTCCCTTCGTGGTCGAGCCGAGGCGGTCCAGCAGGCCGGGCTGTCCGCCAGCGGGTATTTCTACTATTGCGGAGAGCGTCCCGTCGGCTAACCAGTCCTCTTTGACTATCTCGCCGAAGGTCTTCAGGATGCCAATCGCCTGGCCGGTGTACTGTGCGCTCACCTTCACCTGGAGCCTGATCTTCTCCGACTTCAGAGGGAGTATCGTCCTAAGGGCGTCGACCACGGCCTTCATCTGCTCATTCGGGTCCTGGAACGGGTCCACAGAGACCCTGGCCTCCAGCATGGCCTGGTCTATCCTCATCGGCGGGTGGGGGAGCAGGGTCCTCGGGTCGACGAAGTTCTTTGAAATCGCCGCTATTATCGCACGTCTCTTCTCTTCCGTCAGCCTCTTCCTCTGTTCCTGGGTGAGGTTCAGTTCCCCTCGCTTCAGTACCTCGAGGGCTGCTTTGGCGGGGTCATCCGTCCCGAAGTGGAGCTTCAGCTTCTCGCCGCTTGACCTCAGGCCTTTCCGAGAGTCCGAGTAGACCTCGTCTACGGCGACGACTGCGGATGGCTCGACGTTCCTCCCCTGTTTGTAAGACAGGGCCGGGTCTGGGTTGACCAGTATCTCATACTGCTCCCCTCCGATGGTGAGCCTGACCGTGGTGAACTTCGACGACTCGTGGGTTCTCGGCTTGAAGCTTCCGCCGCCCCGACCGAAGTTCCCGCTCATCTGAGCCTACGCTTCTCAGGAGCTCTTGGCCGGCGGCTTGTCTGACTTGGTCTTGGCCCCAGCCGCGCTCTTGCCTACCTCAGCTTCGGCGAGGCGCCTCCACTTCTTGGTCTCAGCATCCACCACAGCGACCTTGATGTGCGAAGTCCCGCTCTTGTCCTCGCTCACCAGGTAGATGCATTCTATGGCCAGGGTGACGGCTTCGTCCAGGGTCAGGTCCGGGGAGTAGCTCTTCTCCAGGTAGTCGTTGACCTGGTCGCTCCCCTGCCCTATCGCTATGGCATGGAACCCGGAATACGTCCCCGTAGGGTCAGCGAGGTAGACCACCGGTCCGGCTCCGTCGACGCCCGCTATGATGAGGGAGACCCCGAAGGGCCTCACGCCGGCATACTGCGTGTACTGTTGGTTCATGTCGGCGATGCGCTTGGCTATGGCTTCGATGTCGACCGGCTCGTCGTAGATTAGCCTGTTGCTCTGGGCCAGGACCCGCGCGTTGTCCACCTGTATACGAGCGTCTGGGATGTAACCCGCTCCGACCGCTCCGACGTGGTCGTCGATCTGGAACATTTTGATGACCGACTCCGCACTCTGGAGCTTCCTCTGCTTCTCTTCTACGGCCAGCACCACTCCCTGCTTCGCCTGGACCCCCACTGCCAGGTTGCCTCTCCTGACCGTCTCAAGGGCGTACTCTACTTGGTACAGCCTGCCGTCGGGCGAAAAAATCGTGATCGCCCTGTCATATCCTGCCGAAGGTGCAAACATTTTCTTGCCTTGCTCCTTTTTGCCCAACTAATTCCTTGGCCATTTAAACTGTTCTGCGGTTCTTGCTTTTTCCGTGAAAGTTCTTATCGTGAAGCGGGGCCCTGACCTGGGTTGACCAGGGTCCTGGTGGTGAACAACTACCCGGCCAAGGAGCGCGCCGGGAAGCTGGAAGAATGCTTCGAGGGGAACGGCGCGACTGTGACCGCCATCGAGTGGCACGAATCATCTGCCGCCAAGTTCGACTCGTTCGACGGGGTCGCCCTTAGCGGCTCTCCGGAGATGATGACCGACCCCGAAACTAGAGCCAAGTTTCGCGTCGAGGCTCAGGCCATACTTGACTCCCGCGCACCCATACTCGGCATCTGCTTCGGGCACCAGCTCATGGCCCACGCCTTCGGCGCCGAGGTCGTCAAGGACAAGAGACACGTCCTCGAGATGGTGAACACCACCGTCCTGGGCGACGACCCGCTCTTCGAAGGCCTCTCCCGCTCGCTCGTGCTCTTCGAGTCGAGGTACGAGGTGGTGAAGTCGGTCCCGGAAGGGTTCACACTGCTGGCCAGGAGCGACACCAGCGCCGTCGCTGCCATGAAGCACAGAAGGCGCGCCCTCTACGGGGTGCAGTTCCATCCGGAGCGGTTCACGGCCGACAACTCGGACGGAGACAAGGTGGTGGCCAACTTCATAGGCCTCCTGAAGTAGGGTAGCGGCATGGTCGTCGAGAAGGTCGTCTTCCACAAGCAGGTAGTGGACAGCCTCTTCAGTTACTCTGCCATGGCCTACCCCAACGAAGGCATCCTGCTCCTCAGGGGCAAGTCGAAGAAGGGGGTGGTGGAGGTGACGGGCGTAGTGATCCCTCCCCTCGCCAGCCACGGGGCCTCGTTCTCTTCCTTCAACTGGTGGATGCTCCCCGTCGACTTCTCCTACCTGGGGGTCGCCCACTCCCACCCCTCTGGGAACCACAACCCCTCCCACCAGGACCTGCTGCACGCCAGCGGCAAGCTCATGGTGATAATGGGGTATCCATACGCCACAGTCGACAATCTAGGCGTCTACGACCACAACGGGAACAGGATTCCATTCGAAGTGAAGTAACGGCCCTGGGCGAAAGGCGCAG
>JAFMAW010000129.1 GCA_029784795.1 Nitrososphaerota archaeon | reverse complement strand
GACGGAGCGTTAAGGGTCTTGGCCTAGATCCCCTTCAGGTACCCGTTGGCGTCGAGCCACTGGGTGTGCGCCTGGATGTACCGCCAGAGGATGTCCGCCTTCGCGTTGTCGAAGTCCCAGGGAGCGACAAGTACGATGTCCCCCTCGCGTATCCACATCCTCCGCTTCAGCTTCCCCCTGATCCTGCACATCCTCGTCACGCCGTCCGCGCACTTCACGATCACCTGGTCCCCACCGGTCATTTTGATGGCCCTGCCGAGTATCTCCCCCTGCTGGGGCATCACGAGCTCCTTCAGGTTTGCTTCGCTGAGGACCTTTCTCTTTCCCAAGAAGTCTCATCCGACGCCGCCGGCGGGATGATATTAATGATATCGGCGCCAGCGGCCCGGTCTGCCCCGTTGCTTCTCGCCGCGGCCGTGCCTCCATGGCCTGGGGCCCTTCGAGGAGAGCGCTGGCCTCGACCTCTTCCTGGCGTCTTCTTCGCGCAGGGGATTGATGGGCGCCTTGGCGAGGGCCGCTATGCGGGCGAAATCCCCTTCTTCGTCCGAGCTCACGAAGGTGTAGGATCGGCCGACGTCTCCGGCCCTGGCCGTCCTTCCCACCCTGTGGAAGTACACCGTGGGGTCTTCGGGGACGTCGTAGTTGATGACGCAGTCAACCTGGCGGACGTCGATCCCCCTGCTCGCGACGTCGGTCGCGACCAGCACGTCTGCCTTCCCCGCCCTGAATAGCCCCATGGAGTGGTCGCGCTGATTCTGGGAGAGGTCGCCATGGAGAGAGACCACGCTGAGGAAACGCCTCTCCAGCTCCCTGGCGAGCCTGATGGTGCCATACCTCGTCCTGCAGAAGACGACGGCGCTCTTGCGGTTCTCCTTCTCGAGGATGTCGAGCAGGAGCTGGAGCTTCTGGTCCCGCTCGGTCCTGGCGTAGAACTGCTCCAGGGTCTCCGCGGAAGGCTCGTTCTCGTCCACCATCACCCTGATTGGGTCGGGGACGTACCTCTGGGAGAGCTGAACTATCGACCTCGGCATGGTGGCAGAGAACAGGGCCGTCTGCCTCGCGTTGGGTGTCTTGTCGAGTATGAAGTCGACGTCTTCGATGAAACCCATGTCGAGCATCACATCCGCCTCGTCGAGGACCACGAACTTGACGGAGTCGAGCCTGAGCGTCCCCCTCTTGATGTGGTCGATGGTCCGTCCGGGCGTCCCGACGACGATGTGCGCGCCCCTCCTGAGGGCGTCCAGCTGGACGTTCATCGACTGCCCTCCGTAGATGGTCACCACCCTCACTGTCGTGTATGACCCAATCTTCTGGAGTTCGAGCGTTATCTGGACAGCGAGCTCTCTCGTGGGAGCGAGCACCAGGGCCTGCACCCGCGCCACCGAGGGGTCGACGGCCTGCACCACGGGGATACCGAAGGCGAGGGTCTTCCCCGAGCCGGCCTTCGCCTGGCCTATGAAGTTCCTCCCCTCCAGGAGCGGCCCTATGGCCTGGGCTTGTATGGGGAAGGGCCTGACATAGCCGGAGGAAGCGACCCCTTTCCTGATGGCCGGGTGCAGGGGAAACGCTTCAAAGCCGCTCAAGTACGTGCACCTCCAGACGGATGTCCTTCCACTTTAACTGGGCCGCTCCGGTTGCCCGTATTTAAGACAGGGAAAGCCCCCCTCCTTCAGTAGTGGATAAGAAGAGGGCGCGCAAGGGGCATCTCCATGGAGGAACCAGCTCTCCAGGTCAAGGGCCCGCCCAAGGAGTGCCCCCAGTGCGGGGCTAAGGTCAGGCTCTATCGGACCCCCAGGGGGCTCCGCTGCGGCGACTGCGTAAAGAAGATGGATTCTGCCGGGCTGGGGTTCAGGTAGAAGGCCCCGGCCGGGGGCATAATGGCAGTGCACGTGTTTGTCGCTCCTATCCAGATATGGTCTGCAAGGACTCCAGAGGGAGTCCTGGGTGCTGTTCGCGATAAGGACCCTAAACTCGCTCGGCTTCTCCATGGCGATGCCGTTCTTCGGCCTCTACCTCGCCGAGGTCAGGGGGATCGACCTGGCGTCCACGGGCCTGGTTTACTTCGCCGCGGGGGCGCTCAACCTGGGGAGCCAGCTCCTGGGAGGGAGGTTGACCGACGCCGTGGGCCCCAAGAAGGTCATGCTCGCTGGGTACTTCACTTCCATCGCCACCTCCGTCGCCCTCGGGTTCATGGTGCTCGACAACAGCGCCGCGCTGTACTTCTTCGTCCTTTACCCCCTCTTCTCGTTCCTCAGGGGCTTCTCCAACCCTGCAACCGGGTCGATAATCGCTGGGCAGCCTGTCAGCCAGATCCGGCCTGGGTACAACCTGCTCACCATCGGCGGGAACCTCGGCTTCGCGATAGGGCCGGCGGTTGGGGGGCCCATCACCCAGGCCTTCGGCTACGACTCGGTCTTCTTCATCAGCGCCGCCATGGTGGTCCCGGTCATCCTGCTCACCATTTTCCTGATTCGCGGGGGGGTCAGGCGGTCCGGGGACCCGCGCGAGGGGGATGCGAGGCGGATGCTTTCGTGGAAGAAGGACACGAGCATCATCGCGTTCCTGCTCCTCATGGCGTGCCTCTACTTCGCCGTGGGATATGAGATCCAGCCGCTGGCCCTCTACACCGGGGTCCTACTGCACTTCACCAACACGCAGATCGGCTACCTCTTCGCAACCAACGGCGCAGTCATCGTCATCCTGCAGCTCCCCCTGATTAGCATGGTCCAGAGGGCCAGGACCCTCGCTTTCCCCCTGCTGCTGTCTCCGCTCCTCCTCGTGGCGAGCTTCGTGATGGCCGGGCTGTCCACCAGTTTCCTGCAGTACGAGGCCGTGATGGTCGTGCTCACCCTCGGGGAAATCATGGCCACGGTTCCGTCGCAGACGGTGATTGCCCTCTTTTCGAAGTCCGGCAACAGGGGGACATACCAGGGCTACTACTACGCTGCCACCTCGTCGGGGAGGTCGATCGCCGCGGCCGTCGGGCCGGCCAGCTTCCAGCTCCTTAGCTTCGACCCGGCCTGGGGCTGGTACGCTCTCGCGGGATTCGCCGCTGCCGTGTTCTGCGGGTTCGCGGTCGTCGGGCCTGGGCTCCAGCGGGAATACGAGGGACTTTCAAAGCCAAAGGGCGGAGGGGAGGCGGAAGAGAAAGCGCCAGGGGTCCCGCCCCCGGCGAAGTTGAATCCGTCTCCGCCAGGGTGACTCTTACCGCGGTCGAAGTGTCTGGGGAAGCCACTTTCACGGTATACCCACTTGGCGCGGCCGGCAGGGTTTCGAGAGCGGTTGG
>JAFMAW010000128.1 GCA_029784795.1 Nitrososphaerota archaeon | reverse complement strand
ACGACTCCGTTGACCACGCCCTTGCCCTCGAGGTCGTTCGGGGGTGGCGGTGCGGCCGTCGTCGGCGTCACGAGCAGCCGCACGTCCCTGAACAGCTCCACGTAGACGCCCCCCAGGCCGAACATCACGGCGGGACCGAATTGGGGGTCGCGCGTAGCGCCCGCCACGAACTCGTGGCCCCTGGGCGCCATGCGCTGCACCAGAATCCCTTCCACGACGGCCTCGGGCTCCGCCCGCTTCACGTTGCCCAGGATTTCGGCGTAAGCCGCCCTGACTCCTGCCGCGGAGCTGACCCCCGCCTTCACTCCCCCCACGTCGGACTTGTGGAGGATGTCCTTGGAGACCACCTTCAAGACGACCGGGAACCCGAGAGCCTTTGCCCTGAGGACGGCCTCCTTTCCGGACCGAGCCAGCGCCGACTCGGCGACCCGGATCCCATATGCCGCGGCCACCCTGTCGGCCTCGGACTCCAAGAGCCCCCGCCGGCCGGACCTCGCCGCGGCAGCGACAACCCTCGACACCGTTTTGTGGGCGTCACGCCGGGTCATCGCAGCTCGCCTCCGCCTTTGAACTTCTCCAGTTGCCTGTGGCGGGCCATGAGTGCGTACATGGCGTCCACCGCCCGCTCGGCGCTTGGATAGACCGCGAACCTCTTCTCGAGCATCCTCGAATAGGCGACCTGCGAGAGGTGTCCACCGACGAAGGCGGCGGTGATCGGCTTCTCCAAGATGTCCCTGTCCCTGGCGTCCAGCATCGCCTGGGCTACGAGAATGGGATCTATGTTGGCCGTCTGGCAGAAGAGGGCGATTACGCAGTCGACGTCCCTTCGCCTGAGGACGATGTCCAGGACCTTGCCGTAGAGGACGTCATCGGCGTTCGCCGTCAGGTCTATGGGATTCTTCACTGACCCGAAGCTCGGCGTTATCGCCTTGATCTCATCCTTCAGGTCATTGGGGAGCTCGGCCAGCTTCAGGCCGAGCCCTTCGCACTTGTCTGTCGCGAGCACCCCGAGCCCCCCTCCGTTCGTCACGATGACGACGTTCTCTCCCTTCGGGACGGGGTTCTCGTTCAGCGCCTGTATCCAATCGAAGGCCTGGGTCATCCCTTCAGCCCGCATGATCCCTGCCTGCTCGAAGGCGGCCGTGAAGATCGTGTCCTGGCCCGCTATGGACCCGGTGTGTGAAGACGCTGCCCGGGCCCCGCGGGCAGACCTGCCCGCCTTGATGACCACGATGGGCTTCTCTCTGACTGCTCGCCGGGACGCCTCGAAGAACTTCCGGCCGTCCCTGAGGCCCTCCATGTAGATCAGGATGGAGCTGGTGGAGGGGTCCCGGGAGAAGTACTCGACCAGGTCGGCGTCATCGACGTCAGCCTTGTTGCCTATGCTCACGATCGAGGAGACCCCGTACTTCTCTTCGGTGGTCCAGTCCATGAGGGCGAGTCCGAGGGCGCCGGACTGCGTGATGAAGGCAGTCTTTCCCCAAAGCACCTTTCCGGGGCCGAAGGTGGCGTTCAGCCTGCTCGCCGCGTAGAAGACGCCGAAGGTGTTCGGGCCGATTATCCTGAGGCGCCGACGGGCGATGGAGACGACCCTCTCTTCGAGCTCCTTGTTACCTACCTCGGAGAATCCGGAGGTGATGATTATTGCGGCCTTGACCCCCTTCTCGATGCAGTCTCGGACGACCCCTTCCACCAGCCCCGCGGGCACGGCGATCACAGCGAGGTCGACCTCGGCCCGGGAGTCTGAGAGCCTGCCGTAGCATTTCAGGTCCAGAACGTTCTCGGCGTTCGGGTTGACGGGGAAGACGCCCCCGGAGAACCCCGACAGCTTGATGTTTCTGACTATCTCGTGGCCGATCTTCCCCGGGGTCTGGGACGCCCCGACGATGGCGACGCCTTTGGGGGAGAAGAATGAGGAGATGTCGTCGCTCTTGTTCACGACGCGTTCAGGCTCCGAGGAGGCGAGGGGGGCGACGGAGGGGGGGAGGAAGCGTCCAAAGCGGGCCGCGCCCCGCCCTGTCCGGACGCGCGCTGGAAAGCTGGCGACGCCGTCAAGCTCGTTCCACCCGCGGTCCGCTGTGCTGGGGGCTTTTAACGGCGGCAGACAGTTCTCGCGGTTGACGCCGACGCTCTGCCCGGAGGGCTCCCATACGCTTCAGGGTCGCGCTAGCCGATTATCTTCTTCCCGAACAGGGAGAGGGCGAGCTCGACGGCGAGTTCTGCGGTCTGGTTGGTCAGGTCCAGGATGGGATTCACCTCGACGAACTCTGCGGAGGTCACCCGGCCGGACTCGTAGAGCATCTCCATGGCCAGCTGCGCTTCGCGGTAGGTGAGGCCACCCCTCACTCTCGTCCCAGTCCCCGGGGCCTCCCTGGGGTCGACCGAGTCCACGTCGAAGCTGAGGTGGACCTGGTCCAGGCCGGTCCCGGCGACCTTTATGGCCTCCCGCATTACTCCCTTCATGCCGAGCTCGTCGATCTCCTTCATGGTGAAGACAGTCATCTTAGAGCGGGATATCGCTTTGGCCTCCTCTTGGTCGAAGTCACGGCAGGCGACGAGGACAGTGTTCTTCTCCACCGCCTTGGGGGATGCTCCGCCGAGGCCCACAAGCCTGGGATGCCCGTAGCCCAGGATGGCGGCCAGCGCCATCCCGTGGATGTTCCCCGTGGGGGTCGTCTTCGGGGTGTTGAAATCGCCGTGCGCGTCGAGCCAGACTATCCCACGCTCTGTCCCGTAACGCGCGAGCCCTGCCAGCGTCCCGACGGACACGCTCTGGTCTCCGCCGAGCACCAGAGGGAAAGACCTCTGTTTCACGCATGCGGAGACCTTGTCCGCGAGGAGGCCGCACTGCCTCACGACGTCGTCTAGGTACCGCACCCTCCGGTCCCCCATGGGAGCCGTGGCCATGTCGGCCGCGGGGATGTTCCCGTGGTCCTTCACCTTGTGCCCCAGGGCTTCGAGGCGCTCTTCTAACCTGGCAATCCTGATGGCGCTGGGCCCCATGTCTACGCCTCGCCTCTGCTGGCCCAGGTCGACGGGGGCGCCTATGATGCCGATGTTCAAGCTGCACGGTTCGGGCGGAGCCTGGTTATTAATCGGTCGGAGGGGAAGCTTCAGAGGATAAATAACGCCGCCAGGGCGCCGGCCTATGCACAGGTCCCAGGTCGCCGGGGCGCTGATGATACTCCTGGGGGCGGCCATCCTCATCAGCGTGCCGACCTATGGGGATCAGTACATCCTGCCGGGATGCGCGGCGGTATTTGCCGGATTCCTCCCGTCATTTACCTGCGTCCGCGAACGCGACCGGCTGCTCGACGAA
>JAFMAW010000127.1:255-3348 GCA_029784795.1 Nitrososphaerota archaeon | reverse complement strand
TATCGGGCGGGTGTGGAACTGGTGGATGCGCGCACCGGGCTGGTGCACGACTACACCCGCAAGGGCGGCGTCGAGCATACGGAGATCCTCACGCCGGACGGACTGGGTGCGGAGCGCAATGGCCTGTGGGATGCCGCCGAGCTGGCCGAGAAGGCGACAGGGGTCCCCCTCCTCCCGCACATGACCGTCCGCGAGTACCTCGCCGCCCTCCTGGGGAAGCTGAAGGGGTTCGAGCACTTCCGGGCGATATCCTCGCTCCTCGAGCGCCACCTCTACGCCGGGGCGCGCGACCCCGGGGACCAGGGGAGGGCCGAGGCCGAGCTCGAAGCGATGAGGAGAGAGGATGAAGCCTAGGACCGCGGTCCTGGCCGGGGTGGTGGTCGCCCTGCTGTTCGTCTCCGTCCTCGTCTACTTCGCCGCCACGGTCAGCCTCCTGGGGAACCCCGGGGACTTCCGGCCCTCGAACACGGCCTGGAACGGGTTCAGCACCTTCGTGGCCGTCGAGCACCCGACGATCATCAACCACGTCTCCTCCCTCCCACGGGACGGGACGGGCTACGTCCTGCTGGAGGACGGCCCCTCCAGCCCCTACACCCCGGCCGAGGCCGCCCAGGTCTCGTCGTTCGTCGCGAGCGGAGGGACCCTCGTCGTCGCCGACGGCCAGGCCGCCATAGCCAACACCCTCCTCTCCGGGATGGGCCTCTCGTCGCGGTTCACGGGCGGGGTCCTCACCGACCCCCTGTTCAACTTCAGGAACTCCTTCCTCGTCGTCGCCCCCACCGTCCACATGCACAACGTCTCGAGCATCGCCTTCAACTACGCCACCACCCTGACCGTCTCCGACCCCGGGGCCAGGGTCCTCGCCTACTCCAGCGACTTCTCCTACCTCTACCCCACCCAGCCGGGGGAGAGCATAGCCAGCGCCCCCCACGGGCCCTTCCCTGTGGTGGCGGAGATCCCCGACGGGAGGGGGACCGTCTACCTCATCTCAGACGACTCGGTCTTCATCAACTCAATGATCTACAGGGACGGCAACGCCAACCTCCTGAAGGACCTCACCACCGGGACCATGATCCTCGACACCTCACACTTCGCGGTCAGCCCCGCGACCGTGGCGAGGGGTTTCGAGGTCTCGGTCTACTCCGTGGTCTCCCTGTGGGAGTTCAAGTACTCCCTCGTCCTCGTCGGCCTCGCCGGGGTCGTCGCCTACAGGTTCAGGGAGGAGCCCCCGGCCGAAGAGGAGGAGTTAAAGGAGCTACTCCGTGACCACCCAGAATGGAGCCAAGAGAGGCTCCGCAGGCTAAGAGAGGAGATGAAACAAAAACGGTAGCAGAGCCGGACGTCACCGCGAAGATCACCGACAGCGTGGAGTCGGTCATAGTCGGGAAGAAGGACGTGATAGTCAAGCTGCTGATGGCCCTCATGGCCGGGGGGCACGTCCTCCTCGAGGGGCCCCCTGGGATAGGGAAGACCACCATAGCGAAGACATTCTCGGGGACCATCGGGGGGACCTTCAAGAGGCTCCAGCTCACCCCGGACCTCCTCCCGGCCGACATCCTCGGCTCCAACGTCTTCAACCAGAGGACAGGCGCCTTCGAGGTGAGGGAGGGGCCGATCTTCGCCAACGTGGTCATGCTGGACGAGCTGAACAGGGCGACCCCGCGGACCCAGGCCGCCATGCTCGAGGCCATGGCCGAGGGCCAGGTCACAATCGAGGGCTCGACCATCGCCCTCCCCAAGCCCTTCATCGCCGTAGCGACCCAGCTCCCCTCGGGCTCCGCCGGGACCTACCCGCTCACCGAGGTGCAGAACGACCGCTTCGCCATGAGGATATCCATGGGCTACCCGTCCCCCGAGGAGGAGGGGCTGATACTCTCGAACATCGACGCCCTCGACAGCAGGACGACCAGGGCGGCGGTGAAGCTCGACCAGATTCTCAAGATCTCCGAGAAGACCCGCTCCGTCGTCGTCTCCGACAGGGTCAGGGCCTACGCCGTCTCCCTGGTCAACGCCCTCCGCTCGAACCAGAGCGTGCGGTCCGGGCCCAGCCCCAGGGCCACCATCTGGCTCTACAAGCTCGCCAGGGCCAAGGCAGTCCTCGAGGGGCGGGACTTCGCCCTCCCAGACGACGTGAAGTTCGTGGCGGCGGACGTGATCACCCACAGGGCCATCCTCACCCCGGACGCGGAGAGCGAGGGGGTCACCCCGGAGAGGGTCGTCGCCGAGGCCCTGAGCACGGTCCCGGTCCCCAAGGAATGAACCTGACCGACCGCGGGAAGCGGGTGGCTGCTGGGCTCCTCCTGCTGCTGGGCGCCGGGGCGCTCTTCGTGGACCCACTCCTCCTGGCGGCCGCGGCCTCGGTGTCGGTCTTCGTCGTCTACGACCTGCTCGACGGGTACCTGACCCCCAGGCGGGCCGGGAGCTTCGCCCTCCAGCCCTCTGCCTTCGAGGCCAGGGCTCTAAGAGGGAACAGCAGGAGCTTCGTATCAGTCCTCCGGGCGTCCCGGGGCGTCACCCTCGACCTTGGCTCCGTGGGCTGGTTCCGGGCCGAGCGCGGGTCCTACCCAGCCGGGACCTGGCCCTTCCGCTTCACCCTGACCTTCGACCTCGCCGGGGCCTACTCCCTCGACGGCATCCCTGCCCGGGCGAGCAGCAGGTACGGCCTCTTCTCCTCCAGGGCGGTCATCCCGGCGGAGGTGAAGGGGAGGGCTTACCCCAGGCTGATAGCCGCCGCCGTGGCGGCCCTGGAGTACCTGACCCGGGTCGGCGCCGGGGCCGAGGGGGAGGTTGAGAAGGAAACCATCGGGGCGGGGCTCGAGTACGCGGAGACCAGGGAGTACTCCTCCGGGGACAGCCTCCGCAGGGTCGACTGGAAGGCGACGGCCCGGTCGGGCTCCAGCTCGCTGATGATCAAGAAGTACTACAGCGAGGGGGGCGGCGCGGTCCACGTCATCTACTTCGTCGAGACCCCGGGCCGGGCGACCCACGACGAGCTCGCCACACAGCTCCTGGACCTGGTCGTCTCCTCGGCGGCCAGGATCACCCCCATATCCGTGACCGCCTACGAGGGGGGGTCCAGGCTCACCACCCTGC
>JAFMAW010000127.1:0-245 GCA_029784795.1 Nitrososphaerota archaeon | reverse complement strand
CCCTGCAGGGGAAGGGGTGGGAGGTCGTCATCAACACCCTGAACCTGGTCATGGCCGAGAGCCGCATCACCTACGACGACCTCTACTCCATGCTCGACGTCTCGTCCCTGAGCAGGGAGAGGAGGGAGCTCATACTCGCGGGGAAGGGGAGGTTCGCGGAGCTCCTGGGCAGGGCAGGGGGGAAGCGCCAGGCCCTTGTCTCGGATTTCCGCAGCCTAGTCGCCAGCCTCGCGTCCCCGGACGTC
>JAFMAW010000126.1 GCA_029784795.1 Nitrososphaerota archaeon | reverse complement strand
CCAGGCGAACAGAGACACTTCCCCGCTCGCCGGCAGGGCTTTGAACGGTGCGTTCCTGATGAGAGGAGCCGGTGCGCCTACCCTGCCCATGAGAAATCTTGCTGCAAACTCGTCGGCCGGGACTTAACCCTTCCCCCCAACCGACTCGGCTGAAACGTGCCCGCGAAGCCTTCTCCTCAGGCTGGGGAACCTGTCGGAGCCGGTCGGAGTCAGACTGAGGGAACGGTAGCGGAGCCTAGGGGACGCCGAGGAACTCGTCGTAGTCCCTCGCGGAGAGGACCGGGTTAGACAGGGCCTCCTGCCCAAGCCTCCTGAACGGGACGTCACCGTAGTCGTGGCCTGGATAGACGACGGTGGAGGGCGGAAGCTTCAGGATCACGTCGTGCAGGCTCCCGAACAGCTCCTTCTGGGACCCGCCGGGGAGGTCCGTCCTCCCGCAGTTCCCGATGAACAGGGTGTCCCCGGTGAAGAGGTCTTCGCCGTCGTAGAGGCAGATGCTGTCTTCGGTATGTCCCGGGGTGTAGATGACCTTGACCTCGGCCTCCCCGAGCGAAAGCACATCGCCGTCGTCCACGGAGACGTCATGGTCGATTGGAGAACGTCGGTGGGCCACGACCTTGGCGCCGAGAGAGTCGGCCAGCTCCCTCAGGGAGGACGTGTGGTCAGAGTGCCTGTGGGTGGCGACGGCGAACCTGACAGTGACGCCGGCCTCCTTCGCGGCCTTGATCACGGGGTCGATCTCCCACCCGGAGTCGACCACCAGCCCCACTCCACCTGGTCTGTCGGCGAGGAGGTACACGAAGTTCTGCATGGTCCCCACAGCGATCTGTCTGACGAGCATCGCCCAGTCGCGACGGAACGGCTAGGTATGCGTTGCGCTCTGCTAGCGCCTGGAGAGCGCGCCGAGCCAGCCGCCGCTGATTGGAGCTGGAAGACAAGCTTGCAGGCCACCGGCGCGACCGACGCCTGCAGCCCACGATTAAATAATCGCCATCACGTATCGCAGGTGCACACCGATGAAGCTGCGATGGGCTGCCTGCGTCGCCGTTTTGCTGCTCCTCGTCTCCTACGGCACGGGTAGTTTCACCCTCCTGAGCCCCGGCCTGGGCGTCTGGTCTTCCATCGACGGTTCGGCTCTCTCTTCAGGCACCGTGACCGTGCAGGGGCTCGGGAGCCCTGTCAACGTCACCATCGACGCGTCCGGGCTGGCGCACATCAGCGCGAGCAACGCCCATGACCTCTTCTACGCCCAGGGGTACTACTCTGCCAGCCAGAGGCTATTCCAGATGGAGCTGGAAGCGCTCCTGGCTTCCGGGAACGTCAGCAAGTTCGTCGGGGCTCAGGGGGTTGGTTCGGACGTCACGATGAGGCTGCTGGGGCTCCCGCAGAACGCCCTGGCGCTGGAGCGGGGTCTGGAAGAGAACTACCCCGCCTACTACCAGTACCTCCAGGACTACTCCCAGGGCGTGAACGCCTACATCGACCAGTCGGGGGCGTCCGCCCACCTGGGATTCAAGCTCCTGGGGTTCGAGCCGTTCCACTGGTCGGTCTTCTACACGCTCTGCTGGCAGGAGTACATGACCTGGTCCCTGACCACGGGCGCGGCCGAGCCACTCCAGTCGGCCCTCTTCTACAACGCGCTGGGCTTCAACAACACCGCCCTGCTCTGGCCATACTACCCGTACTTCACGGAGAACCTCACGGTGGTGCCAGGGGACGGGGCCGTGAACGGCTACAGCCTCAGCTCGCAGGGGGTGAACCCCGGCTACTTCTGGTCTCAGAACTGGTTCGGCGGGTGGGCGACGGGGGTGAACCAGTCCACGCTGGCGGGCCTGACCCCGCTGATCAAGGAGGCCCTCGCGAACATCTCAGACCCCTACGCCCTCCCCGTCATGCACGCCCTGGGCTCCGACATAGGCAGCAACAGCTGGGTCGTCTCCGGCAACGACTCTCAGTCAGGCTACGCGCTCCTCGCCAACGACCCGCACCTCACGCTCTACGCGCCGTCCCTCTGGATACCGATGCAGCTCGAAGGGGGAGGGTACAACGTCACCGGATGGGACCTCGCGGGGATCCCGGGGATACTGATAGGGCACACCCCCCACACTTCCTGGGGGCTGACCACCCCTGAGGGGAACTCGGTCAACGACTACCTCGAGACGCTGAGGGGCAACTCGTACCTCTACGACGGCTCCTGGCATCCGATGACCACATACACCTATTCGCTGCTTGGCAAGTCACACACAGTCTACTACACCAACAACGGGCCGCTCATCGCCAGGGACTCGCAGTTTGGGATAAGCCTGAACTGGGGCAAGGCGAACTCCTCCTTCGACCTGGTCGCCGAGCTGCAACTCGACAGGTCCGCCAACCTCAGCGGCATGGTGAGCGCCCTCGAGAGCTGGGGATCCCCTCCGCAGAACTTCGCCCTCGCCTCCGGCAGTGACGTGGGCTACCTGACCGCCGGCGCCTACCCGTTGATCAACGAGGCCCTTCCGGACGGGAGCCAGGTGCAGGTGGTGGGGGCCAGGTCGCTGCTCAACGGGAGCACCCCCCGCTACGAGCCCGCTGGCTACGTCCCCTTCCGGTACCTCCCCCAGGCGACCGACCCCCGGAGGGGCTTCATGTTCGCCCCCAACCAGCCCACGGTGGGCCAGAACTACCCGTACCCCTTCGTCGGGGGATTCTGGGCCTCGGGCGGGAGGGCTGCGACCATCTCCTCGTACCTCTCGTCCCATCCAAAGATGACGGTCCAGGGGATGATGACGCTCCAGTCCAACGTCACCGACTCCTGGGCCGCCATGTTCACCCCCTACCTGGTCGGCGCCCTCAGCGGGATGCAGATGAGCCAACCCGAGCAGCAGGCCTTCGGCTACCTCAAGAGCTGGAACTACACCACCTACCAGGGCGAGGTTGGGATAACCGTCTACTGGTACCTCGCGTCGGAGATCTACAACCAGACCTTCGACAAGGTCTACGCCCAGGACGGCCTCAGCGGGCTCCCGACCCCGTTCATAACCACAGCGATACACCTGGCCCAGACCGACCAGGCCTCGAGCTGGTTCAATGGGAACTTCACCAGCCTGGTGCGCGGCTCGTTCCAGGACGAGGTCGCGCTTCTGACCCAGAAGCTCGGGCCCGTGGACGGCTGGACCTGGGGGAAGGTCCACCAGCTCGAGATATCCAGCATGACGGGGCTGAGCGCGCTTTCCATCGGGCCGACACCCATCTGGGGGGACGACCACACCGTGAGCGTCGGGTCGGTCCCGATGCTGTTGCAGGTCCCCGAGCCATACGTGTCGGTGGGCTCGTCCCTGAGAGAGGTGTCGTCGCCGGGGACGGGGCAGTTCTACGGCGTGTTCCCCGGAGGGCCGAGCGAGAACG
>JAFMAW010000125.1 GCA_029784795.1 Nitrososphaerota archaeon | reverse complement strand
GGGGAGGATTACATGACCGAGGCGGAGGCGAGGGAGAAGGTTGAGGGCGCGGGCGGCTCGTGGGAGGTCTTCTGCCACTGGATGAGGGGCCAGACCATGGGCCTTAACGAGGACGGGTCGGTTGACATATATGACTACGACGTCTCGAGGTTCATCCGGTACAGGTGCGACCCCGCGAACGAGCCCGCGGTGGAGTGGGACTGAGCCGCCGGAATTTGCGGGCATCGGGAATCGGGGTTAGTATCGCTTTCGAAGGGAGGTGCGGCGGATGAACATGGAGCTGCACGAGAGGATGAGGAGCCATGGCTACGAGGAGCTGTACTTTAGGCAGGGCGGCTTTACGGTCTGCGTGCTGCAGGACGATGCCATGGAGATAGTCGGCGTGGGCGTGGCGAAGAGGACGACCTACCAGAAGCGTGCGGACAGGGATGTGCTGGAGCTAGGCAGGGAGATCGCCCTGGCGAGGGCTGTCAAGGACTTGAATCCCGGAGGATTGCCGGTCAGTGGGCATGCGTTCCTGGTTCAAGAGGCCGAGTCGAGAATGGCGGAGATGATGCGGCGTGGCTGAGGATCGCGAAGGCGTCGGCGAGGACGGCGCGGAGGATGGGGGCGGCAAGAATTTCACGGCGACCTTCATGGATGGAATCTCGATCCCCCTGTTCCCCAGCGACCCGAGCTCTCCGTGGGTCAAGGTCTCCATCGTCGCGAAGGACGTCGACATGGAGGACGGCGAGCGGCGGGAGAGGCAGCTCGCCCTGCTGGAGGAGAGCGCGCCCGGGGTCCACGACAGGATCATGCGGATGGTCGACGGGGCGATCGACGGGATAAGGAGCGAGGCCGTCAAGGCGAGGAGGGCGGCCCGCGCGAAGGCGAGGGGGGAGTCCGGTGAGGGCTAACCTGCTGGCGCTGCTTTTGCTGGGCATGTTTTTGCTTTTCTTCTGGCTCTTGGCGGCGCTGGCCGTAGTGGAACTGGCGAAGGGAATATGGGGATGATATTCGGGGCGAAGGCGGCGAGGAGGCCTCGGGCGGTCGTCGGGGCCGGGCGCGAGGCCGGCGCGAGGGAGAGGTTCTGGGAGAAGGTCGCCGGGAAGAGGTTCGACGAGTTCAACGCCGACGACATGGTCAGGTTCTGGCGGAGCTACTACGCCTTCAGGATGGGGGGCGCCCCCGTCCGCGAGGACAGGAGGATGGCGCTGAGGATCTTCAAGAACCTGATCGGCCAGTGCGGAGCGCCCACGGCGATGGATGTCGTGGCTTGCTCCTTCGAGTCGGCCTACCGCCCGGCCAGCGTCAAGTACTTCGCCTCTCCGGCGGTGAACCGGATCCTGGACCCGGAGGTCTTCGACAACCTGAGGATGGCGGCCTCGCGGAGGATCGCGTCCTGGTGGTCCGAGGGAGTGGAGGCGAGGGCGCTTGACGGGGAGTAGCGACCCCGAGCTCGACGTCGTCGACGCGGCGCTCTCCGGCGGCATGGCGGAGGTCATGGAGGAGGGCGTCTCCGCGGACTGGTTCCGGAGGTACGGGGACGTCTGGGAGTTCGCCGAGCGCTACCTCGAGGAGTACCAGGAGGCGCCGGGATGGCCCGTCGTCAGGGACAGGTTCCCGGACCTGGGGAGGCCCGGCGGCGAGCTGCGGGGGAATCCGAAGTACGCCGTCGACAGGCTGAGGCAGCACGCGCTCTGCGTCGGGATGGAGGGCCTGATCGCCGAGGTCGACAGGCACCTGCAGAGGCCAGAGGCATCGGACTGGTTCGCGGTCTACAGGGACGCGGCCCAGGCGATGGAGGAGCTGTCGAACCGCTTCGGGCTCCTGAAGGACGTGAGGCTGGTCGCGGACTGGCGCCTGCGCTGGAAGGAGTACGCGGAGAACGCGGCCCGGGGCGGGGCGGAGGCGATCCTGTCGGGCTACACGATGGTCGACGACCATTGGAGGGGCCTCGGGATGGGGCGCGTGACCGTGGTGGTCGGACGCCCCGGAATGGGCAAGAGCCTCTTCGTCCAGAAGATTGCTGCTAACGCCATCATGCAGGGCTTCGACGTCCTGTACGTCTCCCTCGAGATGAGTGCCTCGGAGGTCGGGTACAGGATCGACCCGATGCTGGCCCACCTGAGCCCCGGCCGCGGGACGCTTCGCAACAGGATGCTCTCGTACGGCGAGACAGACGAGGGGGTTCATAACCCCGAGGGCTACAGGGCGTGGCTGGAGGGCCTCGGGGAATGGGTGAAGGGCGAACTGCTGGTCACAACGAACGAGTCGGTCTACAAGGCGCACGGCATTTCGAGCGTTATCGGCAAGATCGAGAGGTACGCCCCCAAGCTGGTCGTGCTCGACTACATCACCCTGCTTGAGGCGACGGACGACCAGGAGCAGATAGGCCGGGTGACGAGGCGCTTGAAGCAGGTCGCGCAGAGCCGGGGCTGTCACGTCATGGAGGTGGCGCAGCTCGGCAGGCGGAAGGGGAAGGACAAGGACCGGCGCGAGGAGACGGACGACATCGCCTACGCCGACAGGATCGGGCAGGACGCCGACCATATCCTGGTGGTGAGGCAGAACGATGACGAGACGAGGATGTTCGTGAGGGCGATAAAGTCGCGGCACGGCAAGTCGAAGTTCGACTTCGAGATGAGGTTCGACCCGAACGTCGGCGACCTCGACGAGCCCAAGGACGAGGACGACGGCTTCAAGGATGGCTTCGGGGGGGCCGCGGGGCTCTATGGGCCGAAGGAGGGCGATTGATTGGCAGGCCGCTTTCGAGGAGCTCGGCCTCGACGGCCTCAAGCCGGCCGGCGGGGACAGCTGGCTCTGCGTCTGCCCGTTCCACGACGACAGCGATCCCTCGTGCCAGCTCTTCGCCGGCGAGGAGAGGTACTACTGCCATGGCTGCAAGAGGATGGGCGGGTTCGACGAGATCTTCTGGGAGGTCGGGGGCATCGGGCCGTTCGCCAAGGAGAGGTGGCTCGACCGCTTCCGGGGCGGAATTTGCGAGGATCGGCAGGGAGCGTATAATGCTCCCGCCAGGGTCGTTCCGGAGAGGTTTTTAGGGGAGTTCGGGACGAACCCCGGATGGCTGGAGGCGAGGGGCATACCCGGCGAGGTCGGGGGCATCTACGGCGTGCGGTACGACGCGAGGCGCCGGGAGATGGTCTTCCCGGTGCGGGACGCGGCGGGGGCGCTCAGGGCGGTCCAGCGGAGGCACGTAGAGGAGAAGGCCAGGCAGTGGACGTGGCCGAAGGGGGCGAGGCTGTCGGGCTGCTTCTTCGGGCTGCGGGAGGCCCTCGAGGGGCCGGCGTACCACATGATCCTGGTCGAGGGGCCGTGCGACTGCATGTACCTCAGGGGCCAGGGCGTCGGCAACGTGGTCTCGACCATCGGCAGCTCCGCCACGAAGGCGAGGCTCGGGGCGCTGTACGACGCGGGCGTCAGGGTCGCCTGGTGCATGTTCGA
>JAFMAW010000124.1:2466-3461 GCA_029784795.1 Nitrososphaerota archaeon | reverse complement strand
GATACCCATGGACTTCACGCTCCTGAGGTTCTGAGAATGATTGGAAGCAAGCAAATGATGCCCAAGAGGCTCCGATATCCCCTCTTCCTGGCCGGGCTGGCGATCCTCGTGCTCGGGAGCCTGTTTGAAAACGCGGAGAAAGCCTCCGTTTCCACCTACGAAGCGACGGCCATAGTGGGGTTCGCGCTGTTGGTAGCGTCCGTAGTGATGAAATAACGCCCGTGGGGGACTAAATCAGGTTGCGGGGGTGGATTCAGACCCCCAGGGAGGGGATGTCCAACATGATGCTAGGGGGTGCCTTCTCGACAGGCTGATGGATGGGGGCCAGCCGAAGAGCCGCCGGGACGCGTTGCGTCGGGAACGACGACCGGCCGCCAGTAAGGCGGCCCAGAGCCCGTAGCTCAGGCGCTTCTTGCTTTGGGTGACGAGTTGGTCCCGCGGAGGCGCCTGTACACCCAGAGTATGGGGTCGTAGTGCGTGTCCACCACCCTCTCCTTCTCGGGGATGATCGCGTCGTCTGTGATCACGATGTGCTCCGGGCAGACCTCCTGGCAGCACTTCGTGATGTTGCAGTACCCTAGCCCGCCCACGTCCTTCATGAACTTGGACCTGTTCAGCCCGTCCATGGGGTGCATATCGAGGGACGCAGCCTTCACGACCCACCTCGGCCCGATATAGTTGGCCTCATGCTCCCTGACCACGTGGCAGACGTCCTGGCAGAGGAAGCACTCGATGCAGCTCCTGAACTCCCTCGACCTCGACACATCCTGCTGGTAGAACCTCCACTCCCTGCTGTCGGTCGCCACCTTCGGAGTGAACGCTGGGATCATCGCCGCCACCTTCCAGTTCTCCGTAACATCAGTCACCAGATCCCTGAGCCTGGGGAATGCCTTCATCGGCTCCACGGTGATCTCGCCTTCGATGCTGTCGACCGGGGTCTTGCACATCAGCCTCGGCCTCCCATTGATCTCAGCCGAGCAGGAGCCGCACCTCCC
>JAFMAW010000124.1:0-2456 GCA_029784795.1 Nitrososphaerota archaeon | reverse complement strand
GACGGGTCAGTGTGGGCCTGGATGTAATGTATCGCGTTAAGCACGACCATCCCCTTCTGCCTGGGCACCTCGAACGAGTCGTATCTCGTGGTCGCGGCGTCTTCCCCCACCCCGCGGAGGATCCTGAGCTTCACGGTAGGTTGCTCTGCGGCCGGCACCCGTTCGCTCGGCACTTTCACTCCTCCTTGATCAGAGCCTGCAGGTTCGGTGGCATCTTCGGGACGGGGACGATTTCATGCTCCATCTTTCCGCCTCTCTCCACGGTTATTATGTTTACGAGCCCCTTGTCGTCTTTCCCGGGGTAGTCCGACCGGGTGTGCGCGCCCCTGCTCTCCCTCCTTTCGAGGGCTGATCTTATCACCACCTCGCAGTCGAGGATCATGTCCCGCACCTGCAGCGAGTCGAGCCAGGACTGGTTGTACGCCCTATCCCCGACGGCCATGACCTTCGACGCCTCCTCTCTTATCCGACCCAGCTCCTCCAGCCCTGCCTTCAGGTCCTTCTCGTTCCTGACTATCCCCACGTGGGCCCACATGTTCTTGGCGATTTCTTCCTTCAGGTGGAAGGGGTTGGCCCCGTCCTTGACTGCGAAGGGGGAGAGGACCCGGGTGATCTCCTGGTCGAGCTCACGTTTGCCGTACTCCGGCAGCCCGACCCCGGCAGCCTCCGCCGCCGCTGCCTCCCCTGCCCTCCTCCCGAACACCAAGATGTCCGAAAGGGAGTTCCCTCCTAGCCTGTTGGCCCCATGCAGTCCAGACGCGACCTCCCCTGCGGCATAGATCCCATTCACCGAAGTCCGGCAGGACTCCGGGTCCACCTTCACCCCTCCCATCTGATAGTGCACCGTCGGGGCCACCTCCATCTTCTGCTTAGTGATGTCCACGCCGGCGAACTCGAGGAACTGGTAGTACATGCTCGGGAGCCTCTGCTTGATGTAATCTGCACCCTTGTGAGAGATGTCGAGGTACACCGCCCCGTTCTTCGTCCCCCTGCCCGCTGTAATCTCCGAGTAGATCGCCCTCGCGACCACGTCCCTGGCGGAGAGCTCCATCCTCTTGGCGTCGTACTTAGACATGAACCGCTCCCCGAGGGCGTTGGTCAGTATCCCCCCGTCCCCTCTCACCCCCTCGGTCACCAGCAATCCCCTGACCCCAGCGGGATAGATCATCCCTGTAGGGTGGAACTGGATCATCTCCATGTCCGCGAGCTCTGCCCCAGCCTTGTACGCCAGGGCGATCCCGTCCCCGGTGCTCTCGTACGAATTGGAGGTGACCTCGTATATCCTGCCGAACCCCCCTGTCGCGAGTATGACTGCCTTGAACCTGAAAAGGATCAGCTTCCCACTCTTGATGTCTATGCCCAGGGCCGCCGAGGCTCGACCGCCCTTCCCGTCTTTGAGGATCCCTGTGATGGCCACTTCGTCCATGAATGGGATGCCCCTCTTGACCACCTGATCCTCGAGGGTCCTGATGAGCTCGAGTCCCGTCCTGTCCCCGATGTGGCAAAGCCTCCTGTAGGTGTGGGCCCCGAAGGCCCTCTGGCTGATCTTCCCTTCTTTCGTCCTGTCGAAGAGGGCGCCGTACTGCTCCAGCTCGTACACTCTGTCTATGGCCTCCTTCGCGAATATCTCTGCCATGTGCCAGTTCCCGATGTGCTGCCCTTCGACTATGGTGTCCGAGAAGTGCACTTCCCAGCTGTCCTCCGGGTCGACGTCCCCCAGGGCGGCGGCGATCCCTCCTTCCGCCATGACTGTGTGCGCCTTTCCCAAGAGGGTCTTGCAGACGATGAGCGTCTTCGCCCCCTTGTCGAAGGCGCCGATGGCGGCTCTCATGCCGGCACCCCCCGCCCCGATCACAAGGACATCGCAGACCCTCTCGTCGAAGGTCCTCTCGGAAGGGTCGACGCGAGCCGTAGTAGCCTTTGTTGTCCACATATCGGAAACCAGACGCGAGTCGCAACCCCTCCCATGCCAATTATAAGTGTGCCGCGATTTGTTTGGACCTGTCCGGGTCTCCGGGCCGGTTTTCGGCCGTGGCCGGGGGGGCGGACGGCCGGGAAAGTCCCTGGCGTTTCACAAAGCTTTTAACGCCACCGCCGGCGCGCGGTAGGCTACGAGAGGGATAAAGTGCCTCACCATGGTTACAGTTTCCAGGGTTTCGACCCAGCGGTACACGTCAGGGCAAGCGGGAGAGAAGTAAACATCTCGCCAAAGGCCGCCCGGGAGGTAGCCGTGACGATCAAAGGGATGTCGCTCACAAAGGCCATAGGCCTGCTCGAGCAGGTCGAGAGCAAAGAAATGCCGGTGGCATTCAGGCGCCACAAGCTGAAGGTCGGCCACAGGAGCGAACTTCAAGGGTTCCCGACAGGGTCCTACCCGGTCAGGACCGCGAAGGCATACCTCGGGGTCCTCCATAACCTCCAGGGGAACATCGAGTTCAAGGGGCTCGACCCTGAGA
>JAFMAW010000123.1:277-3485 GCA_029784795.1 Nitrososphaerota archaeon | reverse complement strand
GTCGTGGGTGGGGCGGGCCTAACCCACCCCTTCCAATCGGCCTGACGAGGAACAGAAAAGCTAGCACCAGCGAAACGCCCAGGTACGGGACGAGGGCTCCGAAGAAGAACCCCGGGTCCACATTAGAGTAGGCGGCCAGGAGCGGCAGGCCGAAGAGCAGGGTGCCCATCGCGAAAAGGTAGGCCTGTGACACGCCAGGTGCCGATCCGCCCGACAATCCCATTTCAACTCCTTTGATTCGGAGTTAGGTATACCTTCCTACGGAACCCACTGCGGAATCGTCATTGCGTTCCAATGCTTCTATCTTCTGCCGATCGGGATTCCGACGGTGCCATCATCCCCTTGAGCCTGACGGCCGTGTACCCTGACTTCCTGACCGATTCCTCAATCTCTTCCTCGCTGATCTTGTCTGGTTCGTAGTCTACGTAGATGGCGTTCATGATAGGATTGATCCTCACGTCCTTCACCCCGTTGCTCTTTCCTAGTCTCTTGCGAATTATCTTGGCACACGATGCGCAGCTCATGCCGATTATCTGCAGGTCTAGGCGCTTGGTCTCCCCGTTCATTTCAGCCTGAACCTCTTCAGGGTGAGGGAGTTGCTCACCACGGTGACCGAGCTCAGCGCCATGGCTACCCCCGCGAATATGGGGTTAAGCAGGCCCCAAGCGGCCACTGGGACAAGAATCGCGTTGTAGGCGAAAGCCCAGAACAGGTTCTGCTTAATCTTCCTCATGGTCGCCCTGCTCAGCTTTATCGAGGCGACGACATCGCGCAGGTCGTTCTTTATCAGGACGATTCCGGCGGTCTCGATGGCCACGTCGGCGCCGCCCCCGATGGCTATGCCGAGGTCGGCCTCCGCCAACGCCGGCGCGTCGTTTATCCCGTCCCCGACCATGGCTACCACCCCACCCCGCTCCTTGAGGCTCTTGACCACCTCCGCCTTCTCCCCCGGCAGGACCTGGGCCCTCACGTCGTCGATTCCGAGCTGGGACGCAATCGCCTTTGCCGTCGTCTCATTGTCCCCGGTCAGCATGGTCACCTTCAGCCCCATGCCCTTCAGCTCTTCGACGGCCTCCTTCGCGTGGGGCTTTATCGTGTCTGCGACTGCCAGGACCCCTGCCAGCTCCCGGTTCAATGTCACGGTCATAGCTGTCTTTCCCTCCTTCTCTAGCCTTGCCAGGACTTGCTCGGCCCTGCTGATGTCGACCCCATTCGCCGCGAACAGCTTCCTGTTGCCAATCAGTACCCCTCTTCCATCGACCGTCGCTCTCACGCCCATTCCTGGGGCCGCTTCGAAGTCGCTCGTGCTCGGTATCGTTGCCGTCAGGGCTTCTTTTTTCACGACCGCCTCCCCCAGCGGGTGCTCAGAGCCCCTTTCAGCTGCGGCCGCGAAGCGGAGGACCTCCCCCTCCCCGTGGCTGCCGAAGGTTATCACGTCCGTGACCGATGGCTCACCCTTCGTGAGGGTGCCGGTCTTGTCGAACACGACGGAAGTGATCTTGTAGGCCCTCTCCAGGTTCTCTCCACCTTTGATTAGGAGGCCGTTCTCGGCGCCCTTCCCTGTCCCCACTACGATGGCCGCAGGAGTCGCGATGCCGAGGGCGCAGGGGCAGGCGATAATCAGGACGGCAATCAGCGCTGTGAACCCGTAAAGAAACGGCTTGCCCCCTATGGTCGTCCATGCCAGCAGCGACAGGACGGCGACGAGCACCACCGCGGGCACGAAGTAGGCGGACACCCTGTCCGCCAGCCTCTCGATCGGGGCCTGGGCCGCCTGGGCGTCTTCCACGAGCTTCACTATCTGCGCCAGGGCCGTGTCGGCTCCGACCTTGCTCGCTCTCAGCTTGATGACCCCGGTCTTGTTGATTGTGGCTCCGATGACCTCGTCGCCGGTTGATTTCTCCACAGGCATGCTCTCGCCGGTAATCATCTTCTCGTCCACAGACGAGCGGCCTTCGACTACCACGCCGTCCGTGGGAATCTTCTCTCCGGGACGGACGACGATGATGTCCCCGACCTGAACCTCTTCCACTGGGAGCTCGACCTCCCTGCCTTCCTTGAGCACCAACGCGGTAGTGGGCTGAAGCCCCAGGAGCTTCCTCACGGAATCCGAAGCTTTGCCCCTCACCACGTGTTCCAGCAGCTTGCCGAGGAGGATGAAAGCTATTATCAGCGATGAAGCGTCGAAGTAGAGCCCGGAGGGGAAGATCCCAGGAGCGAAGGTGACAATCGTACTGTACAGCCACGCGGCCGACGTTCCCACCGCAATGAGGGTGTCCATGTTTGCAGACCTGGCCCTAATCGCGTGCCAGGTCCCCTTGTAGAACCTCCAGCCGGCTATGAACTGGACAGGTGTGGCCAGGGCGAAGAGCGCGAGGTCGTTGGGGATCGGCCCGGGAAAGGTGAAGAGCCAGGTGAAGACGAGCGCGGGCACTCCGAGCGCGAAGCCGAGGATGGTCGCTCTCTCGAGGCTCTTCACTTCCCTTTCTGGGGCAACGAAGGTCGTGAGGCAGGTGTCGCTGCAGAAGAAGTACTCTCTTCCTCTCACAGTTGCTCTCAGGGCGTGCTCGTTCTCCTCCACCATCATCCCGCAGACCGGGTCTTTCGCCATGGCTCTTTCACCTCGGGTGTCTTCTACGGGGGACGGCGCTTTCTTAAAGGAACTCATTTACAAACGTTAAGTCGTCTTAGTCCCCCTGGCTCGGGATCTTATTGCTTCCATCCTGGAACCGTGCTTCTCCAGATACGACCTCCTGCAGATTCTGCAGCAGAAGTAGTAGCTCGCCGGGCCGACCTTGATGGTGTAGGGCCTGCTGCCGCTTATCGGCCCCTTGCAGAAGTCGCAGCGCATCTCGAGGCCGATTCCGCTCTTCAGCCTGACCGGCTGCTCGTCCTTCACGATGCTGGAGATGATCTGGCTGGCGACCACCTCACACCCTCGGCTTGCTGCTCGAGCCAAGAAACTCTCCAGCTCATGCACGTTCTCGGCGCGCACCTTCAGCACTATCCTGTGCTCCTCGGCAGTGACGTAAACTCCCGCTACTTCCCCCAAGCCCCCAAACCATTTCGCGAGTCTGTCGACTTCTGAGGGAGGGACCTTCAAAGTGACCATGCTGACGATGCCCTGGTCGACGGCATTGAAGTTCAGCAAAGGGACGAACTTCACAATCAGGCCTGCTTTGGTGAGCCTCGAGAGGTGATTTGAAAC
>JAFMAW010000123.1:0-267 GCA_029784795.1 Nitrososphaerota archaeon | reverse complement strand
GTGGGCTATGGCTCTCAGAGACGCCCTCCCGTCTTCTAGAAGGGCATCGACCACCTTAACGTCAATCGAGTCCAGCTTCAAGATATGTCTAGCATGTCTGAGGTCTATAAAAGCCTTACAAACGTAAAGGCCAATACTGAAATACCCTTTCACCGCTGTCGCCCCATAGCGACACAAATGGCAAAGGACCCCGTCTGCGGAATGACGGTCGACGAAAGCAAAGCCCAATTGAAGTCAGAACATGAGGGCCGTGTCTTCTACTTCTGT
>JAFMAW010000122.1 GCA_029784795.1 Nitrososphaerota archaeon | reverse complement strand
AGCTTCTCAGCGAGATACGAAGTCCCCGCGTCGACCGAGAACGCAGACGCAGCCCCGGCGACGGTCTCGATGAGGTTCGAGGCCACGGTCGGGCTCAGCAGGACCTCGTACTTCCCAGCCTCCGGTTCCGCAGCCTGCCGCATCCTCTTGGCGCCCTCACCGGCCCTCCTCCCAGCCTCTGCCGGGTCGAACCCCCGCAGGTCTGCCGAGCACGAGAGCCCGTGGCCGCTCGCTTCGCCCTCGCCGAAGGACCTGATGTTCAGCGTGATGGCAGTCCTCGAGTCGGAGCCGCTGGTGCCGGACGAGGTCAGTATGGCGACCGTCACCCTCCCCGCGCTGATTACCCCCGCCGACCTCTTCCCCCCCGCGTCAAGGGAGGAGTCTATGGCCGCCCTGGCCAGCTCGGGGAGCCTCTCCTCCGAGTCGCCCAGGCTCCTGTCGAAGCCGCCCCTCTGGCCGTACTTCACCGCTCTTTCGGGGAGAGGGACGTACTCCCCCTGGGGGAGCCCCTTCATGGACGCGAATAGGTCCTTCACGAACTTCTTCACCGCCGCCGAGGAGAGGTTCGATGTAGCCGCGATCGCCCTCCTCCTGTCCTTCGCCAGATACACCGTCAGCTCCGCTTCCTCGACCCTGTTGACGACGGTCGCCGAGTTGTCGGCGAACCGTATCATGCTGTCTGCCCCTCGGGCGCTGAGCGCCACCGCGTCGTCGACCTTCAGCGCCTCGGCCGTGCGGACCGCCAGGCGGTTCAGCTCTTCAAGGTCCATGGCTACCTCGCCCCCAGCCTTATCCCGGTCAGCAGCGTCTCCGGCCCGCCGGTCCACACCGGCGCGCCCTGCATCGGGTCCCCCTTCCCGCAGGTGGCGGCCTCGAACTCCATGTGCCTGCTCCTGGCCTTCACGCTCCCCCAGAGCCTGGGCGTGGTGATCTCCAAGACCGGTGCCTTGACCAGCCCCTTCAGCTCGCCGTGCTCAATGAGGTAGGCCTCCAGCGCCACGTACCTCTGGTTCAGCCTCTTGTCGTCTATGTTCCACTCGGTGAACGTCTTGAAGAAGACGCCATGCTTCACCTCCTTGAATATCTCATCGGTGGAGTAGTCCCCCGGCTCCACGAATGTGTTCGACATCCTGATGATCGGCTCCCTGTCGAAGGAGACGGCCCTCGCCGCCCCGTTGCTCCTCACCCCGAACTGCTCGGCCGTCGCCCTGTTCTGCAGGAACTCGTTGATCACCCCTCCCTTGATCAGAAGGCGCTTCTTCGCCGCCACCCCCTCGTCGTCCACCGGGACGTATCCATTGGAGTGCAGCAGGGTGGGGTCGTCGCTCACGTTCGCCTCTTCGCTCCCTATCTTCCTGCCGAGGCTGTCCGCCTTCAGGTATGATTCTCCCGCCTGGGCGCCCTCCCTCCCAAGGACCCTGTCCGCCTCCTGCGGGTGCCCAACCGACTCGTGGGCGGCGATGCCCGAGAGCTCAGGGCTCAGCACGACGTCCACCGGGTCTGTCGGGGGCATCCCCGAGGCCTTCAGCACCTTCCCCATGGCCCTCGCCTCCTCGACCACCTTCTCGGCGAGGCCGATCCTCTTGACCACCTCGAGCCCCCCGGTCTCCCCCTGCTGGATGAACCTCTGGGCGGTTGCGCCCCCTTCCATGGCAGTGAGGGAGCAGCCGAAGCTCACTCGCGGGACCCGGCCCACCACCCTGGCGCCTTCGCTGTTGACGAAGTATCTCTCCTGCAGCTCGGCCGAAAGGTAGAGGAGCCTCCCTGGCAGACTCACCCCGGCCCTCCCTTCAGAGATCCTGCCGTCAATGTCCACCAGCACCCCCCTCAGCCAGGCGGAGTCCGCGTTCTCGATCTTCTCGGTCTCAGGGGCAGCCCACCGCTTCTTGGCGGGCCTGGCGGGGTCGAAGACCACTGGCCGCCGCAGCACCACGGCGGACGCCTTCGCCAGCCTCACCGCCTTGGCCGCCACCTCGGCCACCGTCCGCCTCCGCATGTCGTTGGTCGCGGCGAAACCGAGCGCACCCCCGGCGATCACCCTGATGCCTATGCCGTACCCCTCCACGAATATAGACGGCTGCGGCTCCCCGTTCTTGAGCCCGAACTCCCTCTCCCAGGTCGCCTGCACCCTGGCCTCGGCGTAGGACGCCCCCGCCTTCAGCGCCTTCGAGACCGCCGCCTCGGCGAGGTCCCTCGCTTCCTGGGTTCCCATGGCCTCGGCCCGCGCGCGGGGTGCTTCTTAACCTGACTTTCCTCGTCTGTCGGGACTGGGCCCGGCGCCTAGCGGGTCCCCAGGGACCTGATGAAGTCCGCAGTCTCCCGCGGCCGCCTCGCCAGGTACGGCGTTATCCCGAGGGACGCGGCCGCCTCGACGTTCTCTTCCACGTCGTCGACGAAGATGCACTCGTCTGCGCGCGCCTTTGCCTGCTTCAGCGCCAGGGCGTAGATCGCCGGGTCAGGCTTGAGGACCCCGTGCTCGAACGACAGGACGACGGAGGCGAAGAGGGCGCCGATTCCGAACTTCCTCTGGAGGGAGCCCCACACCTCCCTGGACATGTTGCTCAGGGCCACTACCTGCCAGCCCTCCGTTCGTCCCAGTTCCTGGACCGAGTCCCACACCGCCCGGTTCTTCTTCAGGGCGGCGTCCAGGCGCTCCTCGAGCTGGGGAAACGGGTAGTCGGCCCCGAGGGCGGCAACCAGCGCATGATGGAACTGCCTCAGGGCAAGCTCCCCGCTGTCGAGCCTCCTGCTGAGCCCCATGAGCAGCCTGAGTACCTCCCCTGGGTCCACGCCGAGCTTTCGACCGATCTCTTCGGACATCTTCACCCACGGGTTCTCGATCAGCACTCCGCCGACGTCGCAGAGCAAGGTTGGCAAGACGCGGACCCTGCCTAGGCGCCTATCACTATGGGTCTCCCCTTGGCGGGGACCGCGACCCTCCGCTCTCTCCGACTGGCCTTCGGCGCGAACGCGTCCGGATGCTCGGTGTGGATGGGGACGACCCTGGCGGCGCCCACCCTGTCCACCAGGGAGAACACCTCCTCCTCAGGCGCGTGGCCGGACGCGTGTAGCTGGGCGTACCTGAAGCCTACGTGGCGGACCCAGTTCTTGATCACCCCCTCCTCCTTCTCGCCTTCCTCGTTGTAAGCCTCGGTCGCCGAGTGTATGTACGTCCCTCCGCTGTCGGGTTTGATGTCTATGAGCTCCGGGAAGTCCCAGGATTCGAGGTGGAGGAAGTAGTCCTTCTGGCCCTTCCTCACGTCGGCCGCTGTGACCCCGCGACTCAGAAACTCCCTCTCCCACTTGAAGTAGTCCGAGTCTTCGATTCCGCCGGTCCTCTTCCTCTTCACATAGACGTCTACGTCCTTCCCCACCCTCGGTACCTTCAGCTTCCGGTCCGCCGCCAACTTCTCCAGGATCACCGCGATCTTCATCGACACGACGAGCCTCCGCCCGGTGCTCTGGCAAGCGTCGAAGAACGTGTTGACCCGGTC
>JAFMAW010000121.1 GCA_029784795.1 Nitrososphaerota archaeon | reverse complement strand
CGTATCAAGGCCGGGCTCTTTGAGATGATAGGTGCCGTCGGCCTTGAGCTCGATGAAGCTGCCGCCGCTCCTGGAACTGCTGTAGTAGCCGGCGTAGTCGGCCGGATTGGCCTGGTTGGTGCCGCCCGAGCCGCAGCCGGCCGCAGCCGCCAGCAGGCCGGCGATGAGGCCGAAAACAGCCAGAGGCAGGATTATCCTATGCAGGTTTCTCAGGTCGGGCATCATTTTGCACCATTTCTTAAGCACCGGCGACGGGGGGATGGCGCCCCGAGAAGGATTCGAACCTTCGACCTACCGCTTAGGAGGCGGTCGCTCTCATCCTCTGAGCTATCGGGGCGGATTCCGCATCCGCCCTAGTCGCACCTCACCATTTCGCCATGCTCCCAGAAGGGAACGCCGCCCCTGTCAAGGCAGGCGCCTTCCGCCGTCTTGTGCGCCGACGCCCTCTCGTCGGCGACGCCGGCAAGGATCGCCCCGTACAGCGCCAGGGCGCAGGCGAAGAAAACGACCGGGCCCCAGACGCGGGCCAGCCTTTGCGAGGCGCAGTTGCCGATGCCGCGCAAATAGATCGCCAAGGCCAGGCAGGCGGCCAGGGACGCGCTCCAGAACAGCGCGGTCAGAATCCAGAACACGGCGGTGTCAAGCCCCAGCAGGTCCATCTTCTCCTCCCTTGGACTTCCACGCCGTCACAAAAGGCTCCAGGCTCGCGCCGTCCCCCTCGTCGTAGCAGCGGCGGCACAGCGGGGCGCCCATGTACTTCCCGAGTCCAGCGTCCTTTCCGCAGAGGCAGCACGCCGGCGGCGCGGCCTCCTCACTCAGGTAATGATAAAGGGGACCCTTCCTACTCGCCGCCTGCTCCCGGCAGAGCTCGGCGTACCGCGCCAGCACGTCCGTCGGCAGCGACCTGCGCCAGTCCTCGGACTCCGCCCTGGCCTGCTCCAGCAGGAGGTCGCCCATCGGCGTGCCCGGCGGGTACGACGCCTCGATCTCGGCCACCGCGTCCCCCCTCTTCGCCTGCTCCTGGCTCAAGGCGCACGACGGCCTCGACGGCCGGCACCGCTCCGCGATCTCCCGCGGGCTTCCGTCATGGTAGCCGCAAAAGGGCTCGTTGCCGACCATGTACCTCCAGAGGCAGGTCCCAACGATGTTGTCCAGCGCGAGCACGGGCCGGCCTACCTCCTCAGCGCGAGCTTGTCCGGGCAAGGGCCGCCGCTCCTCCTGCCGGCCTTCTCGGTCGCCGACTTCTTCACGGCCTCGAGCTGCTCCTCGTCGAACACCTCGGCGTCGATCGGCTTGCCGTCCTTCAGCTCCCTCGGCTGGACGCCGACCCTCACGCAGCCGTTGAGCCAGTGCGTGACCGACGTCACGACGCCCGAGAACCCGGTGATGGTGTCCCTGACCTCCTGGCCCAGCGCGTATTTCGACTTCATGCTCGCCATCCCTGCTCCCTTCTCCTCGAAACGACAGAACCCTTCCTCGCAGACGATTCTATTCCGTACCCCGCATCCCCGCAAATTCCGCCGCACAGGCGTCCAGGACCTCGGTGCAGAGAACCTCCGGGACGACGGCCCTGTCCCTCGAGCCCTTGATTCCCTGGGTCCCCGTCCTGGCCCCTCGCGGAGCCGCCTCGTGGCAGGGGTCGCCGTTCCTGCAAGCCGGCCTCGGAACCCACGACAGGCAGTTCGTCCAGACATCCGTCGGCTTCATCCGCACATCTCCATAAGCGCAATACGTGATTGTCCTGCGAGCGTAATTCCAGACTCCCGCCTTGGCGAACTCCCGGTCAATGACCTTGCGCATCACGCCGCGGGGATTCTCGATGAACCACAGCCGCGCGCCCGACGACGCGACTATGTCGATTGTCCGGGAGAGGACGTCCAGCCCCTCCCTCGCCCCTTCGGACTTCGGGACGTACGCCCTCCGGCCTCCTGTCCATTGCGCCCCTATCGACGCCACGCTAAACGCCGTGCAGGGAGGGCTCGCCCACAGCACGTCCAAGGGCCTCGGCAGGAGGACGGGGTCGAGCTCCCTGACGTCGGCCGCCACGTCCGGAGCGAAAGCCGGATCGAGGTCCAGCGTCCAGACCGACGCCCCCCCCGCCTCCGCGACCTTCGAGAACGACTTCGTGCCGCAGAACAGCTCGGCGGTCCTCATCCCGGCGTACCTCACTCCTCCAACCCCTGCAGGATTTCGTCGACCATCCGGATCCTCTCGCCGATCCACCTCATCATGATGGCTCCCCGTGAAGCCTGAAGACCTGGTCGCTCGGCCTCATGCCCTTCTTCAGCCCCCGCCGAGCGTTAAACCTGTTGATTTCCGTCGGCCACGTATGACCCGACTTGATTCGAGATACAAGCGACTGGCTGATGTTAAACCGCTTCGCTATTTCCTTCTGCAAGACTCCCTCGTCTATCAATGCAAGCACTTGGCGGTTGCGCTCGTCCAGATCCTCCATGCGCTGTCGCTGGATGCCGATGATTGCCAAGGCCCGATCTGCCTTCTCCGCCTTGATTGAAACGTACGGGCGAACTAGCCGGAGGAATCTTTCGACGTCCGGAGCGTTTGAAACCGCGTATATAAAGAGACGTTTGTAATGACTTTTCTGCGGCCTACGATATTCTTCAATACGTCCGAATCCAAGCCGCTCATGTATGGCGTCTAACGTAGGACGATGCGTGTTCGCCAGCCTAATCCTTATGCCACATTCTTCTTTGCTTATCTCAATGCAACCTTCACTATCGAGAAATCCCGCGAGATAGCCGGCAAAAGCATCATCGCCGAAACTGAGCATGCTCATTCGCCCATCAGCTCGTCAACCATCGCTATACGCTCCCCAATCCAGCGGACAACCGGAACCGCGAAGCTGTTGCCGAGGGCCTTGTACCGCGGCCCATCGGGACACTCCTCCGCCGGCCTGCCCTTCCACGGAATTTTCGTGTAATCATCTGGAAATCCCATGAGCCTGCAGCATTCTCTTGGAGTCAACCTCCTGACCTGCATCCCCTGGGCCACGCCGTTGTGCCTGCGGCTGCCGTTGTTGGCGTCCAGCGTGGCGTGCGCCCCGACCTCCCTGACCCCGCTCTGCTGCTGCTTGGCCCCCGGCTCGGCGGCCAGCGCCCCCGCGACGTCCATCTCCCTGACCTCGTCGCGGGTGTTCTGCGCGAAGCAGCAGACCTTCGGCGTATTGCGCCCGGTCGCGTTCTGGTTCGTCCCCATCGCCGGGACGACCCCGCCGGACAGCACGTCGCCGGCCTGGTTCTGCGTGAACGCCACCGCGTGGCCGTCCGAGGTCCCGAGGGCCGGGGAGACCCCCTCCGACACGTTCGCGCCGCCCTTGCCGCCGCACATGTCGACGCAGAGGGGCTCGGCCAGCTTCGGCGGGGGGCAGTCCGCGCTGATCGCGGGGCTGACTCCCTCCGGGCCGACCACCGCGTCGGCCTGGTAGCCGGTCACGGACGATCCCTCGGGGACCAGCATCCCCGAGGACGCGGCCTGCAGGG
>JAFMAW010000120.1 GCA_029784795.1 Nitrososphaerota archaeon | reverse complement strand
TTGTGGACCGGGCTAAGAAGTATGCCATCAAGGACGCCATCAACGGGACAGACCCGGACGGCATCACTGAAGAGCACCTGATCCGGGCAGTGACGGACGAGTTTCGTGAAAATGAGGATCTGCCCAATACCACCAATCCTGATGACTGGGCTAGGATTTCCGGGCGCAAGGGGGAGAGAATCCGCCAGATCAGGACACTCGTCTCAAAGGATGGCGACAGTCGCATGATTGACACAGTGACCAACACGGGACAATACCTCTAGCCTGGACATGGCCCTGTACGGCTCTGAGAGCCACGCTGACGGTCTGGACCCCCATCCCCGGTGTCCCTACCTTCAGGAGGTGCTGTTCGTCGCTCTGCGTGCATCGTCGCAGGTCAGAGGGGGTGCGGATCGGGATGTCTACCATCCCGAACCAGGATGCTGAACATCCTGTGACGCACGTCACACTCAAGGTAAGCAACCTTTCGGGGTCCGGGCTGCGTCTTACTAGGTGTAAGAGCGATCACGCACTATCGCTAGGAGGGCTTGAGATGAAGCTGCACACTAGTACTCTGACTCTGGACGATATCTACGATGCTCTGAACAGTGCGAAGAAAACAGGTCGCGTGGCAGAAGATGTATTTTTCGTTCAGCTAAAAAAGCGAGGGTCAAACTCACGCTTCGGTGGGTATCTTATTCATCTAGGTACGTATGAGCAGGGGTCCGGCCCAACCACGAGCAGGCATCGCAAGAATAGCGGGAAGTATGGTCCCACTACTGACGGTCTATGGGCTGCCAGCTATGATGAATGGGGATGGTTCATCGCAGGTATCTTCGACCGCGATCCTGAGGCTATCTTCGGGCAGTACCAAGGTCGATGGGATTTCAATCGCCAGACTGATAACAAGTATCTGCTTCAGGAAGAGGAATCTTCCCACGACCCATTCGACCCAGAGGAATACGAGCCACCGGCAGAAAGGTATGGTTACGATGACTGAGCGGGAGAGCAGCGAATACGTCATTCCGCCGACGCGCCTTTCTCTGACTGACGCTATCTACCTGGGCGAGATTCTTGAGGGCTGCAAGGATGGCAGCAGGCTTCAGATTTTCTCTGTGATGAACGGGGACGTGAATGCCGACAGCCCTGGCAACTACGTCATGCGGGCCATCACCCAGGACGGCGGCGGCGCTATCTGGCACGACGGCGACGGCGACGTGCGGGATGCCTGCGTATGGCTCTCCGGTGTCATCGAGAGATTCGTTAAGGTGCGTGATCTTATCCCGGCCCTGAAAGCTTATTACAGCACATGGGAAGACCGGGACTGGATCGCCGTTATCCGCAAGGGGGACTGAACAATGGCCTATCCTAAGCCTACAATTTCGCTGCCGAGCGAAGACGAGATTCTTGAGATGCTCAAGAACGCCGTAATGGACAACGAGACTTCGTTTGAGACTTCAGACGGGTGCATGGTTGAGCCGGACGGCATCTGCGAGCACGGGCACCCAACGTGGCTGGTTCGCTTCGGCCTGATCTGAGGAGAGCAATTCATGACTGAAAGATACTGGGTAATCAGGCCGCAAACTTCGGAGAATGACAAAAACGTCTTCGGCCCGTTCTATCTATTCTCTGAGGCAGATCATGTTGCGAGCATGTGGCATCCTCGTGCTGTTATTGCCAGGGAATTGCAATCACCGGACTTCCTCTTTGTTATTCAAAGACTATGGGGGGGTGAGAAGGTCATCGGGGTTTACCACACTCTTCAGGAAGCGAAGCTTGCTGCGTATAGGGAACTGCGTACTGTCGGTATGGATGATCTTATGCTTCACTGGGGGCACGCCTACCTGGCCTTCGATAGTGAACAACCTGAGTCCCTTGTGTGGGGAGTCATGGCAGACGGCACGCTTATGTTCAAGGTAACTGGGTGGGCCGCACACTGTGATGCAGGTCACACTGAAACCGAGCAACCTACTGGCGAGTAGGCGCGTCTTACATAGTAAGAGCGCAAACACGCAAGGGGGACGACATGAGCGCCAAGCGCACGCCGACTGAGGAGCAGGCCGCGATCATCGCGGCCTTCAACAGGGGCGTCAACATCGTGGCAGAGGCCGGTGCGGGCACGGGCAAGACTACCCTGCTTACCATGCTGGCCGACGAGCAGCCGTCCAAGCGCATTCTGTACGTAGCGTACAACAAGGCTCTTCAGGTCGAAGCTACCGCGAAGTTCGCCAAGCACGTCACCTGCAAGACGGCTCACTCACTCGCGTTCGGCGCGGTGGGCAGGCAGTACGTCAGCCGCCTGAACGGTCCCCGCGTTCCGGCGTGGAAGGTCGCTAAGGCTCTGAACATCCGTGGCTCGCAGGTGGGGGACGTGGATCTCGATCCGTCCCTCATCGCCCGGCTGGCGCTGAACACCGTCCGTAGCTTCTGCCATTCTGCGAGTCCCGAGATCACCCGCTGGCACGTTCCCCAGCAGCAGGGTCTTGAGGAATTCCATACTGATCTTCAGGACGTTGTTCTGCCGGTCGCTCAGGCAGTCTGGAATGACATCACCAGCCCGAGCGGGCATGTGGTCAAGTTTGAGCATGACCACTACCTCAAGATCTGGCAGCTTTCCGGCCCGCGTCTTCCCTACGACATCATTCTTTTCGATGAGGCCCAGGACGCCAATCCGGTTATCGCGGATATCATCGAGAGCCAGAGCGACCATTCCCAGATCGTCATGGTGGGAGACCGTAACCAGGCCATCTATGGCTGGAATGGCGCTATCGACGCCATGAGCAAGTTCGGCGGCGAGCGCTACCTTCTGAGCCAGTCCTTCAGGTTCGGTCAGGCGGTGGCCGACACCGCCAACCTGTTCCTGGCCCGGCTGGGCAGCGATATGGTGCTCAAGGGCTTCGACAGGATCAACAGCGTCGTGGAAGAGATCACGGACACGCCGGACGCCGTTCTGTGCCGGACCAACGCTGGCGCTCTGCAAGCTGCCATGGGCTATCTGGCGGATGACCAGAAGGTTGCCATAGTCGGGGGCGGTGACAGCCTCAGGAACCTCGCAGAGGCCGCTGTGAGCCTCCTGGCGGGCGCTGGGACCAAGCACCCTGAGCTTTACGCATTCAAGTCCTGGGATGAGGTACGCAAGTACGTCACCGAGGATGAGGCCGGTAGCGACCTTCGGGTGTTCGTCAAGCTGATCGACCAGCTTGGTCCTGAGGCCATCATTGACGCCGTGAACCGGCTCGTGGATGAGAAGAACGCCGACGTGGTTATCAGCACCGCGCACAAGTCCAAGGGCCGCGAGTGGCCGCGAGTCGTGGTGGGCGGGGACTTCCCTCAGCCGTCCGAGGAAAAGGCTCCCAGTGACGCAGAGCTTATGCTAGCCTATGTCACCGTGACCAGGGCGCAGCAGGTTCTTGATCTTGGTGGCCTGGCCTGGGTCACCGAGGTCTGATAAGCGGAACCGGGGGGCGGTGATTCGTCCCCGCCGCTCCCTGGTTCCTTCCACCCCCCGGAGAATTCAATATGTAC
>JAFMAW010000011.1 GCA_029784795.1 Nitrososphaerota archaeon | reverse complement strand
GCCCCCGCCAGGTAGGGGGAGACAACCCCCGGCACCGTCCCCAGGAAGAAGACCAAGCTGTAGGCGACGTCCATCTGGTGGGGATCCAGGTTGACAGACTCGGCCACCATGGCCTGAGAAGCGGGGCTCCCAAGTACGGACACCCCATACAGGACGAATGCGAAGAGGACCAGGTATCCGTCGCGCGACAGTGCCGCCCCCATGAAGCAGACCATGGAGGCAATCGTGGTGACGCTGCCGAGGAGGATGGACTGCTTCCGGCTGTGCAGGTCGGAGTGGTGGCCGGCCAGCGGCTGGACGAAGGTGGCCGCCGCCCCGGAGAACCTGTTGCCCAGGGCCTGGAGCACCCCGAGAGCCGCCACGCCGAACCCGAGGGTCCCGGGGAAGAGCTGGAGGGCGACGTTTAGCATCCCGATGTAGACCCCCGAGATCAAGCCCGTGACTGCGATGGCCCTGACGTTCCTGTTCAGCAGCAGGGATCTGGATAGGCTGAAAATCCCCCGGTCGCGCTCCGTCATCCGGGCACCTCGGCCCCACGTGGTTAAATGAACCTGGGCCTCCCGTCGAAAGAACTTCGAAGGACTTAATGCCGCCGATGATCGCCTCGGCGGCTCCAGGCATGGTCGCCGTCCCTGACGAAGCCGCCCAGGCCAGACGGGCCAGGTCCCTCTTCGTCCTGACGCTCGCACTCCTCGCCCTCTACGTCATCTTGGACGCAGTCGCACAGGCTCTCCCGCCGCACTACAGCCCCATCAGCCAGGCAGAGAGCGACCTCGCGGTCGGACCATATGGGTACGTCATGACCCTCAACTTTGTCAACCGTGGAGTGCTCTCCCTCTGCTTCCTGTTCGCCCTGGCTCTCGCTGCGAACAGCTCCGACACTACAGGCCTCCGTTTCAGGCGCGGAGGCTACTTCTTCGCGGCCTGGGCCGTGGGGTCTCTCCTGTTGGCGGCCTTCCCGACTGACGTCCCGCCGACCCCCGTCTCGTGGCACGGGGCCGTGCACCTGTTGCTGGCGGTTGTCGCCTTCGCCGGAGCCGCGGTGGGGGCGCTATACATTTCGCTCGGGATGTCTGGGAACAGAGAGCTCTCCCGTGCGAGGGGGGTGGCGGTCCCTCTTGCGTATCTGTCGGCCTTCCTCTGTGCTGTCGAGCTCCTCGGCGCCCTCGTTGTCCCTGGCCTGTTCGCGCACTATGGGGGGTTGACAGAGAGGCTGTTCCTGGGGTCGGTGCTCGCCTGGATGGGAGCTGTGTCAGCGAGGATGCTGACGAAGCAGTCGGAACCCCCTCCAACTATATAACTGGCCCCGCGGGAGCGGCTCAGAAAGCAGGGCTGCGATAAGATTCCTATGACCGTCAAGATAGATGAAAGGAAGGTGTTCGAGATCATCGAGGCAAAGAAGCCGAAGGTGGTGCTGGTCAACGCGCCCGGAGGGCTGCTCAGGCAGACCAAGGAGCTGATGGAGCACGTGAAGGAGAGGTATGGGGTGACCGCCATAATGTCGGGGGACAGTTGCTTCGGGATCTGCGACACCGTCGATGACGACGCCGGGAAGCTGCAGGCCGACCTGGCCCTGCACATCGGACACAACGCGTCGGTCGAAGAGGTGGGGGACTACACATACCTGATCGACGCGGTCGACGACGTGGAGTTCGGGGACGTCGTCGAGACCGCTGCAGAGCGGCTGGCCCCATACAGGCGGATAGGGCTCGCGACCTTCAGCCAGCACCTCCACCAACTCGGCCCTGTGAAGGAAAGGCTCGAGGCCAAGGGGTTCGAAGTGAAGGTCGGCAGAGGGAACAACCTCATGCTCGAAGGGCAGGTGTTCGGGTGCGACTTCTCCACGCCCTTCCCCATAAGAGACGAGGTGGATGCCTTCGCCTTCCTGGGGGAGAGCGAGTTCCATGCCGTGGGTCTGGCGCTGGCCATGGGGAAGCCCACATTCATGCTCGACCCATACATGAACGAGGTGACGGACATGCAGGCGGCAGCGGACGAGAGGAGGAAGCGGGCCATACTGGCCGTCTACAAGGCCAGGGACGCGCGGGTGTTCGGGGTCATCACGGGGCTGAAGGAGGGGCAGAAGATGCTCGGGAGGAGCAACTGGATAGCGAAGCGCCTCGAGATGAGCGGGAGGAAGGTGGTCAGGCTCGCCATGAGAGACGTCACAGCAGAGCGGCTGGCCCCTCACAGAGAAATCGAAGCGTTCGTCCAGACCGCCTGCCCCAGGATATCGGTGGATGGGTTCACCTTCGACAGGCCGGTGCTGTCCATACCCCAGGCGGATGCCCTAGTCGCACTTATTGAGGGGAGGGAACCGGGGGAGTTCCTTGAGCGCGCGAAATGGATCGAACTCACGGTGGGACTGATAAAGCGATGAAAGAGCGAAAGAAAACGCCGCTGGCCTTCCCCGGGGACAGGCTTGCTGTATCAGAGGAGTTCCTCCCCGGCCCGCACACCTACGACTCCTCCGGGCAGATCAGGGCCCTGAGGGCCGGTTCGGTGGTGAAGGACATGAAGAGCATGGAGATTTCAGTCCAGCCTTTTGCCGAGCCCGAGCTGACCAGGGTCGACGACTGGGTCACAGGCCAGGTCGAGGGGTCACAGGCTAACTCCGCCAACGTCCACGTCTTCTTCCTCAACGGGAAGCCCACCTACAAGGACTTCTCCGGCATGCTCTCACTGAGGGGGCTGTCGGGGGGAGGCAGGGGGGAGAGAAGGACCACCCCGGTCAAGCCAGGAGACATCGTCAGATGCCGGGTCTTCAGCTTGGTTAACGGGATAATCCACCTCACCATAGACGAGCCAGACATGGGAGTCGTCGCCGCACTGTGCGGGAACTGCGGCAGGCCGCTTCTCAAGGGGAGCGCGACCAAGCTGAAGTGCGACGAGTGCGGCAACGTGGAGGAGAGGAAGATCGCCAGGGACTTCGGGAACACCCCCATCGAGCCGTAAGCCTGGGCCCAAGCAAGCCGGTTGAGACGGACACCGCTATCTGTTTAATAACAAGAGTCCGACGGCCCGACAAGTAAAATGCAGGTCCAGACCACGAGTGAAGACGAGAAAGGCCTCACGGTGGAAATCACCGGGGAAGACTACTCGTTAGCCGAGATCGTGCACCACGAGCTGCTGGAGGAGAAGAGCGTGACCTTCGCTGGCGTCCTCCCTCCCCACCCACTCCTCAAGAAGCTCGTTCTGAAGGTCAGGTCCCAGCGGATAAAGCCCGAGAAGGCGTTCGCCAACAGCGTCGACAGGGCCATGGAAACCACCAAAGAGCTCTACGACGACGTGAAGAAGGCCCTCGGTGGTGGGTCGAGCTGAAATTCTGCCCGAAGTGCGGCACGCGCCTCAAGCTGAAGCAGGTGAAGGGGGCCCGGGAAGTCTCTGTAACGTACAACTGTGACAACTGCGGATACTCAAAGAAGGAAGAGAACGCTCTGGTCCAGAAGACCGAAGAGGAGCTCTCCAACACCCCCCAGATCAAGATAGTGGGGGAGAAGGAGGAGAAGCTGAACTCCCTCCCGACGACGAAGATGGAATGCCCGAAGTGCGGGCACAACGAGGCGTTCTGGTGGTTCCTGCAGACGAGGAGCTCCTACGAGCCTCCCACGCAGTTCTACAGGTGCGTGAAGTGCAGCCACACCTGGCGGTCGTACAGCTAGGCCACGCGCAAGACGCTCCCTAGACGTCGTCCCTGGTCGTCACTTCAATCGCGTCCCCGCCCGCTATCAGGATGTCCGCGCTGGCCGCGGGGATCGACGCCACGTCCTCCGGCTCGAAGGGGCCGTAGCGCCTCAGGTCCAGCCCCACCAACTCGTTGACGTGCTTCACGAACCTCACGGTGATGCTCCTCTGGTTCTCTGTCATGTGCGCGAACTCGACGAACGATGGCTGACCAGCCGAGACTGCCTCGACGAGCGTCTGGAACCGCCTCTCGAACCTCTGCTCGGCGGAGCACACGTACCGCTCCTCGGGCAGGAGCTGGAGGACAGCGTTCTGCCTCATGGCCTTCCTCGTCCGGAGCTGCAGCAGCTGCCTCACCATTGATTCGATCAGCCTCCCCTGGACCGCGGCCAGGCGCACGGCCATGTCGGACGCCCCAGAGCCCACGGACCTTTTCAGCTTCTGGCTGTACCCCGAGATGCCCGAGTAGAAATCGGCCGGCAGGGGGAGCAGCACCTCGGACAGCGCTTCCGAATCGAGCCTGCGCTTCAGGTACTCGAGTGTCCCCTCAGGCACTCAGACCACCTCTCCCAGGCCTCTCGTCAGGATCTGTACTGCCGCGTAGGTTGGCAGCTCCACTGTGACAGACTTGTAAGGGCCAAAGTCCCTGTGCCGGGCCCTGAACTGGGGGTAAAAAGACACTGCGATGGTGACCGGCTTCGCGCTCAGGACGTAAGGGTCTTCCTGGGGGTCGAACCTGTCCACGGACACGACCTTCATCTTCGACATCCCCATCGTTCCGTGCAGCGTCCCTGCCAGCCTGAACACGCGGTGGATGTCGGTCGTCACCGAAGAGTCCACGAGGGCACGCTGGGACGCGATTGCTTCAGACACGAGTTTCTGCAGGGTGCCGTCGTAGTCCTCCCTGCGCGCGTCGGTGTACGTCGTTATGCGCCTAGTCCACCCCGCGCCGACGGCGCCGGTCTGGGTCCTGTGCCGGAGAGTCGAGGCGATCGTCTGGCTGAGAGGAAGAGATGACCCGCGGACATACTCGGCTATCTCGCCGCGGGCGAGCTGGTCCAGCGGATCGAACCTAGGGTCGTAGACGTGCAGGTGGTATCCCCGGTTGCCTGAGAAGTACACGCTAATCGCATCCCGGTCGACCCCGAAGTCCTCTGTGAGGAAGCCAACCGCCCTCATGGCGTGGTCCATGGCCGCACCCAGGCACGTCTCGCAGGTCCCATGGAACTGCGCGCTGGGCCCGCCGCACTTCGAGCATTTGGCCGGCCTGGGGAGCTTCCCTGAAGCGAAGCACTTCTCGCAGTACCAGAGATCGTGCCCCCTCTTGCATGTGGTGGGGATGTCGGTGGCGTCGATGTCGAAGATCAGCTCGGCTCCGAGCCACCCCTTCTCATCTATCGGCCTGGCGGGGCTCTCGTAGCGGGCGTTGGAGCAGTAGACCGAGGACGGCGACTGCTTCAGGATCTCCGCGACCGCCTCCCCTTCGCTCCTGAACGACAGGTGGCGGACCATCCCCCCTCCGAACGGGATGTAGCCGAACTCCCTGGCCCCGACCTCGCGTGGGAACTCTATGGCACCCGCCCCGCGGAAGTAGAACTCCTTGTACGCGGACCTGAGGAAGTTCTTCGTGGCCTCGTTCATCTTGCGACTCTCACCTCAGACCCGGGAGATAAGAACACTAGGCCTTCGTCCGGCACCGCGGATGAGCCACCCCTGGGAGCCGGACTCCGCGCCTCGTCCGGTGGCGGCGCCCGACCGAAGTCGCGCCCCGGTCCGCGAAACAGCTTTGAGGGGAGAGCCTGTGGAGCGTCCGTGGGCAACCAACGCATAGGGAGGGAGAGTTTCCACTATCTGTGGAGCAGGGAACACAAGCCGGTGATTAGTATTGAGCCGGGAGACGACGTCTCCTTCGACATCAACGACGTCAGTAGCTGGCAGGTGACGAAGGACACCCCGCCGGAAAGGCCCGGCTTCGACCCGTCCAAGCTTTACCCGCTGTCAGGCCCGGTATACGTCGTTGGAGCCGCGCCGGGGGACACCCTCGTTGTCGACGTCCTCGAAGTCGCGAGTGGGGACTTCGGCTGGTCTGCAATAATCCCCGGCGAAGGCCTGCTCGAGGAATTCCAGAGGCCCTACCTGTACAAATGGGACCTCGGCCGCAAGGACTTCGCACCCTTCGAGAAGGGGATCAGGATACCGCTCAGGCCATTCTGCGGGGTCATGGGTGTCGCCCCCGGGGAACCAGGGGGGCACGCGGTCATGCCGCCGGGAAGGCACGGCGGGAACCTCGACATCAAGCATCTGACGGCAGGGAGCCGCCTCGAGCTACCCGTCATGGTCGAGGGCGCACTCTTCTCTACCGGGGACCTCCACGCGGCCATGGGAGACGGTGAGGTCTGCGTAAGCGCCATCGAGTGCGCGGGGGAGGCGAGGTTCAGGTTCGACGTCGTGAAGGGGACCGGGCTCTCTTCCCCCCGATATTCCACGAAGGGAGAGCAGCCGCCGAAGAAGGGGTACTACGTCACCACGGGCATAGCGCCTGACCTGATGGCCGCGTCCAAGGAGGCCGTGCGTGGGATGATCGAGCACCTCACGGAGAGATACGGCCTCGCGAAGGAAGAGGCGTACGTCCTGTGCAGCGTCGCCGTGGACCTGAGGATCCACGAGGTTGTCGACCAGCCCAACTGGGTGGTCGGCGCCATGATTCCGCTCGACATCTTCCCGTGAGGACAGCCCCCGGGTCGGGCCGCCCTCTGACGCGGGCGTCTGGTAGCCCCGGACTCCGACTAGCTCTGCCGTCCCTCTTCGTCAGGATAGACGGACTCGTATCTCTCGGTCTTCGGGATTATGCAGAGGAACTCCGCGTCTTCGTCCCCCGTGTTCTGGTACCAGTGCATGGTGCCCTTGGGGATGTAGATGGAGTCACCGGCCTTCACCTCGTGGACCTGCCCCCCGATACCCATCTTGTAACGCCCTCGGAGCACGTACTGCTCGTGCTCTATCTCTGGATGGAAGTGCCTCGGTATGCTCCCACCAGGCCTGATCCTGAACCTCCTCATCTCGAAGTTGGGCGCGCCGTCGTGCCTGTCGACCAGCCACTCGATCTCGGTCTTGACGGCCCTCTCGACATTCTCGGGCTTCACTGACCCGTCTGGTTTCACTGTCATCGCGGGTGTCATGCACCCTCCGCCCGCTTTAAGATAACCGCCCCTTGGATGCGACCGTCTAGTACATGGCTGCCGGGGCGTACGTGGCTTCCCTCAGCATCATGAAGCCGTTGATCGCCATGAGCCCCCCCACCAGGAGCATCCCGAAACCAGAGAGGGACTCCGGCCCCATGGCAGACGCCAGGCCCCCCATTGCGAACCCGACCAGCACCATGAGGAGCCCGTAGACGACCATGAGCGCCCCGAACGCCCTCATGTGGGCGGCTCCGAACACCGAGACGCTCGCCACCGAGGTGGAGGCGACCAGGACCCCCAATGCGGCGACCCCTGCCCCCCAGGGGAGCCCGGAATTGACGTACTGGACGGCCGGCATCCCCACGCCAGAGGGAAGCGCGGAGCTCTGGGCCGACCCGGCGATGAGTTGATACCCCGAGTAGAAGTCCAGGGAGGCGCCCACCAGCCCGAGGATCAGCCCGAAGAGGGCGGACACGCTGTGGATCACAACTCCGCCGTAGCCACCGCGAAGCACAGCCCGCTCCCCCGGCGCCGCTATTTCAGCCGTTCAACGCGTGGCCGCTCCCCGGGAGTCGCCGGTGAACGCCGGTCAGCCTGAGGGCCGCAAACCATCTAAGGCCCCGCGGGCCGGCCTTCGAGCGTGAAGCTAGGCGGTTGCGAGTACAGGGAGGACGTGCTGTACGATCCCGAGTTCGGGACGTGGGGGCGCCTCGAGGAGGGGCTTTGGAGAGTCGGCGTCACCCCCCTCCTCCCGTGGCTCTCGGGGGGGTTGACCGCGGTCACCTTCAAGCCTGCAGGCGCCCGAATCGCCCAGGGGAACTCCATAGCCTCCGTGGAGGGACCCAGGCACTTCGAAGTGGTCCGGGCTCCGTTCGATTGCGTCGTGAAGGAAACCAACGGGGCGCTCACAAAGGAACCGCGGACCGTCAACAGAGACCCCTTCGGCGATGGATGGCTCGCTCTGGTGGAGAAGGCGAGTCCGGGCTCGCGGTTGGAGCCCCTCGCTGGCGCCGCGCCGGCAATCGAGCAGAGGCACAGCTCCATGAAGGTGCGTTGCTTCGCCGCATTCCCGGACATCGAGCTCTACGAGGTCGGCACAGAGTGCTCTGCTGTGCTCTCGCGGTTGGATGAAGAGCTCGCAAATTCCCCCAGGGGGGCGGTCGTCCACCTCGTCTCCGACGACCCCACCGCCGAGATCGAGATGATGAGGTGGGAGGGCCAGACCGGGAACGCCCTCCTGGAGGTTCGCCCCGAGGGCGCCCTCCGCCACTTCATAGTGAAGAAGAGTTGAGCCTTACTTCTCGATGGGGTAGAGGATAGAGTTGCCCCACTCGGTCCAGGAGCCGTCGTAGTTCCTCACCTCAGGATAGCCAAGCAGGTACTTCAGCACGAACCAACTGTGAGAAGAGCGCTCGCCGATCCTGCAGTAGGTGATCACCTGCTTGTCGCTGGTGACGCCCTTGGAGGCGTACAGCGCCTCCAACTCCCGCCTCGGCTTGAAGGTCCCGTCTGAATCGTTGACCGCCATGCCCCAGGGGATGTTCTTCGCGCCTGGGATGTGCCCTCCCCTCTGGGCTGCCTCGTTGGGGTACTCCGGCGGCGCCGTTATCTCGCCTGAGAACTCCTTCGGGCCCCTGACGTCGACGAGGACCCTGCCGGGTCCTCCGACCGCCGCCCTCACATCCTCCCTGTACGCCCTGATCTTCACGTCGGGCTCTGCGACGCTGAACTTGGAGCTCGGGTAAGACGGGACGTCCTTGGCTATCGGCCTGTCCTCCAGCAGCCACTTCTTCCGCCCCCCGTCCATCAGCTTCACGTTTTCGACGCTGTAGTACTTGAGATCCCAGAAGGCGTAGGCCGCGAACCAGTTGTTGAAGTCGCCGTAGAGGACCAGGATGGTGTCGTTCGATACGCCGTTCCGCTGCAATAGCTCCCCCATCTGCTCCTTCGACAGGATGTTCCTGTTCAGGGGGTCGTTCATGTCTTTCTTCCAGTCGAAGAGGACTGCCCCCGGAACGTGCCCCTGGGTGTAGTTTGCCGCCGGGTCGTAGTCGACCTCGGCGACCCTGACCTTGGGGTCGTGCAGGTGCTCGGAGACCCACTGGGTCGATACGAGGACCTCGGGATGCGAGTAGCTCTCGTCCATATTATAACATATGTCATAATGGCGATTTAAGGGTTCCTCCTGAGAAGCTAAGCTGGAAGTGGAGACGGGGGAGAAGACACCTGAGCCGGGGCAGCCCTATTCCCAGGCCGTCGTCGGCAAGTACTTCGGCGGGGCCCGGTGGCCGGTCGCCTGCTCGTACGCATAGGCGAGCCTGATCAGGGTCGGCTCGCTGTAAGCACGGCCCATGAAGGTGATGCCCACCGGGAGGCCGAAGACGAAGCCGGCAGGGACCGTGATCGCAGGGTAGCCCGCCAGGGCGGTGGGCTGCGACGACCCTCCGACGCCGTGGTCCCCGTCGACGTGGTCGACGACCCAGGGAGGCGAGTTGGTCGGCGCGACCAGGGCGTCCAGTCGGTGCTTGTCCAACGCGTAGTCGATCCCTTCCTTCCTCGACAGCAGGAGGTCCCTCTTCAACGCCTTCAGATACTTCCTGTCCTTCAGGCCGGGTGTCTCCTCCGCCTTGATGAAGAGGTCCTGGCCGAAGTACTTCAACTCCTTCCCCCTGTGCTTCTCGTTGAACGCTATGACCTCCTTGAGCGACCTCACCTTCGACGAGGCGAGCCCCGAGAGGTAGCGGTTCAGGTCGGCCTTGAACTCGTGCAGCAGGACTGTCATCTCGCCTTCGCCCATCTTCTTCGCCGTCGGGATGTCCGCAGGGTCCACGACGGTGGCGCCCAGCCTCCGCATCTTCCTTATCGCAGCCTCTGCGATGGCGTCGGCCGTGTCGCTGTAGCCGAAATACACCTCACGGGGGACCCCGATGCGGGCGCCCTTCATCCCGTCTCTCTCCAAGAACCTAGAGTAGTCGCGCCGGGACTTGGCCGCGCTCGACCTAGTCGACGGGTCGTCCCTGTCCACCCCCACCATGGCCCCCAAGAGGATGGCGGCGTCGGCGACGGTCCTAGCCATGGGGCCCACGGTGTCCTGGCTGTGGGCTATGGGCACCACCCCGGCGCGAGAGACGAGCCCTATGGTGGTCTTGATCCCGACGATGCCGTTGGCCGAGGACGGGCAGAGTACCGAGCCGTCGGTCTCGGTCCCCAGGGAGGCCGCCGCGAGGCTCGCGGCCACCGCCACCGCCGAGCCTGAGCTGGAGCCGCAGGGGGACCTGTCCAGTACGTAGGGGTTGCGGACCTGTCCGCCCCGGGCGCTCCACCCGCTGGAAGAATTGTTGGAGCGGAAGTTGGCCCATTCGCTGAGGTTTGTCTTGCCCAGTATGACCGCCCCGGCGTCCCGGAGCATCCTGACTACGTAGGCCTCGCGCCTTGGTCTGGAGCCCACCAGAGCCAGGGAGCCTGCGGTGGTCTCCATCCTGTCGGTCGTGGCGATGTTGTCCTTCAGGACCACGGGGATCCCGTGCAGCGGGCCCCGGGGGCCCTTCCTCCGCCTCTCTTCGTCCAGGCGGCGCGCTATCTTGAGGGCGTCAGGGTTGACTTCGATCACCGAGTTCAGCTTTGGCCCGGCCCTGTCGACCTTGGCGATCCTGTCGAGGTATCCCTGGACCAGGGCCCTGGAGGTGAGCTCCCCGGCCTCCATGGCCGCCTGCAGCTCAGATATCGTCGCTTCTTCAAGGCTCCTGGGCAACGGCTACGGGGCCGAGGCGGGGCGGTGGAAGGTAAAACCGTTTGTGTGGGCCCGGCGTCGGTCTCCCAGAGACCCGCCGTGGGCGCATCCCGGCCTCCGCCGTTCTGAGCGGGGCTTCAGTCGGACGAGACCCTCGGCGCGAGGAAGTAAGCCATCTTTGCGCCCTGGTCGTTCAGCTTCAGCATCAGGCGGACAGGCTTCTTGGTCGAGTACTCCAACTCGACGGTGTCGACGACCCCGCCCAGGGCCTTCAGGATTCCTGAAATGTAGTCAGTGGAGTATGTCGCCTTGCTCTCTGCGTTGGAAGTCAGTTCGAGCACGTCCGCGTCGTTCTTCGCGAGGGAGATCTCGGCCTTTCCGACGTCGCTCTTCCCTGAGAACGTCATCCTGTCCTTGGTCGTGTTGAGCGTAATCTGGTCGGAGACGACCGACACGTCCCCAAGCACCTTCTCCAGTATGGTCTTGGTCAGCGTCATCTTCGTGTCGAACTCTAGCTTCGGGAGGGGAGCCGACGCGGCGGTGCTCTCAATCAGGTGTATGTTGAACTCGCGCTTGTAACCGTTGGTGAATCGTATCATGATGCTGTCGTCCTCTCCGGACGAAATCTCCACGCTGTCTTTGGTCTCGGCCCGCCCTATGGTCCGGACCAAGTCTTCGACGCGGACGGAGAACCGGAACGGCTTGTCGCACTCGTAGGCGGCCCACGCTGAGACCGGCCAGGCGAGGTCTACCAGCGCGACGTGGGACGGGTCCATCGCCCGGAATGTGATTCCCTCGGAGTTCGCGTCGAACGTCGCCTCCTCGACGAGGGTCTTGACCGCGGCCGCTACTGCCCGCCACTCAACCGAGCTGGAGGTCTTTGCGTGGAACAAGATTTGCCGGGTTCCTTCGTCCGGGTCAACCGGGATTGGATAATAAGCGTTGGCGGGAGAAGGTCGAGAAGAGGGGGCGCCTCCCGAAACTGAGGTCCGCGGACCAGCCGAGAGACGCCAACTGAGCGGAGGCGGGACCCGCCGGTGCCCTGCACGACCAGGATGAGGATTCGGCCAGGCCAAGCTTAAATGCATGAGCGGCAGCGGGGCAAATCCGACCCAGTGAGACAATGAAGTTTCCAAAGGAAATGCGAACAAACTGTCCTTTTTGTCACAAGCACACGACGCACTCAGTGGCGCTGTACAAGAGAGGGAAGGAGCGCGCAGGGTCCTGGGGCGCCAGGAGGCAGGCCGGGAGGAAGCGCGGTTATGGTGGTCAGAAGTTCCCAGAACTGATCAGGACCGCCAAGACCACCAAGAAGGCCACGCTCCGCCTGAAGTGCCGTGAGTGCAACCGCGAGAGGATGCGCGACGGGATCAGGCTCAGGAAGGCGGAGATAGCGGCGTGAAGCGCGACAGGGAGCCGATACCCAAGACAAAGAGCGTCTTCCTTCTCGTGAAGTGCCCCGACTGCGGCGAGGAGCGGATCCTCTTCTCGAACTCTGCGAAGGACATCGGCTGCAGAGGGTGCGGGAGGAAGCTCGCCGAGAGCAGAGGGGGGAAGTCGGTGGTCCTGGCGACTGTGGTCAAGCGGCTGGGCTAAACCGACAAATACCACCAGGGACGGCGGACGAAGACATGAGCGAAGACAGGTCCCTCCCCGATCCGGGGGAGATTGTCGTCTGCACGGTGAGGGAACTCACGTCGCACGGCATCTACGTCAACCTGGACCAGTACGACGGGACCAACGGGTTCCTGCACGTCTCTGAGATATCGACCGGCTGGGTGCGGAACATCGACAGAGTGGCAAAGGTGTCACAGAAGCTCATCCTGAAGGTCATCAGGCTGAACAGGGCCCGCAGAGAAATCGACCTTTCTCTCAGGCAGGTGACCAACGAGGAGAGGCGCCAGAAGGTTATCGAGTGGAAGCGGGAGGAGAGGGCGCTTACGATTATCGATGCCGTGAGCAAGAAGATGGGGATAGACGACGCCCATGTGAAGGAGCTGAGGCATAAGCTCGAGGGGGAGTTCGGCACCCTGTACGCCGCCCTCGAGACGGCGGCGAGGAAGGGAGCAGAGGGGCTCTCCGGGGCCGGGCTCTCCGAGGAGGAGGCGGAGGCGGTGGCCGGGATCGCCGGGGAGAAAATCGTCCCGCCCAGGTATGAAATAGGGGCGCTGGTAGAGGTGTCCTCGAGGTCCCCCGAGGGGATAGAGCAGGTGAAGAAGACGCTCCTGGCGGCCGCGTCGGCCCCCTCCGCCGAGGTCCACATCACGTACGCGGGGGCTCCCCACTACAGGGTGAGGATAACGGCAGACGACTACAAGCAGGCCGAGAAGGCTATGGACGTGGTCCTAGACAAGATCAAGGGCGAAGTGGGGAAGCATGACGCTTTCAGCTTCAAGCGGGAGATATCGAGGAAGTACGGCGGGTCGTCTTGAGGAGCCTGATGCTGAAGTGCGCCCAGTGCGGCAGGTACACCCTGTCTGAGAAGTGCCCCAGCTGCGGGACCAAGACAGTCACCGTCCACCCCGCCAGGTACTCGCCCGACGACAAGTACGCGAGGTACCGCAGCCCGCTGGCGTATGAAGAGCGGTAGCCGCCTGTTTTTCACCTCAAGAAGAGCGCTGGAATAAACGCCTGAACTCGGATCGGGCTCAGGAGGTGTAGTTGCCTGGGACCACCTGGTAGACCAGGATGGTGTTGAAGCACTGGAGGGAGGTGTCTCCCGGGCATGGGTTGCCCGCTGAGGTCCCCGAGATGCCCTGCTGGGCCAACGAGAAGCTGGGGGAGATGTAGGCGAGCCTGAACGGGCCGGTGCTGTTGGATGGGTAGTTGAGGGTGCCCGGATACGCGAACGCCTGGTAGGGCGGGGCCCCGTTGCTCGCCTGCTGGTAGGTCGAGGAGAACGAACAGTAGAACAGGCTGGCGCAGACGGTCCCAGTGTTCGACGATGAAGGGACGAGCCACCCAGAGTACTGGAACGGGAGGAGCTGGCCGAAGAGCGAGTTCTGAGTGGCGTAGGGGGTCAGGTTGAAGTCGTCGGCGCCGGTGCAGGGCGGGGCTCCCGCCGTCGGGCACTCCAGATAGGTGGACTCGTTCAGCCCTCCGATGCGTATGAACCACTGCTTCTTGCTCTCATCTCCGCCCCCTGCGGTGAATCCTCCTCCGCTCGGGACCTGCAGTACGTAGTAGTAGGAAGTCCCGGACGTCGATGATACAGGCACGATGCTGCCGGTGACGAAGATCGCGACGTAGGTGGGCCTGCCGTCGGTGTAGCTCTGGGCCATGGCGGCCGCCTGAGTGACGTTGGACATCAGCAGCCTGCCCACCTGCGCTATCCTGGAGCTGTTGAGCGTGGCGTTGTCAACCAGGGTGGTCCTGTTGCCCATGACCGTGATCCAGTAGCCGTAGTCCCACCAGGCGATTATGACGGAGTTCGCCGGGGTGTTCTGCCTCATCCATTGGAGCGTGTCTATCCAGTCTGGGAACCCGCCGCGCGAGTAGATGGTCGCCCCGTTGGTGATGCTGACCCCCGCGTCGGCCGGGCTGTTGTCGCAGAAGAGCTGTCCGCTGGAAGTGCACTGGACCGGGTTGGGGATCCAGTACGTCCCGGCCGGGAGGACGAGTAGCGCAATCACCGCTATGGAGAAGACTACCTTCATCTCGTTGCGGGAGGTCGGCACCTGCTTCTTCTTGACCAGGGCTGTGGTGCTCGGCTTGACTAGGGCGAAGGCGAGTTCGGCGAAGCCGATGCCTCCCAGTATCCCCAGCGCCAGAGACGAATAGACCAGCAGACGCGAGAAAGATGCTGAGAAGTACAGGCCTGTCAGCCCGAACACCAGGGCGTAGATCATCGGGACGCCTCTCCTCTTGAACGCCACCAGGGCCCCGACCATCCCGAAGGACATGAGGACCGCATACGAAGTGAAGTAGTCGGCTCCGGTGGGCATCGCCTGTTCCGCGACCGACTTCACGAGCTGGTCGGCGGCGGAGGTGCCCGACGCGACCAACCAGGGAGCCAGTACGGTGAGGTACCTCAGCGTCAGAGACCCCACCAAGCCGAAGCTCAGCAGCGCGAGCCCTCCGAGCGCGAATCCAAACAGGAGCTTGAGGAGCGTGGGCCTGAACTCCGTGGGCTTCGTCCATGTCTTGACCCACTGCGCTACCAGGAAGAACACCGTTCCTCCGATTATCGCGAGGCCGATGGGATCGGTGATGATGTGGACGCCGGGGAACGGGAAGATGGCGCTCATGAACAGTGTGGCCGCGGTGAAGGTGACTATGGCGGGCGAGTAGCCGCTGAGCTCGATGTTCAGGAAGGGGAGGACGAGGAAGATGAGCCCGAACGCGGCGGTAAAGTAGTTCCCGCCGCCCCAGGCGGTGTTGCCGTAGCCCAGCATGATCCCGGCGGCTAGGGCGCGCAGGACCCTGCCCCTGGCGGGCCTCTCCTTGTCGAAGATGGTGAGCACCAGGTAGCTGGCTGCGACGAAGAGCATTATCGTGAAGGGCTCGGACTTGTACCAGCCCAGGTTCCCTCTTTCGATGAGCGGAGGCGAGACTGCGAAGACGAGCGCCGCGAACAGGCCCGCGGCGTCTCCGGCTATCTTCCTCACCACGAAGTAGAACAGTACCGCGGTGATGGCGCCGAAGAACACGGGGAGGATGATCAGGAGGTCATAGAGTGTTATCGGAACGCCGAAGACGTCGTGGACCAACAGGTAGATCATGGCCCCGCCGATCTGGAGGCCGTCCTGAGACGTCGCGGCCACGTTCCGGCCTGTGGGGAACCAGGTCTGGATGTCGTGCCAGAAGAAGTATCCTTGGAGGTTGTGGCAGCTCGTGAGGACCGTCGGTCCGCACCCGGCGGGGTTCGCGAAGAAGGCGGCGTAGAGCCCCTCCTGGTGTGCAAGGTTCACGATGTGCTGGGCCGCATAGTAGTCGTAGTAGGGGTCGAACTCGTTCAGGTAGAAGCCGTACTTCGCCGCGAAGGACCTCATGAGGACGGCTATGGAGAAGATGATCGCGAGCGCCATCGAAAGCATGACGGCCCTGCGCGACAGGGTCGGCCGCCTGATGGAAAGCCGTAGGGTGTCGAGTACGCCCAAGTCTGGGCTCCGATTTTCTCCGGGCTATTTTAACCGTGCCCTTTCTGCTACTTCTGCAGCAGGGTTTCCAGGTAGGCGGCGTAGCCCCTCGCGTCGAGGAGGGACTTGCGCTCGGCCGGCAGGTTCGACGGCTCGACCTCTACCAGCCATCCTTCGCCATAGGGCGACTTGTTGATTAGCTCGGGGTGGGAGTCGAGCACCCCGTTGACTTTCACGACCCTGCCTGAGATGGGTGCGTAGACCTCGGACACTGCCTTGATGGACTCGACGGTCCCCATCGACTTCGCCTGCTCGACCGCGCCGTTGACCTTCGGGGCGCTGACGTAGACCACGTCGTTGAGGGTCTTAGCCGCATAGTCGGTGATCCCAATCCTCACGGCCTTCCCCTCTTCCTTGGCCCACTCGTGCTCCTTCGTGTACATCAGGTCGTCTGGAATGTGATATCCCTTGATCTCCATCAGGACCGGCGCCGCCCCGTGTGGCTAATTATCCTTCTGCCTCTTCCAGCCGTATGACCGCTCGTCATAGAACGGAGGTTTCGTGACGCTAGCCGGCTGGCTGGACCCCCTGATGGTCACGCCGACCCTGGAGCCAGGCTCGGAGCTCCCCTGCGCCAAGTAGCAGAGAGCTATCCCCTTCCTGAGGACGGGGGAGAAGGTGCCGCTCGTGACCACCCCCGCCGCGCCGGCGTCTCCCAGGACCTCGAAGCCGTGCCTGGGGATGCCGAAGTCAAGGACGAGCCCCCGCCTGACCTTGGATGGGGGCTGGGCTCCGGACGCTTCCAGGGCCTCCGAGCCCACGAAGCCGCGCTTCCCGGCGGCGATGACCCACGCGAGGTCAGCTTCGTATGGGTTGGTGCCCTGGTCCATGTCGGAACCGTGGAGTGGGAACCCCGCTTCCAGCCTCAGGGAGTCTCTGGCGCCAAGGCCGCAGGGAGTCGAGGTCTCGGCCAGCTTCTCCCACACCTTCATCGCCCCGTCAGGGCGCTCGCTGGTGGCCCCGTAGACGATCACCTCGAACCCGTCCTCGCCCGTGTATCCGGTCCTCGAAACCAGCGCCTCCTCGCCTGCCACCCTGGCTTCCGCGCACCTGAACCGCTTGAGCTGGCCCAGGTCCAGGTCGGTCAGGCGCTGGAGCGAGGAGACGGCACCGGGGCCCTGCACCGCGACCATTGCCGTCGAGCCCGTCCTGTCGTCGATGACGAGGCCGCTGGGAGAGTGGGCGCGCATATGCTCCATGTCGGCCTTGGCGTTGGCGGCGTTGACCACCACCAGGTACGATTCCTCCCCGAGTTTCTCGATGATCAGGTCGTCGATTATCCCGCCCCTGTCGTTGAGGAGGAGCGTATAGAACGCCTTCCCCGGTGGCTGGGTCTTCACGGCGGTTGGGACGAGCTCTTCCAGGAAACCCGTGGCCTTCTGGCCTTCCACGCGGAACCTCCCCATGTGGGAGACGTCGAAGATCCCTGAGGCGTTTCTGACCGCCATGTGCTCGGCCGCGGTAGTGGTGTACCAGAGCGGCATTTCGTAGCCTGCGAACTCCGTGAGCTTGGCGCGCTTCGAGTGGTAGCCGAAGAGCTGGGTGGTCTTGGGCATGTGCTCGAGCGGGCCCCGACGCTATTTAAGTGGGCGACGTCGATGGCGGAGTTCGTTGCTCTCGCTACGCCCGGTGCGGGTCACTGCGAAGGGCGCCAAGTTCGACCTCATCGCGCTCATCGAAGAGGAAGTCGGCGCGGAGCTGAGGGACGGCGACGTGCTCGTCATCTCTAGCAAGTTCGTCGCCATGTCAGAAGGGAGGGTCGTCAGCCTCGGGGGGGTGAATCCAGGGGCGAGGGCGAGGGCGCTGGCGGCGGAGCACCACATGGACCCGAGGATCTGCGAGCTGGTCCTCCGCGAGTCCGACCGGGTGATTGGCGGAATACCCGGCTTCCTCCTCGCCAGCAAGGAAGGGCTCCTGACGCCCAACGCGGGCATAGACAAGTCGAACGTCAGGCACGGAGCGGTGATCCTCTACCCCAGGAGGCCCGAAGCCGCCGCTCGGACGATCAGAGAGGCCCTGATGTTCTCCAGGGGCGTGTCCGTAGGCGTCGTGATATGCGACAGTAGGCTCTCCCCCACGAGGAGAGGGACCACCGGTGTGGCGGTGGGGTCGTCGGGGATCGAGGCGGTCCAGGACATGAGGGGGAGGAGAGACCTCTTCGGCAACGTGCTCAAAGTGACGTCCCAGGCGGTGGCCGATGACCTGAGTTCGGCGGCAGAGGTGCTGATGGGGGAGTCGGACGAGGCCACGCCCATGGTGCTGGTGAGGGGGCTGAAGAAGGCGCTGAGACAGGGTTCGGAGTACGGCCCGAGGAGGTTCGCGGTGGCGTTGGAGGAGGACGTCTTCCTCAGGAGCCTCGGATTCGCGGGGGGCGCATAGGCCTAAATGTCCGGGAAGAGCCGGCCTCGACGTTGACCTATGAGATTGTTTGTAACTCCTGCGGCGCTCCGCTGTACTCCGGGTTCGACCTAAGGTCGCCGGGGGACGTGCTGAAGGCCACCGACTACAGGTGCAGGAAGTGCGGTACCAAGCTCGCCCTGAGCAGGTTCCAGGTCGACGTCAGGAAAATCGACGGCTCCTTCGACTAGGGTTGACTGATAGGGCACCGCAAAGTCCTCAGGTCTGGGGCGACCCGGCGGTGAGCGGTGGCTACACCCTCGTGGTCTGTGAGAAGCCCGACGCAGCGAAGAGGGTGGCCGACGCGCTCTCTGGTGGGAGGAGCGCGGCCTCACAGGTGGAAGGGACGACAGTATTCAGCTTCGCGAAGGATGGAGAGGAGTTCGTGGTCTGCTCGGCCCAGGGCCACGTCTACGGCGTGTCTGACCCCGCGGAGGAGAGGACAGTCTATCCCGTCTTCGACGTTGAGTGGTACCCGCTCAACCTTGTGGAGGAAGAGAGTGCGTCAGCCGGGAGGCGCATCGCAGCGATAAGGAAGCTCGCGGCCGGGGCGGCCAGGTTCGTGAACGCCTGCGACTTCGACGTCGAAGGCGAGACCATTGGATTCAATCTGCTGAGGTATGCCTGTGGGGGGAAGGAGAAGGGGGCGCTCAGGGCGAGGTTCTCAACCCTCACGGAGGAAGACCTGAGGAGGTCCTTCGGCTCGCTGGAACCCCAGGCCGCTGATGGGCTGGCGAGGGCTGGCCGGGCGAGGCACGTGATCGACTTCCTGTGGGGGATCAACCTGTCGAGGGCGCTTTCCCAATCCCCGCTCGGCCTGGGGCACAGGTTCAGGACCGTGAGCGTCGGCAGGGTCCAGGGGCCGACCCTCGGGTTCCTGGCAAAGAGAGAGCGGGAGATACGCGAGTTCGTACCCACACCCTACTGGAAGGTGACGGGGGTGTTCGAGAAGGACGGCAGGGAGTTCTCCGCATGGTACGCCGAGGAGAAGGTCAGGACGAAGGCGCAGGCGGAGGAGGTTCGCGCCGCGTGCAGAGGTGGCACGGCCGTCGTCGTCGCCGTGCAGAGGAGCCAGGTCCAGGTTAGCCCTCCCCCGCCCTTCAGCCTCGGAGACCTTCAGAAGGAGGCGTACAGGGCGCTCAGGATTCCTCCGAGCAGGACGCTCCAGATAGCCGAGGGCCTATACCTGGCCGCCCTGATCTCTTACCCGCGGACCAGCAGCCAGAAGCTCCCTCCCTCCCTGGACCTAAGGAGGATTCTCGGCGGCCTTGGGAGGGTGCGCGCGTACTCGGACGCGGTCGAGGAGATACTGAAGTCGGGGTCCAGGACAGTCCAAGGGGCGAGGTCGGACCCCGCCCACCCGGCCATCCATCCAACCGGGGAGAGGCCTCAGAGGCCGCTGGATGGTCAGGCGGCCTCGCTGCTCGACCTTGTCGTCAGGAGGTTCCTCGCCGGCTTCGGGCCGCCGGCCAGGAGGGAGCTTGTCGACGTCTCGATGGATGTGGGGGGGCACCGGTTCAAGGCCTTGGGGA
>JAFMAW010000119.1 GCA_029784795.1 Nitrososphaerota archaeon | reverse complement strand
TCTTCAACATGCTTGGCTACTCCTTCGGCAGGAACTACCCCGGCAGGGGGGTGGTCGAGGCGGTCGGCTCGGGGCTCGAGGTGCGCGACGGGGACCTGGCGTTCAGGGCGAACCTCGCGTCCGCGAGGGGGAGGAGGATAGTGGACCGGAGGGCCGGGAGGGACCTCACCCAGGAGGAAGGGGAGCGCCTGGCCGAGGACCTCGGGAAGGTCTCCCTCAGGGGGGCGAGCTGCTTCTTCAAGACGACCGTGTCCTACAGAGGGGTCCTCGTCATACGGGCCCGGCGCCCCCTGTCCGCGGCCATCTCCAACACAGACCCGGCCTACGAGCGCGTCGGCGGGTTCGGGGCTGCGAAGGCGATTACCGGGTCGGACGAAGTGATGCGGAGCGTCCCCGAGTCCAAGGACGAGGGGGCGGCGCTGGCCGCGGAGCTGGTGAACGAGTTCACGGCGAAGGCGGCCAGGATCCTTGAGAAGAGCGAGACCAACGGGGAGAGGGTCGCGGCTGGGAAGCTCCCGGCCAACTGCGTCCTCCTCCGCGACGCCGGGGACCACCTCCCTGTCCTCCCCTCCTTCGAGGAGAAGCACGGCCTGAAGGGGACGGCCCTCGTCGAGTTCCCGGCCGAGGTGGGGATCGCGAAGCTCCTGGGGATGAAGATGGTCGCGATCAAGGACAGGCACGACATCAAGGAGAAGGCAAGCAAGTTCGCCTCCGAGCTCAGGGAGGGGACGGTGGTGTACGTGCACATCAAGGGCCCCGACGAGTTCGGCCACGACGGGGACGCCCGCGGGAAGAAGCGGAGCATCGAGGCCATTGACAGGGACTTCTTCTCCACGGTCCACGTGACGGCGGACGGCCCGAGGCTCGGAGTCTCCTGCGACCACGCGACCCCCTGCACCCTCAAGATGCACTCGGCGGACCCGGTCCCGCTGCTCGTCACCGGAGGCGACGGGGACGGGAAGCGCTTCACCGAAGAGGGCGCCAAGCTCGGCTCGCTGGGGCACCTCATGGGGAGGGACGTCCTGAGCCTGGTCGCCGGGAAGCCCGTCAGACGGAGTAGCGCTTCAGGTTCCTGACAGCCTCGACGGCCACGTCGACGGCGTCGTCCACCCCGGCGTGGACCCTGAACTCATCCGTGACCCTGTTGGCCACCACCGCAAAGACCGCCCCGGTCTTCACCCCGAAGAGCCTTCCAAGTGTGAAGAGGGTCGACGCCTCCATCTCGAAGCACAGGACCTTGGCCGCCCCGAGGTCCTCGACGATGTGGGCCTTGTCCCTGGGGATGTATCCGCCGAAGGACCTCCTCCCCTGCCCCGCGTAGAACGAGTCGGTCGAAGCCGCCAGGCCCACGGACGCCTTCTTTCGGAGGGATGCTGCGGCGTCGGCCAGGGCCAGGGCCACCCCGGGGGTCGCGGCGGCGGGGTAGCCGGGCGGGGCGTACTGGGCGGTGGTGCCGTCCATGCGGACGGCCGCGTCGGCGATCACCAGGGTCCCCACCCCCACCGAGCGCTGGATCGACCCGCATGTGCCGACCCGTATCATCACCTCGACCCCCAGCCTGGCGAGCTCCTCCACCGCGATGGCGGCCGACGGCCCCCCTATCCCGGTGCTGACGACCACCACCTTCTCCCCCCCGACCCTGCCGCCATAGGCGACGTACTCCCGGTTGGAGCTGAGCGGCTTCCCCCCCTCCAGCTTCCCGGCGATCAGCGGAACCCTGCCCGGGTCCCCGGGGAGCAGGGCCACCCGCCCCACTTCGGACTTCGACAGCCTGACGTGGTATGGCTTACCTGACTCGTCCTTCGGCTCCTGGGCCATCTCTACATCATCCCTCCATCTGGGCCGGGCCACGGAGTTATCAACGGTTCCAGCCACCTAGCTCGGCGACACGTAGCACGCCCGGCACCTCGGCTCGTACATGTCCTTCCCCCCAACGACTATCAGCGGCGAGTCCCTCGGCGCCGGCTTCCCCGCCAGCAGCCGCTGCGTCCGGGTCGCCTCCTGGCCGCACACGACGCAGACAGCGCTGAGGTACCTCACCCTGTCCGCCCTGGCCGCCAGCTCCATGGTGGTGGGGAAGGGCTCGGCCCGAAAGTCCAGGTTCAGCCCGCAGGCTATCACCCTCCTCGCGCCGGCGAGCCTGTCCAGGAGGCCCACGATGGAGCGAGGGAAGAAGTTCACCTCGTCCACCCCTATGGCGTCGAGGCCCCCTGACTCGGCGACCTCTTCGACCCTCCTGACCCCCTCGTCGGTCGACGAGATCGAATAGGCGTCATAGCGGAGCCCGTTGTGGGTGACCACCTGCATCTCGCTGTATCTCTTGTCGAAGTCGATTTTGAATATGGCTCCTTTCTTCTTCGCGTAGACCTCCCGCTCGACCAGCCTGATCAGCTCCGACGTCTTCCCTGAGAACATGGGGCCGATTATTATCTCGAGGGTCACTCCGACGCCTTCCCTTCGGCGCCGATTTATCGTTTCCCCGCTGTCGGTGAGCCTGCACGCGCGGCCTTCGGACGCACTCAGCCCCGAGGGCGGAGCGAGAATCCTGGCTCAGGGGTCAGTTGGGGAGGCAGTCCCCGCCTTCGTCGGCGAAGAGCCTCTCGACGTCCTGCCCCTTCCGGGCCACAACGTAGGACCCCTGGCTGTTCCGCATGAGGACCGGGGGCCTGGGCTGGCTGTGGAAGGGCATGTTCATCACCAGCGAGTATGCGCCGACCTCCCTGAACACGACGAGCTTTCCGACCCCCGCCCCGCCGAGCTTCGACCTGGACGACGTCGGGAAGACGTCCAGGGGGTCGCAAAGCCTGCCGACCAGGGCGACCTTCTGGGGGGAAGGCCTCCCCCCAGGCACAACGTCCACCGGGTATTCGTGATGGAGGAGCGCCGAGTCGAGCAGGACGTTGTACCCCGCGTCCACGTAGATGTACTTCGCGTCCCCGAAGCTCTTGACGTTGACCACCCGTGTCACGAGGATGGTGGACTCCGCGGTGAGGAACCTGCCGCTTTCGGCTACCAGCGTGAACCTGTCGCCTATGCTCTCCACGAGGCTGTTGAGCTGCCCGACGATCTTCGACCCCAGGTCCTTGGGGGTCGGGACCTTCTTCCCGTAGGGGACAGGGAGCCCGCCGCCGATGTCGAGGGTCCCCACCCTGAAGTCTCCGAGCTGCCTCCGGGCGCCCAGTATGAACGCCTCGAGCTTCTCTATCGCCTCGGCGTAGCAGGTCGGGTCCTCGATCTGGCTACCGAGGTGGAAGTGGAACCCCTCGAACTCGAGCTGCGGCGTCCCGAGGATCTTCTTCAGGACGGAGAGGGCGCTGTCGGGGCTCCCGCCGTTGAACTGCAGCCCGAACTTCCCGTGCCCCATCGAGCCCCTGAGCTCGGCGTGGACCTGGACCTCGGGGTTGACCCTGACCATGGTCTTGACCTTGACGTTCGCCCTGGCCGCGGCCTCGGAAAGGTTGACCAGCCCGTTGTAGCTGGCCACCACAACCTTCCGCACACCCATCTTCAGCACCTGCTCGTA
>JAFMAW010000118.1 GCA_029784795.1 Nitrososphaerota archaeon | reverse complement strand
TCTCAAGGCCAGGTCGGGACCGAACCTGGGCGGCGTCGTCAATCCTGACACCGGCCAAGCGATTCTCGATTCCGAGCGGCAGAAGCTGACCTATCTCGACTTCGGAGACAAGCTCAAGCTCTCGGAGACGGTCAGGCTCAACCTCGGCACCGCCTCCACCCTGGCGGTCGCGACCTCGGTGAGAGGGGAGGTAGTCGAGCTGGACCTGAAGAAGGCGGTGGCCATCGAAAGCGGCATGAGGGCGGCCATAAGCAGGAGGATCGCCGACCGCTGGCGCCTCATAGGCTCGGGCGTCCTGAAGTAGGGCCTGCCCCCCGTTCGACGGGCGGAGGCTGTTGGCGCTGTCTAGACCTGAAGGTATCTTACATCCACGTCGGGTTCTTTCGCCAACTCCCCGTCTGTAGTTAGGATTGTCCCCCCCTGTCCTCTTGCGAGCGCAAGGACAAACGAGCCGGCGAGCGAAAGCCTGTTGTTCCGGCACTTCTCCATCCCCGCCGCCCTGGACTGACCTATGCTCGTCTCCATCACGGTCAGGCGTTCGGAGAGCTGCCGAGACCTAAGGAGCGCGACGTCCTTGCCTGACGACCGGCACGTCCTGTAATAGAACTCGGCCAATATGACCGATGGGACGAGCCCTTCGGCTTCCCCTGACGCGATTTCTTCCACGACGGCGTGGAGCCGTTCATCTTTGGCGTAGATGAGGGGCAGCGCGCCGGCGTCAAAGACAAAGGACGTCATTCCAGGGCTTCCCTGCGATGCTCCGCTTCCAATTCGCGAATCGCCTGGATTATCTTGTCCCGCTCGTGCACCCCACTGCCGTAGATCTCTGTCAAGGGAGGTATGCGGACGATGGCGAGCCCGTGGTCCGTCTCGACGAAGGCGAGCTTGTCGCCCTCGCGGATGCCATACTCCTTCCGGATGGAAGCCGGTATGTTGACCATGCTCTTGCTCGTCACCGCCGAAGCCTCGGTCATTACCATACAAAACCGCCGCCGCCATATATTTGAGCCTCCATATGGTAAGCGCCAGGAGCAGATGAGACCTTGCAGAAGATAATCTTCGACAGCAGCTTCCTCATGGCCGTGGTGGAGAGGCCGACCACATGGTTCGAGGACATGGTCGGAGCCCTCGGGGCCTTCCAGCCCGTCCTGCTCGACTGCGTGAGGGCCGAGCTTCAGAAGCTCGCGTCGAGCGGCGGAGTGAGGTCCAGGACGGCCAGGGTGGCCCTCGACCTGGCGTCAAGATTCGCCTCCGGACCCTGCGGGAGCGCCAGGGTGGACGACGAGCTAGTCTCGGCTGCCAAGACGTCAGGGGCCTTGGTAGCAACGGTGGACTCGGGGCTCTTGGCCGCCCTGAAGGCGGCCCGCGTCAGGGCGGTCACGCTCAGCTCCGGGCGGGTGCGGTTCGTCTGACGCAGGCCCGTGCCCTGCGGAAAGCGGTTAAAGCCCCGGCCCGGGGCGCAGAACCAATGGCCCCCAAAGGGCTGGGTATTGACGCGGCTCGGGAGACGGAACGGATCGTCAAATTCATCCAAGCCACGGTCGCCGGGGCCGGGGCGGAAGGGGCCGTGGTGTCCCTTAGCGGAGGGATAGACAGCGCCGTGGTCGGGGCGCTCTGCGTCAGGGCGCTGGGGAAGAAGAAGGTCCTTGGGCTCCTTCTCCCGTCTGAGCACACCCCTCCTCAGGACGCCGAGGACGCCAGGGGGCTGGCGAGCGCATGGGGGATAAGGGCCGAAACCGTACCGATCGCCGGCACCGTCAAGGCGCTCGTGGAATCGTCGAAGCTCGAAGGGACAAGGGTAGCCAGGGCGAACGTCCAGGCGAGGGTCAGGATGACAATAGCCTACTTCTTCGCCAACTCCCACCAGCTCCTGGTGGCCGGGACCGGAGACAAGAGCGAGGAGATCCTGGGTTTCTTCACCAAGGGCGGGGACGGGCTGGCCGACTTCCTCCCCATAGCCCACCTCTACAAGACGCAGGTCCGCCTCCTGGGGGCCCACCTGGGGGTGCCCGGCCGGGTGGTCGAGAAGCCAGCGTCCCCCCAGCTCTGGCCCGGCCACAAGGCTACCGACGAGCTTCCGGCGGACTACGACAAGCTGGACATAGCCCTCCACCATCTGTTCGACCTGAAGACCGGGGTCGACGAGGCCGCCGCTGGGGCGGGGCTCCCGGTCAGCGCGGTCGAGAAGGCCCTTGAAATGCACAGGAGGACCGCCCACAAGAGGGCCCTCCCCCCGTCGCTGGAATGAGCGCGCTCCCTCCGCGCTTCATCCCTAACAAAGATTAAAATCGCTGACCCGAAGGGGTGCCCAGGCTTCTGAATAATTCATGTTTGAGCTCGTGAACCTCGAAGATGTGGTGCGCGTTCCACCCGACCGGTTCGGCTCCCCTCTCGAGAAGGTAGCCATGGACCTGTTGAAGCTGAAGTACGAGAGCACCATCAACCCCGACCACGGCTACCTGGTCCTGGTCACGAAGGTGGACGTGGACAAGGTCGGGAAGATCATAGCCGGGGACGGCGCCACCTACCACAGGGTGAAGTTCGAAGTCCTCTCGTTCTACCCCATGAAGCAGGAGATAGTCGAAGGCGAGATAGTCGAGGTCACGGACTTCGGCGCCTTCGTGAGGGTAGGCCCGGCCGACGCGCTCCTCCACCTCAGCCAGATAATGGACGACTACCTGACAAGCGACGTGAAGTCGGGCATCATCACCGCCTCTCAGAGCAAGAGGACGCTTCGGGTCGGGAGCAAGGTGAGGGTCAGGATCACCGCCGTGAGCCTCGGGCATGGCATCTCCATGGGTAAGATAGGGGTGACCAGCAGGCAGCCGTTCCTGGGGGCGGTAGAGTGGATCGACGAAGAGGTGGCGAAGGCGGCCAAGGCCCGCAAGACAGAGGAACGGGCAGGGAAGTAGTCGCGATGAAAGAACTGGCCTGCCGCAAGTGCAGGATGCTGACGTCCGAGAAGGCTTGCCCCAACGACGGTTCGACGGAGCTGAGCAATGAATGGTCCGGGCTCATCATAATAATCAACGCCGCGAAGTCCCAGGTCGCCAAGACCCTGGGCATCACCAAGCCCGGCCGCTACGCCCTCAAGGTAAGCTAGCCCCTTGGCCGGGCCGTTCAGGCTCCCTGAATCTCTGAGGTCTAAGCTGGCGGAGCCCCTCGGGCGGGTCTTCGGCCCCGAAGAGGCGAGAGGGAAGGAATTGGCGAAGCTGGCCCGGGAGGCGTCGATGGTTGTCACGGTCGGGGACAGGTTGACAGAGACGCTGCACGCCCTGGACGCGACCCCGGCGGTGCACGTGGTCGACGGGGTGGAGCGGAGGTCCAGGAGGGAGCCCCCCGACGTCCCCTACGCGAGGCTTGTGAAGGTGAGCAACCCAGCAGGGACCCTGACCCAGGGCGCCATAGATGGGATGAGGGAGGCCTTCGCCGGGAGCAAGCCGGTCCGGGTACTGGTCGACGGGGAGGAGGACCTAATGGCCCTGCTCGCCGTGGCCATGGCCCCCATCTCTGCGATAGTCTTCTACGG
>JAFMAW010000117.1 GCA_029784795.1 Nitrososphaerota archaeon | reverse complement strand
GATCAGCGACGCCGAGGCCGAGCGGGTGATGACACAGACCAAGGAGGGCGCCGAACATCCGCGCCCGGCGGTGCTGTTCGAGGTCGGCGAGAATGTGCGCGTCGCCGACGGGCCGTTCACCAGCTTCAACGGCACGGTCGAGGAGGTGGAGGTGGGGGAGGGGGGGCACGTCTACGTAACTTTCGACCAAAGCGGGGGGAGGCACATGCTGGCAGCCTACGAGCCCACGGGGGACCTCAGGCGCTCCGCGAAGCTGCTGAAGAGGGGGGACACGATTCGCGCCTTCGGAGGTGTAAGGAGAGCGACATCTCGCCACCCGAAGATTCTCAACATGGAGAAGCTCGAGGTGAAGCGCACCCGCGTTGGGGGGCTGGAGGCAGGAGTCTACATTCCATCCCCAAGGGCAAACAGGCACCTGACCAAGCCTCTGATCAGATACGGCCTGGAGGTCTACGAGGAAGCGGAGTCTGTCGAGGGCTGGCTCGAGCCCTCTACACAGCTGCGAGTGCACGCCTGAAGTCTTCGATGAGGTCGTTCACGTCCTCTATCCCAACCGAGACCCTCACAAGCGTCTCAGGAATCCCAGTTTTCTCCCTGTCTTCGGCCGACATCTGGGTGTGGGTCATGTTGTAGGGTTGCGACACCAGTGTCTCGACCCCGCCAAGGCTTGCGGCGAGGGTCGCAATCTTCACTGACTCGGTGAACCTCATGGCGTCCCCCGCCGTCCCATCGACCTCGAAACTCAGCATGCCGCCGAAGCCCTTCATCTGTTTCCGCGCGAGCCGGTGCTGCGGGTGTGTCTTGAGTCCGGGGTAATGCACTGACGCCACCTTCTTGTGGGTCGACAGGAATTCCGCCAGGGCCATGGCGCTGGCGTTCTGCTGCCTCACCCTGATGGCCATGGTCTTCATGCCGCGGAGGACTAGCCAGGCGGGGAGCGCGTCCAGTGTCCCTCCGAACTCCCTCCTCGTCATCTTGATCTTACGAATCCTCTCGGCGTCAGCCATCGCCGCGCCTGCTATCAGGTCCGCATGCCCGTTGAGATATTTCGTGGCGCTGTGCAGGACGACGTCTGCCCCCAGGTCCAGGGGGTTCTGGTTGATCGGCGACGCAAAGGTGTTGTCCACCATTAACAGCGCGCCGTTCGAATGGGCGAGCTTGGCCGCCTTTCCTATGTCGACCACCTTCAGGGTGGGATTCGTGGGGCTCTCGATGTAGACTATCTTCGTGTTCTTCTTCACGCCCCTCTCCAGGGCCTCAAAATTTCCGGTGTCCACCAGGGTAATGTCGAAGCCGAGCCCGGGGAGGATGTCGTGGAGGAGCCCGAATGTCCCACCATAGAGGTCTCTGATCGCCAGCACGTGGGATCCCTTCTCCAGGAAGGCGAAGACGGCGGTGGATATCGCTGCCATCCCAGACGAGAAGGCTGCGCCGCCCCCTGCATGCTCGAAGGCTCCGAGCTTCTTCTCAAGCCTCACGACGGTGGGGTTGTCCCACCTCGAGTACGTGTACCCCTTCTCCCCTGAGCCTGACACCGCGAGAGGGACGTCTGCAGCCCTGGCGAACCCGAAGGTCGAAGTCTCATAGATGGGCGCGACAAGCGAGCCGGTGCCCTCGTCGAAGGGTTCTGCTTCATGGACGGACTTCGTCGATTCCCCTGGCAAGTGCCCTCAGGTTCAGGGACGGGGCGTAAATACATGGTGGGGGGATTCTGGCCGGCATGGACCGCGTTGGTCGGACAAGACTCCCGGTTAGGGGAGGACGGCGATTGGGGATGGCGTGCGCAGTGTTATGCGTTCCCTATGGGTTCCTGCACTTGCTGCAGAGCCTCTCATTTCCCTGGACTGCTTGGACGAAGAACGAGTCTCCATTGGCGCAGAAGAAGAGGGCAACCCTGTCTGGGTCTTCGCTCTTGGCCCTGCGGTAGTTCTGCGTCCAGTACATCTCCTTGAGGATCAGGTCGTTGCTGGCCCTGTCGAGCCCCAGGTCCCAGGCGTAGCGGCTCGCTACCCTCACATCGGTGTCGTCGATTCTCTGCGTCCCCTGAACGGCCCCTTGAACGAACTCCCTGAATCTGTCCAGGTCGAGCGGGTTGCCATACGCGATTATCCTTGAGACATATCTGCCTGGGCAGACGTGCACCCCGATCGAGCCGCCCTCGAGGTATTCGATGGCCGCCTGGCCGCTGCAATGTGAGCACTTGGCGGTGGTTGCTAGGATGGAGCGCGCTACCTCCATCGCCCTATCTTGCAGGCGCGCCACCTCGAAAGTAGGGACTGTTCAGCAGGTTCGCGACCGCCCTTCTGGTAAGCTCCACACCTTCCGAGTAGCCGGTCAGAACATGGCGAATTGTCCCATCCCGCATCTCCAAGAAGACCTGCGGTATCAGATAGTCCTCGGACCAGTCGCCATGGTCTCGGATGAGCGCGTCCGCTTTCTTTACCTGGTCAGGGTTGTCTATGTCGTAGTCGTGGAATTCCAATCCGAGTTCAGCGGCTTTCTCTCCCACCGGTTCCACCGTGGTCGGGTGGCAGTGCGGGCACCACTGCGCATGCACGACGTGTACGCCCCTTATCTGATCCGCAACCATGCTCCCAGGCACAGGTCTAGAAAGCCACGGGGCCGTAGATATAAGATGCGCCCCAGGCAGTGACGCTTTGGCCGGTTGTGCGGCACGACCCGAGCCAATTCAGTGATTCTGCCGCGTGGAAACGTATGAGAGCCCAGGATCCCCCGTCGGACCAAACAACACTCATCTTCGTTTCACGGTATCAGGGGTGCCACTTCGCGAACCAATGGCTGCCTGGCAATCCGACGTAAGAGGGCCAACGTCCCTTTCACTTTCGGGGAGGAGGACTAGATTGGGCTCGCGGCCAGCGCGGAGGCGCAGCAAAAGCGCTCATCAAGAACACCCTCCCGCATCTAATTTCCAGGCATACCCTCACAAGACGATTCCTTGACTTCGGCCTCTCCTAGAAGCCGGCTTGAGCCAACGGGCACAACTTGGAAGCCTGCTAGCACGTCGACCTTAGGAAATTCAACCTGAGAAAAAAAGAGGGCACGAGCGAGACGGTTGAACGGTCGGGGGCTCTTCGAAAAGTAGCGAGGGGAGGACTTTCAGGAGATTGCTCTCCTTTTGAACCTCCGCTCTGCGGGTTTCCAAGCTTTCGCTTATGAGCCCGCCGGGATGATCCTTACCCCCACGGGGGGTCTGGCTTCCCCACCTCGCTGCGGAAGCCTCCTCGCGGTTCTCCCTTAAGTCTTGCCCACGGGGGCCTAACCTGTCACCGGCATGCAGGCCGCACGCTGATACCTACAGCAGGTGCACTTCGAGCAGCTCTCGTAGTCCTTGTGCCTGCAGACCTTACAGATGCAGGTAGCCACGTTGCGGCGCCATTCAGCGAGTTTCTTTAATCTTATCGAAGATGAGCTTCTCGGGGTCTTCTCCCAGCTCCTCTTGCAGCCTGCGCTTCAGGGAGAGGAGCCTGGCTACGTCGTGCTTCTTGACGGTGAACCTGTACACTTCGCCATCGAAGGGCCT
>JAFMAW010000116.1 GCA_029784795.1 Nitrososphaerota archaeon | reverse complement strand
GGCATGCGCCCAGGTCAACGCTCAGGTCCAGGCGGCCGATGCCCACCTCAGCCAGGCAGCCTCCCTGCTCGCCCGGGCCAACGGAGAGGCCAACGCCACCGTAAGCCTGTCCCAGGTCCTCACTCAGGTTGCCCAGGCAAGGTCGGAGGTCAACGCGACTCAGTCCTATCTGGTGACGATCGCTTCGTACTCCTACGCGCAGCGAGCCGACGCATATGTGAGCGCCTACATCCGGTCCCTCTCCTCCGAGGCCAACGCCACGATCCAAGCGGAGCAGTCCGCCTACGCCAACCTGACCAGCTTCCAGGCCCAATATGCGGCCTACGCGAGACTGCAAGGCTCGGCGGCAGCGAACGTCGCTTCGTCGGCCTCGATTCTCGCGGCCGCCATCTCGAAGGTCGATGGCTATTCGGGCAACGTTTCGTCCTCCATCAGCGCCGCCCAGTCGACGGAGTCGCAGCTCCACGCCGACCTGCAGGCGCTGCCCGGCCTATCAGTCATAGCCGCCCAACCTGGCATCGTCGCCGACATCCAGGCATGCATGTCAGACGGCGCTTCATACAATGCCTCCCTTTCCGCGCTTCAGGCTGAGCTCAACGGCTTCTCCAAGGTCCAGCTGCCGTCCTACGGGAGCTACCTCGGGGCCGTGAACTCGGACGGGAGCTCGGCTCGGTCGAACGGCTCCGCCTACGTGTCGTCCTATGACAAGGTCGTCAGCGACCTTCAGCCGTTTCTGAGCCTGCCGCAGGTGCAGGCAGTCCTCGGCCTCTCCGTCTCGGCCACCGTAGGTGCAGCCGCCTCGTCAATGTCACAGCAGGCCGCCCAGATGACAAGCGGGGGGACCGACGCGTCACGCTTCAGCTCAAGCGTCACGACGGCCCAATCAGACGTCCCTGTGAGCGGCGCCCTTCTCTCGATGGCAGCCTCGGCGGCAGCGCAGTCGTCGGTGTATCTCAACGCCACCGCAGCAGCCGCGACCGCCCAAGTGTCAGCCTCGGTTCAGGCGGTGGCCAAGGCAGCTGCCGCCTTCGACGGCGCGGCCTACCAGTCCACGCAGGCGACCCTGGGAGCGTACCCGTCCGACGAGAGGGGGCTCTCCGGCGCAGGCGCTTCGCTGTCCTCAACCACTGGGGCGTCCGCAGGCGCCACTGCCACGGCCGTCGCCTATGTGGGCGGCTCGATACAGGCGAGGATAGCAGGTGCGGCGTCGGGCCGCGCCGAGGTGTCTCAGGCCCTTCGGTTCTTCTCTAGCCAGGACATAACTGCGGGCATATCTGCCATGGTCCAGGCATCCCTGGAGTTCCAGACAGCGTCCGCCGTCAGCGTCTAGCCCTGCGGACTGGCGCCCCTGTCCTTCACTACCTCGATCTGGTTTTGTGTGCCGATCTTTCGCACTCTGACGTAGCCCAGCCTTTCTAGCCGTTTGATTTGCCGCCAGCCCGAAGTCTTGGGAAGAGCGAATTTCGCCCTGATCTCAGGCTCGAGCACTTTGCCGCCATTCTCGCGTATGAAGCTGAGCACTTGGACGTCATCTGGCCTCAGCCCCCCGCCTGTGGGCCCGGGGCCGCGCCTCCTCCACAGCAAGATTGAGAGCCCCGCTGCAGCCAGCGCGGCCGCCGCAGCCCCTGCCTCCTCTGCCTCCCGAGCTGACAGCCCCAGGAATCCGCTCGCCCCTCCTCCGGGCCCGGGGCTGCTTGTGGTGGTCAGGCCGGCGATGGGGGCCCCGTAGCTTATCGTCCAGGTCCCTGCAGGGACGTCGAGCTCTGGGGCCGCGTTAGTCTCGTTGATGGAGTAAGGAGATGGATAGGGAGCCCCTGATACGAAGCTCAGGGTAGAGAGCGGGGGGAGCACCACGGTGGAGTTGTATTCCGTGGCGTATGTCAGGGTCCATACAGTCCCATTCTTCGAGGTCAGGGCGTCGGTATCGTACCGGAGCGTGACGGAAGTAGCCCCCAACGTGTAGACGGTTATGTTGGCGTTCCCAGGACCGAAGCTGTAGGAAAGTGGGGAGCCGTTTTGGTCGGTCGCCACCAGGTTGGACACCACTTCCGACAGCAACGGGACCACGACGGACGTCGACCTTGAGCCCGTCGCCAGGGTCTGCGTCACGTCGACATAGCCGTCGGCGTATACCCTCAGAGTCAGGGCCTTCCCGCTGTAGGCGAACGAGGCAGGGACCGAGCACAGGAGAATCGCGACCGCGAGAAAGACGAGGAGAACTCTCAGACTCAAGTTTGGCAGGTCCCCCTTCTGGCCCACCTGCCCGCTAAAAGCCTGACGGGGAGCGCATCACCCGCGGCGGATGCGAGCAAGCACGGCATCTAGCAGGAAGACGGTCTAGATGCGGGACGTGGGCAGAGGAACGCGGCGCCAAGTGGAAGACCGTTTCCCGCCTCATGCTGAGGCAGTGAGCCAGGGGACCAGGCCGACCTTCGTCTCCCTCCCCACCACCGAGACACCCGCTGGCGGTTCCTTCTCGAGCACAAGGAAGAACAGCCTGTATTCGTGGTAGTCCACAACCACGAAATCCCCGTCCACGACAGGCGTCCCTGAGAGCGCCTCCGCCGCGAACCTGTTCTCCACCGGCTCCTCGGCCTCTTGCCGGTGCTTGATGAAGAAGTTCGTTGTCTCGGAGTGCTCGCCGAGGGGGGTGAGGAGGACCCTGCGCGCCGTCACCGGTGCAGGTCTGGGCGAGAGGATATCCTCGTGCTCCCCCTGAAACCGAGAGTTGTGATTCCCTTTCTCAGAAGGTAGACCCCCAAAATCAGCAAGCCGACTCCTGCAAAGAATGCGGGTTCAAAGAAGAGGACGGCCGCCCCATAATGCAGGACAGCGATGGTACCTGCCGGAGTGACAATGTGTGCGGAGCAACAGGGTGAGGCAACTAATGGGAAGCCGAAGTTGCCTACACCGGAAAGCGTCACCGGCACGGCTACTGCAATAGCAAACAGCCCTGACGACAGGAACACAGCCGCTGGCATCGCGCTGGTCATCCTCATAGTCGCCTTGTGACCGTGAGCCAAGTAGTTACGCCTTGCGGGGCGACTATTCGAGTAGCACTTTACTACGGGGACGGTTGGAAGGGCATGCATCGCCCAAGGTGGGACACCCGTTCTCATCACGCGGACATCGGGCAGAATCAACTCTTGGGCCGCAGCATAGAGTCATGCTTACAAGAACAAGGGCAGGACGCGTCTTTGCCTGTATGCTCATGCGGTTGAGCGACTTTGGGAATCAGAGGTCACGATATGCGAACACCGAAAGTGAGTCGGCCTTATGTCGCCGGCCAGCAGGCTCGGTGATGAGCGAGTTGAACAAGGGCGCTTTGTCGCCGAAGACGCCGTCGATGCCCTTCATGCTGGGTCCGTACAAAGGCGAAGCGACCGTCCGCTACTCGGCCAACCGAGGCGTCGAAGACTCGGGTTTCACGGCCATCGGGCGAGAGTTCACCGACGAAATGGTGAAGGGGTTCCCCGTGATGAGGGCAGCGGTCACTTTCAGCGGCAAAGGCTACGAAGCCATGTTCGGTTGGGCCCAGGCGGTGTCGCACATCCAC
>JAFMAW010000115.1 GCA_029784795.1 Nitrososphaerota archaeon | reverse complement strand
CATTCACGCCCAGCAGATAATCGCTTTGCGTGACTTTGACGCCGGGCTCGGTGAGCGGGGAACGGACGGACGCATCCCAATTCTCTCCCGGGTAGATCTTCTTGAAGCGGTAGAGGCCGTGGGCCAGGCCGGACTCTTTGACCAGGGCGGAGGGAGCCGTCTTCCTCCGCACGTAGAGCTGGACAGCCAGGAGCAAACCGGTCAGGGCGAACGCCAGGGTGATCCCCGACGAGACGAAGTTGAATGAGGAGGTCGAGTTCAGGCTGCTGAAGCTGGCACCCTTGAACAGGCTGTAGATGTATGCGACAGAGGCACCCTGCAGGTCCCCCTGGAAGTTGAAGATGCCGAGGACGCCGATCAGGACGGTCCCCGCAGCGAGGACCGAGTATGGGATCCAGCTGATGGGCGATGGCTCCTTGAGCTCGTGGCCGGTCCCCTCCCCGGCGTGCTTCTCCCTCACCCCGTAGAAGACGAGGCCGACCATCCTGAACGCATAGAATGCGGTCAGTCCTGCGGTCGCCGACCCCAGGAGGAAAAGGCCGTACTGCCCAGACCCCCACGCCGTCGCCAGGATGGCGTCCTTCGCGAAGAAGCCGCTGAGCGGGGGGATTCCCGAGAGGGAAGCTGCGGCGATGAGAAAGACTGCGAAGGTGATCTTCAGCTTCTCCTTCAGCCCGCCCATCTCGTTGACGTACTTGGTCCCTGTGAGATGAATCAGTACCCCGGCCGTCATGAACAGCGCTGCCTTGAATATGGCATGACTCAACAGTTGGTAAAGGCCGGCCGACAGCCCCTCCGCGAAGTTGGTCGAGAGGCCCGCGAGGCCAAGGCCCAGCATCATGTAACCTATCTGTGATATGGTGGAATAGGCGAGGAGCTTCTTCAGCTCGAAGCCCACCATCGCCTGGGTGGCCGCCAAGAAGGCGGTGATGGCACCGATCCACGCTACCACCATGAAGAAGGGCTGGATCAGGGCAGGGTTGGACTGAAGGGCGAAGTAGAATATGGGCCCTATGCGCGCGACGAGTACCACACCCGCGTTGACCATGGTGGCCGCGTGGATCAGGGCGGAGACGGGGGCGGGCCCCGCCATGGCGTCAGGGAGCCACTCCTGGAGCGGGAACTGGGCGGACTTCCCCACTGCACCTCCGAATATCAGCAGGGCGACTGGGACCAGCAGCCCTCCGGCGGCCAGAGACGTCGCCCAGCCTGTGGACGACGCCAGCTGTTGATAGTTGAAAGTCCCTGAGTAGATGAACAGGATCAGTATCCCAGCCAACATCGCCATGTCCCCTATCCTCGTCATGAAGAACGCCTTCATCCCGGCGTGAGAAGGCGGGTAGGCCTGCTCCATCCCCAGGGCCTTGGAGCCGGGGGTTCCGACCCAGTTCTCCTTCTCGTCGTGGTAGTAGTAGCCTATCAGGGCGTAGCTGCAAAGGCCGACCCCCTCCCAGCCGATGAAGAGCGAGAGGAGGTTGTTGGATAGGACGATGAGCTGCATGCTCCCGATGAAGAAGCTCATGAAGAACCAGTATCTTGTGAGCCCGCTGTCCCCTTTCATGTAGTCGACGCTGTACAGCATGACGAGGAAGCTGATCCAGGCGACCAGGTTCGCTATGATCACGGTGTACGGGTCCGAGAGCACCCCGAAGCTGATTCCGAGCTCGGGGATCCACGGGACAGAGGCAGGGATCAGCGAGTTGACCAGGGAGATGGTATTGCCTTCGATCACGGGTACGAGGAGGACGAGAGCGAAGATGGCGGAGAGGAAGGAGAAGAGGACGGCCGCTACGTCTCGGATCCGCCCCCTGCCGGTGAGAGGCGCGGCCAGCGTCCCCGCATAGGGGAGGAGGAAGATGAGCCAGACGAAGTAAGATGGGATCGGGACCGCTGTCATTTCCTATCTACCTGACAATCCTATCGTGCTCGCGAAGTGGTAGAGGGACCTGAAGAAGAGGTCAGGATAGATGCCGATCACTATGGACAGGGCGGCGAGGAAGATTAGCGGAGCGGTCATGATGAGCGGGGCCTCCTTCACCCCCATCAGGTCGTCTGACAGGGGGCCGAAGAATATCTTACGCATCGGCCAGAATGTGTAGGCTACGGTGAGCGCGGTCGCAGCCAGACCCATTATCGCCACGACGAAGTTCCAGGCCAGCCCCCCCGCGATCCCGCGCGTGAAGACGCCTTCGAACAGCAGCCACTCTGCCTGGAAGCCCCCGGTCGGAGGGACCGCAGAGAGTATCATGGAGCCGATCAGGGCGACCGCTGCGGTGAGGGGCATCTTCCCAGCCAGCCCGCCCATCTTGCGCATGTCCCTTGTCCCCACCTGGGTGATCATGATGCCGGCTACGCAGAATAGGATCGTCTTGCCGATGATGTGGTTCAGGAAGTAGAAGAGCCCGCCCGACACCCCCAACACGCTCAGGCTCCCGATGCCGAGGAGGGAGTAGGCGTTCTGGCTGATGGTGGACCAGGCGTAGAGGTACTTCACGTCGTTCTGCACCATCGTCATCGCCCCTCCGTAGACCATGGTGATCACCGCCATGATCATGAGTGGGAAGGCGAAGGGGATGAAGGCTGACCGCATCCCCTCCACCAGCAGCCTCACCACCACGTAGTTGCCCACGCCGACTATGGTGACGATGAACGGGGCGAAGGAGGTGGGGTGCTCTGCGTGGGCCGTAGGTAGCCAGAGGTGCACCCCGAAGATGGCCATCTTGATTAGCCAGCCGACGAGGATGAGCCCAACGGCCCAGTAGGCCACGGTCCCCAGCGGGATGGTCGACAGGGAGGATATCTGGAAGCTCCCGGTGGCTGAGTAGGCCACGACGATTCCAGCGAGGAAGATGAACGCGCCGAGGTGGTTCCAGAGGAAGTACATCATGGCCGTCCTCTCCCTGTTGGTGTACCCGAAGAGGGCGACCATGAATGTCGAAGGTATCAACATTAGCTCCAGGAACATGTACAGCTCGAGGAGGTTGGTCGCAAGCGAGACGCCGATCAGCCCGGCGTCAAGGAGCATGAAGTTGAGGAAGTAGATGGCGTACTGGCCCTTCCTCTCCTCGCCGTACATGACCTCCAGCCTGTGCTTCATGTATCCCATCGAGTAGACGGCCGTCGCCATCACGACGATGTTCATCATCAGCGCCACAGGGACGCTGAGGTTGTCGCCGAGGAACCCGAAGGTCAGCCCGGAGACTGGCGCCCAGGCGTAGGACTCGGTCACGTTCGGACCCCCGTTGAAGAGCGAGGTCCCGAGGTAGGCGAGGAGGAGGGTCGTATAGAGCAGGGAGGCGAAGGCTATCCAGCCCACATGGCGCCCCAGCTTCTTCCCGAGGAGGAGGACGACGGGGGCGACCGCGAGTGGGACAGCCACCGTCTGAAGAAGGATGTATTCCATGGGCAACCCTTGCTATCGGAGCTTGGACCCGGGGGCCCGGCCGGTGGGGTCGATGTTGAGTTGTGGCACTTCTATCCCTCCAGGGTTTTCATCTCACTCACGTCTATGTCGTTGCGGAGCCTATAGGCGACTACGACTATTGCCAGAATGACCGCGGCCTCGGCGGCTGCCAGGGCGATGGAGAAGAGCACGACCGTCTGGCC
>JAFMAW010000114.1 GCA_029784795.1 Nitrososphaerota archaeon | reverse complement strand
GCACCTATCTAGCTATTCCTACTCTCGCCCTAAGAGCCCGCCCGCAGGTATCGACCTGAATCGGATATATGCTAGTGCTCAAGCTTCTGAAGCTTTTCTTCCAGGGTCTCCGGCGAAGTCCCTTCCCAGAGGAACATGCGCTCCATCTTCCTCTTGGTCCTTGCCTTCTGGAGGGTGTTGTACACATTCTTGTGCTGGCTCCCCGACGCCAGGGACCTGACAGCGTCCGATGCCAGCTGGACGTGGCTAGCATCCCCTATTATGGCCACGGTCCTCCCGTAGACCGAAAGGTTGCAGGAGGTCAGTTCTTCGATCACGCGTCTGGACTTCCCCTTGAGGCCTATCACCCTCCCCCTAATCCTCTCGAGGGAGTTCGCGCTCCTCCCCGCATACCCGCGGAGGTCTATCACCTCCAGGGCCGTCCCCTCGTCCAAGAGCCTGCGCGCCTTCTGGGGGGAGAATCCGCGCCCTATCGCCTCGATGACCCTGGTCGCCGAGAATGGGTCTGTCCCCAGGGCAGACTCCGACTTTAAGACCACAAGCCCCTCCTTGCCGTCCACCTGGATGGCCACCCCCATTTCGCCCTCGAGGTACCTCTTGGTCGCCCCCTCCTTGCCTATCACGGCGCCCACCCTGTCGACGGGTATGCGCACGGTCTGCTCGAAGCTCATCTCAAGATCCCCTTCATCCACTCGTCCGCGTCCTTACCTCCCAGGCCCCGCTTCCTAAAGAACCTGACCATGTTGGAGACGTCCCTCCGCAGGAACTCCTGCGCCTGGGGGTGTGACGAGAGGACGGCCGACCCCATGTCGAAGAGGATTGGGCCTTCGTCCGTCCTGAAGACGTTGAACTCTGAGAAGTCGGCGTGGACCAACCTGGCGCGGGTCCAGAGCGCCTCGATTGTCCTGAACGTCCACGCGTACTCTTCCTCCCCGACTTCAGACTCGGAGAAGGTGGGGGCGGGGTCCGGGGGCGTCCCGACATACTCCATCAGGAGGATGTTCTTCAAGAAGGCGAGAGGGGCAGGGACGCGGATACCTGCGCCCCGGGCGAGCTGGAGGTTCTTGAACTCCTTCCTTGTCCAGAGGTAGACGGTCTCCCTCGACCCGGCTGGAAGCCTCCCGAAACGCCTGTCCCCCGCTATGTAGCCCATGCGTTTCCTGAAGTCTGACGCTGACGTGAGATAGATCTTGACCGCTACCGGACCGCCCGCCCTGTCTTCCCCCAGATACACCCTGGCCTCCTTGCCCGCCCTCACCACACCTCGAAGCTCGCCGAGGTCCTTTCTGGCTATCAGTTCCTCGACGGCCAGCATGGTCGACCGGTCGAAGACCTCCTCGAGCACCTTCCTGTCGTCCGAGTCCCTCCTGAGGTACCTGCTCTCCCGCTCGAAGCGCAGAAGCCTCTCCCTGACTTTCTTGCTGCCCCCCTCTGCCTCGGCCACGCCACCCCTTGGAAACTTGAAAATTTATACGTATGAAACGGAGTGCACCAAGCTCTCGCCGGAAAGTTGAGCTGGAATTGATGGAATCGAAAGAGAGGGAGAAGAGCGAAGAGGACCAGTTAGACCTGCTGAGGAAGCAACTCGCTGAGGAGAAGGAGCGGAGCGGAGAACTTCTCACCCGCCTGAAGTACTCACAGGCAGACCTGGAGAACTACAGGAAGAGGGCGGACAAGGAGCTGAAGGAAGCCGGGGAGACGCTCGCGAAGGGGCTGATCTCGAAGCTCATTGTGGTGGCGGACGAGTTGGAACTTGCATTGAAGCACGCTGAAGGGTCGGCCAATGGCGAGCTGGCGGAAGGGGTTCGGATGGTCAGCGCGAACCTCCGCGCAGCCCTTCAATCCGTGGGGGTAGAGGCCATTGGCGCCCTGGGGAGGCCGTTCGACCCTGCCATCCACGAAGCGGTCGAGAGGGTTCAGGGCGCCGCCGACGGGCCGGATATGGTGGCCGAAGTGTTGAGGACAGGTTACACATTCAGGGGGCAGCTTCTCAGACCGAGCATGGTAAAGGTTGAATTGGCGCCCAAAGCGGCCCAGGAGGAGGCGACATCTGATGAGTAGCGCAAGAGAGAAGATCATAGGTATAGACCTGGGGACCACCAACTCCGCTGCCGCGGTGGTCGAGGCTGGGAGGCCGGTGGTGATCCCAAGCGCCGAGGGGGCGACTCCTGCGGGCAAGATGTTCCCTTCTGTGGTCGCCTACACCAAGGACGGGCAGCTGCTGGTGGGAGAGCCGGCCAGGCGCCAAGTGGTGACTAATCCGGACGGGACGGTCTTCGAGATCAAGAGGAAGATGGGGACAGACTCCCGGGTCACCCTCTCGGGGAAGGAGTACTCGCCCGAGCAGCTCAGCTCCTACATACTCCAGAAGATCAAGCATGACGCCGACGCGTTCCTCGGCTACCCCGTGAAGAAGGCGGTGATCACCGTCCCGGCGCACTTCAACGACAACCAGCGCCAGGCGACCAAGGACGCGGGTGAAATAGCGGGCCTGGAAGTAGTGAGGATAATCAACGAGCCGACCGCCGCGTCGCTCGCCTACGGGCTCGACAAGGCTGAGAACGAGATGAAGATCCTTGTGTTCAGCTTCGGGGGTGGGACACACGACGCCACCATCATGGAGTTCGGGAAGGGGGTGTTCCAGGTCCTAGCCACTTCAGGGGACACGCAGACAGGAGGGACCGACGTGGACAAGGCCATCATCCAGGTGCTCCTGGATGACTTCCGCTCAAAGTCAGGGATGGACCTGACCACCGACAAGACAGCCATGGCCAGGCTGAAGGAGGCGGCCGAGCAGGCCAAGATACAGCTCTCGAACCTCACGTCGACCGACGTTGACCTCCCGTTCATAGCCAGCGACGCCTCGGGACCGAAGAACCTCCACTATACATTGACCAGGACCAAGCTGGAGGAAGTCGCAAGGCCGATAGTCGCGAAGACCGAGCAGACCATTCGCAGGGTGATCAGCGACGCCAAGCTCGGCCCGGAGCAAGTGGACAAGGTGATACTGATAGGCGGCATGACCAGGATGCCCCTGGTCCGGAAGTTCGTCGAGGACGTCGCCGGGAAGCAGGCCGAGAGGGGGGTCGACCCCATGGAAGCCGTAGCCATCGGGGCGGCGATACAGGGCGCCGTCCTGGCGGGGGAGATCAAGGACATACTCCTCCTAGACGTCACACCCCTATCGCTGGGCGTCGAGACACTGGGAGGGATAACCGAGCACCTGATTGAGAAGAACGCGACGATACCCACCAAGCGGAGCAAGACGTTCACCACTGCCGCGGACTTCCAGACCGCAGTGACAATACACGTGGTCCAGGGCGAGAGGAGCATGGCCGCAGACAACGTGTCCCTCGGGATGTTCAACCTGACCGGCATCCCGCCCGCCCCCAGGGGAGTCCCGCAGATTGAAGTGACGTTCGACATCGACGCCAACGGCATCCTCACCGTCGGTGCGAAGGACCTCGGGACCGGGAAGGAGAATAAGATTACGATAACCGCGTCCACCAAACTGTCGAAGGACGAGAAGGAGAGGCTCGTCAAGGAGGCAGAGTCGTTCGCCGAGCAGGATAGGAAGAAGAGGGAAGAAGCTGAGATCAGGAACGAGGCTGACTCGGTGCTTTACACCGCCGAGAGGAC
>JAFMAW010000113.1 GCA_029784795.1 Nitrososphaerota archaeon | reverse complement strand
CCTAAACCCACACCCGAGCGCAACGCGGGAAGCCCCGCCGACAGCCAAACCATCCTCCCTCTCGATGGAGACATACCCGAGGGCTGATGGTAGTTTCGACAACCCCGGCCCCGAGAGCAGCGAGCACTGCCTGGTGGGGAACACTGCCAGGGCACTGATCAAGTTCGGATACGCAGACGATCACAGGGTGGGGAGCGCCCTCGACTTGCTCGTGAGTACTCAGAAGGAAGACGGTGGCTGGCACTGCTTCCCTTCGCCGACGGGGACCATCGACGCCTGGGAGGGCATGAGCGCGTTCGCGGCGTATCCGCGGCAGAAGTGGACCCGAGGGATGAAGGCTGCCGCCGAGAGGGGAGCGGAGTTCTTCCTCGAGCGCAGGCTCTATAGGCAGGGGAGCCGCTATGACCCCTGGCTCCGTTTTCACTTCCCATATCATTACTATTACGACATCCTCGTCGGCCTCGAGTTCACTTCTGCCCTTGGCTATGGCGGCGACGGCCGCTTGAAGCCTGCCCTGTCCCGCCTGAGGAGGAAGCGGAGGGAGGATGGGAGGTGGGAATTGGATGCCGTCCACCCGGACTTCCGAGACGAGAGGTGGCCTCGCTGGCGCTCCAAATATGAGAAAAATTACGCTCCGCTCTCTCTGGAACCTGCGGGCCGGCCGAGCAAAATGATAACGCTCAGGGCCCTCACCATACTGAAGAGGATCGGGGAGTTTGACTAGCGGTAGCCGCCGATGCGGGGCTACTGCCTCCTTCAGATGCCGGCCCTACTCCCAGACAAGTCCTCGCTTGCGGAGATACGGTACAACGCCGCGATAATGCAAGGTGAGGCAGCCTAGCTCCGGGGACCAGTGGCCACAGTGGAGCTCTTCAATTCTTCGACCTTGCCTGCGTGTAAGCGCGCGATCTCATCGCCCAAGCGCACAGCAGAACATCGACGTAGAACTCACGGTGCATTTCATCGTCCTTCGCCGCCAGGCCGAACAGCACTTTGACTGTCGTCGTGCCTCAGCCTCTTCCCCAGTTCCCGCTCCTTGCGCGGGTCCACCATGTCTGCCCTGCAAAAGCAGGGGTTTGAAGTTTATACCCACTCCCACCCAACGCGGTCCACTCATTGAAGTTCTGCCCAACATGTGGTTCCAGGGTCAAGGCCAATCACCGCGCGGAGGCAACGACCTGCGCCAACTGTGGAACGCTCCTTGGTGGCGACCCGCCGAAGATGGCGCTCCTCGAGAGCTTCCCCTTCCCCACCCTTAGGCCCTCACAGAAGGAGGTCCTGGGCCATGTCGAGGCTGCTCTCTCCCAGTCGAAGCGGTACATTATCCTTGAGGCCCCAGTGGGATTTGGCAAGTCTGCCATAGCGGCCGCCCTGTGCAGACACCTCGGCTCTGCCTACCTGCTTACCTCCACCAAACAACTCCAGTCGCAGTACTCGGTCGACTTCGGTTTCCCGACGGTGACCGGCAAGTCCAACTTCACCTGCCTGGTCCCTACCTCAAGAGGAAAATACCCGCCTTGCAGCAAAGGGAGGTGCGAGGCAGACTGGACCCTCTCGGAATGCCCACACTTTCTCACCTTCGAGGAGTACGACGAGCACGCCAGGGGGGCCTGCGGGAGGAAATCGAAATGCAGGACCCTCAAGGACGGGAAGTTCTGCCCGTACTATGAGCAGAAGTGGGACGCATTCAGGGAGCCGATCATGGTGGCCAACTACCCCTTCTTCCTCTCGGAGCTGAGCTACACCGACGACGTCCAGCGGAGGAAGCTCCTCGTCTGCGACGAAGCCCACGACCTGGAGAGGCAGATGGTCGGCTTCGCTTCCTACTCGCTGAGAAGGTCGACGCTTGGGACCTATTCTACTGATGGGGGGTCGGCTCCCGCTATCCCTGACATGGGCCTCGAAGATGCAGGGGCGTGGAGCAGGCCACTCGACGACGCGAAGCAGACCCTGGAAGGCTTCATCAACGCGAACCAGAAGGACGGGGAGATGCAGGATAAGGTCGCCTCTTGCAGGGACGCGCTAGATTCACTGAAGGGGTTCGCCGATGTGCTCGGGGCCGACCCCTCAAACTGGGTCGTCAACGGCGTAAGGAAGTCTCTGACGGCCGAGGGGGAGTCGACGGTCGAGGAAGTGGTCTTCCAGCCCCTGGGCGTCAGCGATTACACATCCAGACTCTTCGACGCCGCTGACACCGTGCTCCTCATGTCGGCGACGGTCTTCTCCAAAGATGTCTTCTGCAGGACCCTCGGCATCCCCGAGGACGATGCGACATTCGTCAGCGTAGAAGGTTCCGCCTTCCCCGTCGAGAACAGGCCTATCCACGCACTCAATGCCGCCCAGCTGAGCAGGACCACTATGGACTCGTCCATGGGCGCCATCGCAAGGGCGGTGGACGAAGTGATGTCTCGGCACGCGGGGGAGAAGGGCATCATCCACACTACCTCCTACCAACAAGCGAGATACATCATGGAGCACGTCTCAGAGTACAACAGGGCGAGGCTCTCGAGCACCGAGAACGTCTCCTCGAGGTCAGCCCTTTTGCAGGCCCACGGGGACAGGGACGAGTCCGTCTTAATCTCCCCCAGCCTCTACCAGGGGGTCGATCTGAAGGATGATCTTTCCAGGTTCCAGATACTCGTGAAAGTACCTTTCCCAGACCTCTCAGAGAGGAGGACTAGGGTCAAACTGGAGCGAGATCCGGGGTGGTACGACTGGCAGACGGCCCTGAGGCTGGTGCAGACCTATGGCAGGAGCGTGAGGAGCGAAACGGACCACGCTGTCACCTACGTCCTTGACTCCAACTTCACCCGCTTCGTGGGGACGCACCGGGCGCTATTCCCCGGGTACTTCCTGGAAGCATTGACCCCGCTCACTTAGCTCCAGACTGTGGTCCGGGGTTTCCATGGCGGGGCATCACCAGCCGACGATGGGTGGAGACTAGGCGGCCTAAAGCCATGAGGCGTTGAGTTCAAGGGCTCCCCAACTTCGTCCACACCTCGTCGACGAGGGCGCCCAACTCTTCTTTCGAGAGAGCGTACACCGATCCTTGGTTTATCTCGACAAGCCTGGATGCCAGCTTGCCCATGGCCCAGCGGAACTCTGCCGTATTTGCAGTGACGACATATCTTTTTCTGGGTTTCTCTGTGAGAAGCGCCTCCCTAACGACTTCCGCGACCAGTGACGGTTGCGCGCGGCGGTCGACGTCAGACACTTCGTCCTTCCAGGACGCCGTCATCTCTTCAACTTCTTTCTTCATCAATACGGGTACCTTGGCTGCCGCGCGCCTTTCGAGCACCTTCGCTGTCGACTTCGCGTAGTTGGTCCTGAATCCACCAGGCTCAATGACCACAACGACGACACCATATGCCCTTAGCTCTCTTCGGAGGTTGTCTGAATACGCTTCAAAGGCGAACTTGCTCGCCTCATAGGGTCCCGCAAACTTCGTCGAGACCAGGCCCTCAAGAGAGCTTATGTTCACGATCCGCCCATGCGTCTTAGCTAGGAGGGGCGCCGCTTCCCGGATGACCCTGTGTGCCCCTAGGAGATTGACTTCGAGGCTACGCCTCAGCTCTTCGTCCTCGAGTTCGACTAGCGGCCAGACGTCAATCACGGCCGCGTTGTTTACGACTCCATGTAGCCCCTCGCCTGCTCGCGCTATCTGAGC
>JAFMAW010000112.1 GCA_029784795.1 Nitrososphaerota archaeon | reverse complement strand
CAGGAGGCTGGCCGAGGTCGACTACCCTTCCTTCGACGTCGCCGTGGCGCTAGGCCAGTCCGACCCGCCTCTCCCGGCAGGCGGGGGGTCGGTCAGGTTGCTCCCCGCGACGGCGGCCAAGGGGAAGGCGCAGGCGCTCAACGCCGCGGTCGGGGGGGTCAGGTCCCCCTACCTTCTGCTCCTTGACGAGGACTCCCTGGTGGACAGCGACTGCGTCCGCAGGCTCCTCCCCTTCGCCGAGGACCCAGGGACCTGGGCCGTGGTGGGGGTCCCCTACGCCAGCAACGCCGGCGCAGGGGCGCTGCAGCGGACCCTCGGCCTCGAGGCGGAGGCCTGGGCCCGCACCGCCAGGGCCAAGGACAGGCTGGGGCTCTTCCTCCCAGCCACAGGCTTCTTCTCGCTGGTCTCGAGGGCCGCCGTCGACCCCGACGCCGGGGGCCTCGCCTGGAACGACGCCCTGGCCGAGGACGCGGACCTGTCTCTGCGGCAGCTCGCGAGGGGGAAGAGGGTGCGGCTGTCTCCCGCGAGGGTGGGGATCGAGGCTCCGGGGACCCTGGGGGCCCTCGCCGGCCAGCGGCTGAGGTGGTACAAGGGGATGCTTGACGCCCTGTGGACGAACCGGGGGGCGGTCGCGAGGCTCAGGCCCGCCCTGGCGGCGGACGTGGCCCTCTCACTCCTGGCCCCGTTGGCCCCCGCCGGATTCGTCGTCCTGGCCCTCCTTTCCCCCCTCTGGCCCTCGGCCCTGGTCCCTGTCCTCCTCGGGGTCGCCCTGGTCTACGCCGCTTCGGCCTGGGCTTCGGCATCGAAGCTGGGGCGGGGGAGGGGGCGGGTCCTCCTCCTCTCCATCCCCTACGCCCTGGTCCAGGGGGGCGTGGCCCTGGGGGCCCTGGGGGCGTTCCTCTTCCACGTCAGGGTCGGGTGGCGGAGGACGGAGAAGGCGGGGGACGGCGGCAGCCAACCAACCAACCAACCAACCAGCCAGCCAGCCGCTCAGACACGGATACACACATAACGCATATATACACAATCTCTGAAAGCATATCGGGTCGAAGTGGGGCGCATAGACGCAATCATTCCAGACGAGCTTGAGAAGAAGCTACGGATGAAGGCGGTTCAGGAGTTCGGTGGGAAGAAGGGTAGTCTCACGGATGCCGTAGAACACGCAATCATTCTTTGGGTCGGTGCAGAGTCTTCCGATAAAGGAGAGCCCAAGCGCTCCGCCAGGTCCGTTGTGAACCATCATTGAGGCAGACAAAGGCGTTAATAGACACCGCACAGTAGTGACGCGCACATGAGTGAACAACCACAAAGCGACACAGAAATCTTGGAAGCCCTGGATACGGTCGAGAGAAATCGTAGCTGGATTGCAAAGCACTACGATGAACTTCGTGCGGAGTATGAGGGAAGAGTCTTCGCTGTCAAAGACCAGAGGGTGCTGGAGAGTAGCGACAACGTCGAGCATCTTCTGGAAGATGTCGCAAAAAAAGGGGAAGACATGGCGCTCATCACGGTCGAATCAATTCCTCGAAAGGGAGTCGCCTACATACTCTGAGGGGTTCTCTTGCGAATACCGCTCAGCATAGAGAACTTCTATAGCGACAGAAAAGTTGTCTTTGCTCACTTCTTCCTTCAAATTCCTTCTATGCGGGTAACACGCGCCCTTAGCGCGGTAGTCGATAGCGGAAGCCCATTCACTTCGATCGCCACGCGCGACGCGTTGAGCATGAGTCTTCCGATAAGGAGCTTTGACCGGGATTTGCTAACACAACTCGCCGGCTTCAAGTTCTGGGGGAAGAATGTCAAAGCGACGCTCAGCTTCAGGGACGCAGAGAGCAAGGTCGTAAGGTTCACCCACACGATACGCATTCTCATCCCGACGAAATTGGACGAAGTCACCATCAGAGAGGTTCAGGATATACCAAGCTTGATTGGTACGGACTTCTTGGAAGACAATAAGCTCACATTCGTCTATAGTCCGAGCGCCCCCATTGCCTACTTTGACACGGAAGTCCCGTATGCACCCCAAACGGGAGCTACCTCTCAGAAGCCCTAGAGTTCAGCATCGGAATACTTCTGTTTCCCGACGTTAGAACAGAATAGGGCCCCGGCGCGATAGGTTTAGATATCGTTCGAGGGTGTAAAGCAGAAGGCCAAGCCCTTTGGTCTCAGCAAGCATAGACCAGTCTCTCGGCGAGATGGCGAGCGGTACCCACGCGGTCCTGATCTACGACACCCAGGACCACAAGCGGGACGTCCTCCTACAGCACATCAAGCACGGGGTGGGGAGGGAGGGGCTCGTCTACGCCTACGCCGACGAGTCGCCCAACGCCATAGAGGCGGAGATGGCGCGGAGGGGGATCGGGCCCGAGGAGCTCATCGCCCGCGGGGAGCTGACCATACAGGACTCCAAGGACGTCTACCTCAAGGGAGGGGCCGTGGACGTGAAGGGGGTGGTCGAGGGGTTCTCCGAGCTCGCCTGGAAGTACAAGGAGAAGGGGCTCGGGGGGGTCCGGGCCGCCGCCGACATGTCCCCGATGCTGAGGGAGAAGAAGACGAAGGAGCTCATGGACTACGAGCTCGCCCTGACGACGAAGTTCGACTTCCCGGGGAAGGGGGTCTGCGCCTACAACCTCGTCGAGCTGTACAACTCGGGGAGCCTCGACTACATGATGAAGATATTCATGGCCCATGCGTTGGTGATACTCGCAGGCCCCAGCGGCTACGCCATCAGGGAGCCCGAGCTGGCGAAGAGAGAGGGGCTCCTCAGCGCCCTCCACTCCAGGTTCCCGGACGCGGACCTCAGGCAGAAGGAGGGGCAGGGGTTCCGTCCGGCTTCGTTGCGGTGAGGACGACCCCCTTCAACAGCGTGAGGACGGCCGGGACCATGAACAGGTACATGAGGTCAGTCAGGTCGACCGCGATGCTCCCCGACGCGGCATACTGCGAAAGCTGAGGTATCGTCACGTGGACCGTCCCTCCCTGGAAGAGGGCGTAGACGTAGGCGAGGAGCGCCAGCCCGAGGACCACCAGGACCGGCCCGTAGGCCTTGGTCCCCCTCAGGAAGACCCCCACGAAGACCAGCGCAGCCACCGCGATCCCCACCAGCGGGAGGCCGGGGCTGACCAGGGAGTCGACCAGGGCCCCCACCGCGGAGGCGTTGGCCGGGCCCGCCACCTGTTTCGCCAGGGGTCCGATGGAGGCAGGGACGAGGTAGAAGACGGCGAAGGCGAGGGCGCCGAAGACGACGGCGAGGAAGATCCGGAGCCCGAACTTGGCTCCGCTCATCTCGAGGCCCAGGAGCCTAACCACTCACCATCACCTCCGTGGTCACCGTCCCGTACTGCGAGTCGAAGGTAAGGTGGAGGACGTAGCTGCTCTGCCCCGCCGCGGAGTTCTCCAAGAACCCCGCTATTGTCCCTGAGAACGACTGCCCCGGCACCGCAGACAGGCCCGTGGAGGACACCGTCCCCACCACGTTCCCTGCCGCGTCTGTTATCGTCCCGGACACGGTCCCGCTGATGCTGAGGAACGCGGAGTTGTCTGTGAAGCTCACGGGCGCCGACACGGCAGAGTAGGTGGAGTTGTAGAAGCTCGCCGCCAGGGTCCCCAGGGTGAGGGACTTCATCGGCGCCCCCCAGGGGACAGCCACGGACTCCCCGATGTTGAACGACAC
>JAFMAW010000111.1 GCA_029784795.1 Nitrososphaerota archaeon | reverse complement strand
GAGGGTCTCCTACGTCGCAAAGGTCCTCTCCAGGAACGGGGTGGTGGCCGTCGTGGCCCTGATCTCCCCCTACAGGAGCTCGAGGGTGGAGGCCGAGGAGATGATAGGCCCGGACCGTTTCGTCGAGGTCTTCGTGAGCGCCCCCCTGGCCGTCTGCGAGGAGAGGGATCCCAAGGGGCTCTATGCGAAGGCGAGGCGGGGGGAGATAACCAACATGACCGGGGTCCAGGCCCCCTACGAGGCCCCCGAGCGCCCAGACCTGGTGGTGGACACGACCAGGGGGACCCCGGAGCAGAGCGTGGACGAGCTCATCTCCGGCCTCGAGAGGCTAGGGAAGCTCTGACCAGGCGACCGGAATATACAGACCGACCCGGCAAAGCGAGTATTCCGCCCATCGACCGCGTCCGGCTCGCGTCCTCAGCCCGCGACTGCGCCCGACTCGTCGACCTTGACATCGGGGACGGCCTGCTGCGTTCCGGTCCCGCCCCGTGACCCCCTCCTCCTGCGGGCGGGGTTCAGCCGCCTGACGATCCCGGTGATTGGCCTGCTCAGCCAGACGACCACGAACGCATCCATCCCTGCATAGATGAAGCCGTATGCAATTCCCAGCCGGTCCATCCCTATGTTGTAGGCTATCAGCACGCTGGCGACGTCGATCATGCTCGCCACAGACTTCTCGAAAAACTCCGAGTGGTTTGCGCTGATGCCCATGCGATATCCAACCGGAGGGTCTCTCGCGATATTAAGCAACATGGATTTCCAGTCCATTTGCCCACAGTTTTCACTGGGCCGGGGCCGCGGTGCAGGACGCCGTCTTCGCCCACGACCCGGAGGGCGCTTCGAAGGCCCAGAAGTTCCTCGAGAAGCTGGGGGCGGCCCACAGGGACCTGGAGGGGCTGAGCCTGGCGGCGGCCACGGACGCTCTCCTGAAGAGCGCCGAGCCCCTGTTCGCAGAGAAGTGAGCGGGGAGGGCTCTCCTTCTAGGCGTCCGAGGGCGGGGGGCGTCCTGGGCGCGGTCGAGCTCGTGGTCGGGGTCATCATGGCGATGGGATGGTCGTGGATATGCCTCTCCCAGCCGGACAGAGGCGGGAACTCCGGCGGAGCGCAGAGTTATAGCGCCGTCGCGCCCCTTCGAAGACCGGAGATGGTGGTGCGGGGGCCGAGGCTCGGGCGGGGGAAGGCTGTGGCAGTCGCGGCCCTGGTAGTCATCGCGGCCCTGGTCGGGGCCCTCGAGGTCTTTCCGTCAGAGACCTACTCGTTCCAGTCCCCCTACGCCGTCTCCTTCACCGTCTCGACGAACTCCACGTCGGTGGCCCAGGGTGGGACGCTGAAGCTGACCATGACCGACTCGAACTACCTCCCGTTCCCCAACGAGCCCCCGGGCGGCTTCGTCTTCCTGGACCGCATGAACCTGAGCTCAGGGTTCTGCGGCTCCATCTACCCCTTCGGGGTCGCGGCCTACGCCGGGCACTACACCCTGGGGAACCTGTCGGCGGCGAGCGCGGTGACGATCTTCAACGACTTCGGCGTGTCCTTCTGTATGACCTCCATAAGCCCCTTCTCGCTCGGGCCCTTCCGGTCGGCCACGATGGCCGCGTACCTCGACGGCTACTGGACAGCCGGGGAGACCCTGGCCCCCGGGGGGATCTCGGAGGGGGTCCTTCACCACCCCTTCCAGCCCGGTCCCTACACCCTGGTCGTCGGGGACGCCTGGGGGCACCTGTCGGTGGTCTATTTCCAGGTCAAAGCCGGGGCGTAAAGGGCCGTGGCGCAGCCGCCTCGAGGTCAGCTGGCGACCAGCTCCGTCTCTGGTGTCTGTCCTCGTTCTCTGGACGTCTCCGCATCGGACGGCTCGGTGTGGCCGGCAGGGTCTGCTGGTCGGTAATCTTTAAATTACCACCACGGTAATACGCGTTTCAAGGCATGGAAGTAGTCAGCGTGAAGGTCGACAAGGAGCTCAGGGAGAAGATGAGACGCTTCTCCAACGTGAACTGGAGCGAGACCATCAGGGAAGCGATCAGGCGGACGGTGGCCGAGGAGGAGCTCAAGGGGAGGCGCGTCGACCCGGAGGAGGTCAGGGAGGCGTCCAGGCTGACCGACGCGATCAGGAAGTCGGCCGAAGGGTGGAGCTCCACCGAGGAGATAAGGAGATGGAGAGAGGCAAGGAGATAGTAATCCTCGACGCCTCCGTCGTCGTCAAGTGGTTCGTGGACGAAGAGCACACGGAAGCGGCGTTGACGGCACGGGACGACTACAGGGACGGGAGGACCGACATCTGGTCGACGCAGCTGCTCCCCTTCGAGGTCCTGAACGCGCTGCGGTACAACCCGGGCTTCGGCCTGGACGAGCTGAAGTCTGCGGCAAGGGCCCTGGAGCAATACAGGCTCGCGCTGCACCCGGTCCTGGGCGAAATGGCAGAGGTGTCAGCGACGGCGGCGGTGGACCTCGGGATAACCCTCTACGACGCGGCCTACGTCGCCCTGGCGAAGACGATGGGGAGGAAGATGTACACGGCGGACGAGAAGCTGCTCGCCAAGGCGGCGAAGGTCAAGGAAGTCACCCACATAGAGGAGTACTCTCCCCCGTCCTAGGCCGGGCCCGCCGCGCCGTCCCTCACTCCGCGGCTTCTGCTGTCATCAGGTCTATCTTCGTCACTATCCCCTGGACCTTCTCCTCAGACTCCACCAGGACGGCGGGGAGATACTTGAACAGCGAGAAGAGGGCGTCCACCGGGGTGTCCTTCCCCACCACGGCGAAGGCGGGCTGGATGTGGTCCCGGACCTTGTCGTCGAGGACCTTCTTCGGGTCCGGGGCAGCGGCGAGGGCGTCCATGATGTGGCTGTCCGTGATCGTCCCGACGATCCTCGCCCCGGAGAAGACAGGGACCTGGGAGAAGCCCTTCCTCTTCATCAGCGCGGCGCACTCTCTGAGCCTGGCGTCCTCCTGGACCCCGACCACCGGGGTGGACATCACGTCCCCCGCCTTCCTGACCCTCCCCACGCTCCCTGAGTTGAGCGCCTTCGAGATGGCCGCCAGGGTGCTGTAGGTCGGGTCGACGGAGCCCGCCTCTATCTTGGCTACTATCGACTGGCTCACCCCCGCCTCCCTCGCCAGCCTCCCCTGGGTGTACCCGAGCTGGACCCGGATCTTCTTGAGCTGCCTCGGCTCTATCAGCGCTGACGACATATTCTTACGGGAATAACATCCCCAACAAGCTATTTATCTGATTACAGGGAGGCGAACATCGTGCCAACGAGGGGAGACAAGGGCGGCCGGCTCCGGACCCTTGGCCATGGCGCTCGTCTCGGAAGGCCCCGCCCGGGGGCGCGGTGGGGGGGTCGGGAGCTACAGAGGGAGGGATTGCGATGGTGAAGCATCATCTGTTCACGTCGGAAAGCGTGGCCGAGGGTCACCCGGACAAAGTTGCCGACCAGATCTCGGACGCGATCCTCGACGATGTCCTGAGGCAGGACACGTCGGCCAGAGTAGACGCCGAGACCCTGATAATGCAGGGGACGGTGGTCGTGACGGGCCAGATAACCACCAAGGGCTACGTCAGCGTCAAGAACACCGTGAGGGGGGTTCTCCAGGACATCGGTTTCAACAACGCGAGGGACGGCCTCGACTGGGAGACCTGCGGGGTCCTCACCTCCATCGAGGAGCAGTCGCCAGACATAGCCAGGGGGGT
>JAFMAW010000110.1 GCA_029784795.1 Nitrososphaerota archaeon | reverse complement strand
ACGCGACTACAGGCGTGGGGTCGCCGGTCGAAGCCAACATCATCGCCGCATGGTAGAATTACCGCATCGGAACAACCTTCGAAACCCACATTTTGAACCTGACCGCTCCAAGGTCCTCTTCAATACGTCATCAAACGCGGATGGGACAGGGCCCTGCGAAAGGACGAACACGTCGACTTGAACTTTAGGTTCAGTGCGGGGGGTGGGATTCGAACCCACGAACCCCTAAGGGACGGGATGCCCCATCCGAAGCTAGGCCGGATCTTGAGTCCCGCACGGTTGACCAGGCTTCGTTACCCCCGCGCGGGATGCGCTCTCCAAGTTCAGATATAGAGTCTATCGCTCTTGGACCGTGACGACCCTGCTCGTCTTCCTCAGGAGCCGGTGCGAGGATATCTCGATTATGATATTGCAGTACCTCGCCAGCTGTCCGAAGTACGACACCAGGACCCTGCTGTAGCCTGACCCGGCCGTGGAGAGTATCTCGTCCATGATCTGCTTCTCCAGCTGCATCGTCTCCTCCACCAGGGCCAGCGACCTCCCGATGAGCATGATGTCGGGGGCCAGCAGGCTCTCCACGGTGGTGTTGAACGCCTCCCTGGTCTTTGCCGCAAGCCTCTGCATGCTCGCCGTGACCTTGGGGTCCCTCTTCGCCCTTACCTTTCTGAGCCTGACCAGCTCCTCCGCCGCGTCCTGAATGATCCCACCAATCTCATCAAGCGTCTTGGCCGATACCCTGTTCCCGGACGCGTGGAGCGGCGACTCTATGCCGATCTCCGATGCCAACTCCCTCCTGCTCAGCGCCACCAGTAGCTGCCTAAGTATCAGCCAGTAGAGCTCGTCAATCTCCTCCTGGATGCGCGACACTTCGTTCAGGCCTGCGGTCTGCCTGAGCTCCAGGGAACTCATCACGTGCTCCAGGCTCCTCGACACCAATATCTGCAGCCTCTTGACCAGGGAGTCCACCGGGAATTTTGTGGGGTCCATGAAGCTCTGGGCGACTATGCGCCTCTCATCGGACTCCACGACCTCCATCCCCCTCAGCCGCTTGATGGTCCTCAGCACCTGGTCCACCGTCGCGTGGTCGAGAGGCTCCTTCCCCGACACTTCGATGGTGTCGTATCCCATGGCGTAGGCTCCGACCACGAGCATGGTCAGCATCTCTTTGCTCCCCGCCTGGTCCGCCTTCAGCGTCGCCTTGGCCGCCTCCCTAGCCCTGGTCGTAGGGATGAGGCGCAGGGTCCCGTCCACGTCTTCCCTCACCAACAGCGTGTCCTTCGCCGAAAGGCCCATCCGCTTCGCATAATCCCGGGGGATTGACACGGTCAGCGTGAACTTCCCCACCTGCTGCACCCTGCGCACTTCGTCCATGCGTGCTCCTTACGAGTATATACCTAATATAGTATACTCTTAAACAACCCGCCCGGCCTCATAGATTAGGGAGATTACCGATTGAAGCGCGACGACTTCTCGTGGATGATCGGCGGGGTGCAGGGGAGCGGAGTGGACACTTCTGCGACCATCTTCGCCCGAGCCGCGGCCTCGGGGCTCCACGTCTTCGGGAAGAGGGAGTATTACTCTAACATCAAGGGGGAGCACAGCTACTTCCAGGTGCGCGTGTCCAAGGGGACCATCCGTTCTCACGTGGACACCGTGGACATGCTCGCCACCTTCGAGGAAGAGACGATCTTCAGGCATGCCCTCGAAGTCAGGAGCGAGGGAGCGATAATCTACGACCCGGACCAGGACCCCAAGCGCCTGGACCAGATCCCCACCGTCGAGGCCAACGTCAGGGCGGCCCTCAACGCAGAGCTCTCGAAGGCGGGCCTGTCTGCCGATGTCAAGGGCATAGTCGAGCTCGCCCGCAGGCGCGGAGCCCACATCTATCCAATCCCCTACAACACGATTCTCAAGGACGTAGGGGCCAAGCACGGCGAGACGTCCCTGAGCGCACTCCAGAGGATGCTCAACGTGGTCGCCGTCGCAGCCTCCTTCGCCCTGCTGGGCTACGACGAGGAGGTCGTGAAGGCCTCGGTCAGGAACCACTTCAGATCCAAGCCCAAGGTCGCGGAGATGAACGCCGACGCGGTCGGCGCAGCCTACGACCACGTAGGACAGAAGTACGCCGGGAGCTTCTCCTACAGGCTCTCCCCGATGAAGTCCACCGACGTGAAGCTCTTCGTAAGGGGGAACACCATGGTAGCCATGGCCAAGGAGCTCGCCGGGTGCAGGCTCCAGACCTATTATCCCATCACCCCCGCCAGCGACGAGAGCGAGTACCTCGAAGCACACTCCGAGATACAGCTCGACGGAGCCGCCCAGGGTGACCCACAGGCGTCCGAGGTCGCGGCGATGAAGAAAGGGAGCATAGCCGTAGTCCAATCCGAAGACGAGATAGCAGCGGTAACCATGGCCATAGGCGGAGGCCTGGCGGGCGTCCGTTCCTCGACATCCACTTCCGGCACCGGTTTCTCTCTGATGGCAGAGGGGCTCGGCTATGCAGGGATGAACGAGGTCCCAGTCGTCGTCACTCTGTACTCAAGAGGCGGCCCCAGCACGGGGCTCCCCACGCGCCACGAGCAGGGGGACCTCAGGTTCGCCCTCCACGCCGGACACGGGGAGTTCCCACGTTTCGTCCTCGCCAGCGGCGACCTGGAGGAGGCCTTCTACGACACCGTCAGGGCGTTCAACTACTCTGAGAAGTACCAGACCCCACTCATCCACATAGTGGACAAGGCCCTGGCCAACTCAGACTCCACGATGTCCGCCCTCGACCCCACAAAGGTGAAGATCGACAGGGGCGCGTTCCTCAATGAGATTACTACGGCCGTCAACGGCGAGTTCAAGCGCTTCCAGCACACCCCCACCGGAGTCTCACCGAGGGCGCCGCTGGGGACCAAGGGGGGCGTCAACTGGTACACCGGGGACGAGCACGACGAGCTCGGCCACATCAGCGAGGACCCGGTCAACCGCGACTACATGATGGAGAAGAGGATGGGTAAGCTCGACCTCGCGGACAGAGAGATCCCCATCTCCGAGAGGGTCAACTTCTTCGGTCCCGAAGACGCCGACATCACCGTGGTCAGCTGGGGCTCTACCAAGGGCGCCATACTCGACGCCATGGAGTGGCTGAAGCAGGATGGCATCACCGTCAACTTCATCCAGGTCAGGCTCGTCAACCCGTTCCCGACAGAGTACGTGGCCAGACTCCTCTCCAAGGCCAAGAGGATCGTCGGCATCGAAATGAACTACTCAGCTCAGTTGATAGGCGTGGTCCGCGAACGGACCTGCATCCCCATAGAGCAGCTGGTCGTGAAATACAACGGCCGGCCGATGTCGTCCGAGGAGATCTACGGCGCCCTCAAGATGATATATGAGGGGAATGCCCCCAAGAAACTGGTGTTGAAACATGGCGCTTAAGCTATCAGACCTAAAGACATCGGCGCACAACGACTGGTGCCCCGGCTGCGGCGACTTCGGCATACTATTATCGGTCAAGAACGCGATAATAGCGGCAGGACTGGATCCGCAAAAGACCGTGATCGTGTCAGGCATAGGCTGCTCATCGAAGCTGCCTCATTTTGTTAATGCCAATGGAGTTCACACGCTGCACGGCAGGGCGATACCCTTTGCAGAGGGCATAAAGCTCGCCAACCCTGAGCTGAGCGTGATAATAGACAGCGGAGACGGCGATACATACGGCATAGGTG
>JAFMAW010000010.1 GCA_029784795.1 Nitrososphaerota archaeon | reverse complement strand
GGTTCCGGTGGAGCCACTCCCGTACGACTCCTGAAGCACGGAAGCGCCTAGGGGATGATAAAACGACGAAGCTACTCCCATGGAGAGGGTCGAGATGAGAGCGATGGGGAATGAACTGACGTGGTACTCGATAATGAAGTAAAACCCCAGCAGCCCAAGCGGGTACAAGAACAGGCCCAGCCCTATGAGCTTCCCCAATGAAAAACCCCTGTCGGCCACGCGCCCGACGACGAGCGAGAAAACAGATCCAATGACGTAGAAGACTGTAAGAAAGACGGCGGCGAACACCGGGGCGAACAACTTCACGCTGAGGACGATGTCGACCAGAAGAGGAAACAGGAAGAGAGTCCCGTCGTTGATGAAGTGCCCCAACGACGTGAGCGAAAGGGCTCTGCCTTTCGTTATCCCCTTGCCGCCTATAGATAAGTCGGTCATACATGGGGCCCTTATCGATAAGTATTTAAGGGTTGCCCGACCTGCTTCGTGCGTGAAGAGCGAGAAGATACTAAGCGGGATAATGACCTTGCTCGTGCTCAGGCGGCTCGCCGATAAGCCCGCGCATGGCTATGGATTACAGAGTTTCTTGTCGGAGGTCCTCGAAAGGCCGATTCCACCGGGCACGATATACGTTATCCTCTCTACCCTCAGAGCCAGGGGACTGATCGCTATCGAGAGAAGGGCGACGGTCAACGGCAGAAACGTGGTGGAGTACGGCATAACCGATCGTGGGACGCGGTTTCTGCTCGAACATGAAAAGCCCCTTCGCACGGTAAGAAAGGTAATCGGCGAACTCGCAGACTCGATCAAGCACCTCAAGAACGAGTCCGCAGCGTAGGAGTCTCTTCCGGCCCACTGAATCAGTCAAGAGAATCCTACACCTGAGCCGTTCCAGCGATGCGCGTTCCTTCGTCTTCGTCCCGATCATTGAGTTGATCCATATGAAGGCGCAACTGTTCGAGGCTCTCCTCTCGGAGAGTAGCCGCTATTGGTAAGCCGCTTCCCTTGGGCCGATGTAATGGAGAGTCGGACGCTCATTCCACATCACGGCGTACACTATCCTTTGCTCGTAGAGCGCGGGGGCGGATGCCTGCGCGGCACGAACAGTGGTCTGAAGGCGGGCAAGGGCCAACCCCGTCCCGAGGGGGTGGGTTCACCGTCTGCCTTGTCAGGGAGCGGCCGACGCAGGCTCGAACGTCTTCAGGTACTTGACCAACTCGACGAAGTCGGGGTTCTTCTCTGCCCTTATCATCCTCACCGGGAACTCCCGGCTGTTGACCAGCGCCCTCTTCTCGTCCTGGAAGCTTGTCTCGGTGAAATTGACCACCGCGTAGTGGATTATCCCCTTCAGGCTCTCCGATATCGTCTCCGGGGTCGGTGGGAACTGGCCGATGACGAATGCTACGCCGTCGATCCAGTTGACCGCGGGGATTCCCGCTTGCTTCTGCGCCTCTGTCTGCTCGATTATCGACTTGAAGAACTCGGGGACGTCGAGCTTCCTGATTTCGTGGACGACGATCTTCTGATATGGACGGTACTCGATCTCGACCATGACCGCTACTCCACCTCCGGGCTTCAGGGTTGGTATTAAAGGACCGATGGCTTTCTCTGTGAAAGGGAGGTTCGAGCCACTATGACTGCCTCCTGTCTCTGAAGGCCCGTTCTGGACCCATGCCGTCGAAGCGCGACGGCCCTCCCTTCTCCAGGCTCTATTCGAGGCTCAGGTACAGCAGTATGGTATACGCCACCACGGTGAACATGTCTGCCGCCGAGAAGTAGGGCCCGAACACTTCGGAGAATGTCCCCACGTAGCCCAGCAGGAGCGGGTACTGGAAGACCGACTGGAAGAGCAGCGCGAACATCACCACGAGGATGCCCAGACTGAACCGCGCCTTCGTCTGTGCATAGATCCTGACGTAGACCGCGACAATGGCCACCAAGAGGGCGATGCTGACCGTGGAGAGGATGGTGTGCACCACCATCAGGTTTCTGAGCTGGAAGTAGAATTGAACCCCGAAGGGTCCCGGCCCGTAGGGGAGGGGGACGTAGGCCGACAGGGCGAAGCCGAGGAGGGCCCCTATGACGAGCACCACTGGCACCAGGACCTTCGAAGGCCCCCTTCTCCTGGAGGGTGCCCCCGCTGGCGCGGGCTGCTCTGTCATTTCAGTCTCCTCTCTCTTGACTTCTCGAGGATCGCCTCCAGCGCAGGCCAGTGGGCATCCATGGAGTCGGACACGAAGTAGAGCTTGCCGTATGTCTCCCCCTCGGTCACCACGACGCGGTTGTCCACGAGCACCCTAAGGTGGTGGCGGACCGTCGTGTAGTCCAGGCCTAGGGCCTGGGACAGCTGCTGGGCGTTCCTGGGCTGCTCCCTGACGGCCCTCAGGACCTCCGCCCTGGTGGAGGCACCGGTGCTCCCCGCGAACAGCCACCAGAGAAGGCGCTCGAAAGCATCCAACGCGAGCAAATCGTCATAAGCCGGTCGCAATAACAGTATCGAGCCTCCGCCCGGGGTCCGCGCGGCCTTCGTCCATGGAGAGCCGGGCATCGAGGTCCCGGGACCTGGTTTGCTATGGGAGAGTGCCAACTTTAACACTGATGGTGCTCGGTGAGCCCGCCCGGATTATCCCTAGCTGGACGGTCTGTCCTGGGAGGGCGTGCACCTCCAGCCACGCGCTAAGGGCATCCGTGCTTATCACCTTGGTGCCGTTCACCGCGACGATAACGTCTCCGCCTATCTGGTAGGTCTGCCCCTCTACGGTGACTGTCCGAGTGCCGCCGCGTAGCCCCGCCTGGGCTGCGGGACCGCCGGCCACCACAGACTCCACCAGGACGCCGTAGGTCACATTGGAACCGGTCGCCTGGGCGAGCTGATACGTCATGTCTGCGCTGGCCGATATGCCCAGGTACGGGTGGAGGGTGTAGTTTCCGGTGGTGACCAGCGACGGGAGCTCACGGGCGATGGTGCTCGCTGGTATGGCGAACCCCAAGCCCTGCGAGTTTGTGACAGCGGCCGTGGTGATGCCGATGACCTCGCCGGCTGAGTTGAGCAGTGGCCCGCCCGAGTTCCCGGGGTTGATCGCAGCGCTGAACTGTATCACGTCCGGGATGGTCGCCTGCGTCGTCGACTCCGTGATGGTCCTCCCTATCTGGCTCACGATACCTTCGGTCATCGAGCCGGACAGCCCGAGGGGGCTCCCTATGGCGTACACCTGCTCGCCTACCGACACGGCCTGGGGAGTGCCCAGGACGTCCATGGGGTGGAACTCGCTCGCCGGTGCATTGACCTGCAGGACCGCCAGGTCCCTGTATGGGTCGGTCCCCTGAACCTGCGCTGTGTACGAGTTCCCGTCGGAGAAGGTCGCCGTGATGTTGGTGACCCCGCTGACCACGTGGTTGTTCGTGACCACGTAGGGGGCCCCCTGATATTCGACGACGAACCCCGACCCCTGCACGCTCTCGAGCGAGGAGACCTGCCCGAAGAAGCTGCTCTGGGTCACCAACGCGTAACCCTGGATGGTCACCACGCTGGCGCTGAGGTTGGCGTAGAGCCCCTCGGCCCCAGAATAGGACTGGTTGGATTGAGCCGGGGCGGCAGCGAGCCGGCTCTGAAGCGCCTGGTTGGCCGCCTGGAGGCTCGTCACCTCGGCTTGGAGGCTGCTCACCTGTTGCTGTACCTGGCCATGAGTGCTGGTCGCCTCGTAGTAGGCGACGAAAGAGACAGCAAGCAGCGCGGCTATCAGCACGGCGGTCAGCCGCCACTTCGGACGAGGCGCCTCGACTTCCATGGAGGCGAACCTGCGGTGCCCGTATTTACTGGATTTCCGAAATCGTTCCTAAATCGATACCGAATCCTTCGCAGATGCCGTCCCGGAGGCTTCCGGTCCCCGCAGCAGGCATGTCATAGAGTGGTTTATAGTTACTATAGACCACGCTGAAATATGAAGACGCGGATGCCGAAGGCATGGGGTTAGCCCTGGGGTCAGCTCGGGCAAGCGTGACAGCCCAGGTGAGCGTGATAGCCGTCTCCGCGGCCCTGTTCGCCCTGGCCAAGGGGCTCACGGCCTACATCCGCACCCCCTGGGGGGTAGGGCAGCTGTTCATAGCGTCGTTCATCCCTGTGTACTTCGCGGTCACATCTGACGCCATCCCAGCGGCCCTGGGGGCGGGGATAGGGTCCTTCCTCGGAGACCTCTTCTTCCTGGTCCCGCTCGGCGCCACCACTCCGTTCTTCGCGCTGACCGTCGGCGCGCCCGCTAATTTCGTCGCCACCCTCCTCCTCGCGGTCTTCGTAAAGAGGTACAGGTCATGGCCGTCGTTCGTCGCCGCCACCGTCTGCTTCCTCACCCTCGGCAACTTCATGGCAGGGGCGCTCCTCTGGTGGCTCGCCCCTCTCCCATCGGCCAGCCTCATCCTCGGATTCACGGTCTACTGGGACATGACGGCGATACCTGCGATACTGATCGGGGTCCCGGCCCTCGTGAGGGCCACGGCGCCCATAATCGGCCGCTCGAAGATGCTTCGATACGTCCCGGAGTGGTCCGGGGTCGGGAGGAGGCAGATGGCCTGGTCCCTGGTGTTCTCCCTGATGTTCGTCGGGTTCGGCGGCGCAATATTCCTCCTGGCGCCATCGACTCTCAGCGGGTGGCCCGGCCTTGCGACGTACTTCGCGGTGGCCGGCGTGGCCGTGGTGATCTTCGGGCCCCTGGCGAGCCTCCTCACCGGGAAGCGACTGGGGGCGGCCAGGACTGCGGACTAGGCCCGCCGTCGCCTTCGCCCCTTCGGCGATAACCAACTTCTTCGAGATCAGCTACGGTCCTTCCGCCGAGCCGCTTGGGGCCACCGGAGGGGGATACATCCTCTCCGGGGGGACCGTCTCCAGCGCGAAGGTCGCAGAGGGGGCGGGCGGGGTCGAGACCGTCGTGAACGGGGACCGGGGCTACGACGCCCGCACCACTCGCAGGGCCGTCGAGCTGCTCCTGGCTGCGTCGAGGAAGACCGGCGTCTCGATGCAAATCGACCAGACTGTGGGCACCCCAATTGGGGCCGGGTTCGGTGCTAGCGCAGCCGCGGCTACCTCGGCAGTCTATGCTGCTGCCGCAGCTGCAGGCATACTGGAACCGAAGCGGGCGCTCGCCCTCTACGCCCACAGAGCCGAAGTCATCGAACAGACAGGCCTGGGTACGGTGTCGGTGGTCTACGACTCGGCAGGCGCCGGCGCCATCACCGTCCCAGGGGAGCCCGGCGTCTCCCGCTTCGTCGCGGTGGACGTACCTCCTGGGACGAAGATAGTCACCGGATACGTCGCGTCCTTCGACAAGAAGGACGCCCTGTCCTCCAAGGCGATCAGCGACAGGATCAACTCGCTGGGGCGTTCGTCCCTTGCCGCGTTCCTCGCGGACCCGACGTTGGACGTCCTGGCTTCCGAGGGAGAGAGGTTCTCTGGCAGGCTAGGGCTGGAGTCGCCGGAGGTGAAGAAGCTCATCGCCGCCGGCAAGGGGGCGGGGGCGAGGTACGCGAGCCAGAACATGATCGGGTACTCGGTGCACTGCGTGACGGACGCCGACGCGGCAGGCAAGGTCTCCGCCGCGCTGCGACGGTTCGGCCCGGGGGTGAGGGTAGACGTCTACGACGTCGGGACCAAGAAGGCCCGCGTCCTTGGGTCTAGCCACAGGTGACCAGGTCCTTGGTGAACTTGGTGAACAGCTCGGGCTTCCTGTCGACCCTGAGGGTGTCCTCTATCCTGATCCCGTACTTGCCGACGAGGTAGACGCCCGGCTCGTCCGTGATGACGTCGTTCTTCCCGAGCTTCACTTCGTTCCCGTGGAATATCCCTGGCGACTCGTGGATGTCGATGCCGACGCCGTGCCCCACGCTGTGGTTCAGATACCTGTCCATCCTGTGCTTGCGGAGGACGCCTACGGCCGCGTCGTGCACCGAGCCGCAGGAAACCCCTTCTTTCGCCGTGTCGATGGCTGCCTGCTGGGCATCCTTCACCACGGCGTAGGCCCTCTTCATCTCTGAGGTGACGCTCCCCACGGCGAACGTCCTGGTCTCGTCGGAGTTGTACCCCTCATACCTGAAGAACAGGTCGGCGACCACGAAGTCGCCGCTCTTGACCTTCCTCCCGGAGAGCTCCGAATGGCCGTACGCCCCGTGGGGCCCGGACGCGATGATGATCGGCCCCAACGACGAGCCAGAGTTGGAAGGGGTGAGCCCTTCCTCGAGGGCTGTCTTCATCACCTCAGCGGCCAGCTCCCACTCCGTCCGTCCGGGCTTCAGGACTTGCTCGAGCGTCCCGTATGTCTTGTCCGTCTTGGCGCAGGCCTTCCTGATCCGCTCGAGCTCCGGCTCGTCCTTGAACCTCCGCGCTTCGAGGAAGAGCTCCGGCTTCGCTTCCATCTTCCTGGGGTCCGTCCCAGGCTGGTCTGTCACAGCCTTCTTCCCGTCGAGCTGCTTCTCTATCTCGACCTGGACGTCCTTCCACCGCTTCACCACAACGATCTCCGCTTCCTTGCATACCTCCCCAGCCCTGTCTGCTTCCAGCGGGGTAGTGATCACCACCGTCTTGTCGGGGCGGACCACCGCAGCCCCTCCGCCGAAGAAGTCCGTGAGGTAGAACAGGTTGGGGGCGGTCTGCGCTGCTACCTGGCTCCCTTTGGCCAGCGCGAGGAGCTTCTTGCGCCTCTGAGAGAAGACAGTCAACGGCCTCGGGTGCGGGCGGGGTTATTACTACCTTGTCGTCGGTCTCTGGCAGGCACCTCCGACCGGCTCGAATAGGGCGTCGGCCGGCTACCGGAGCTTGGATCTTGACACTATGATGAAAAAGGGCCTGAAACAGCCCATCACGGCCGACTCCTCTTTTGGTGGGCGCTCGCTCAGAAAAATCGCCCTCCGACGGCGGTGGAGGTCGGACTTATCACGGCGAATCAGGCTCCGATTCCCTTATATCCTCTGTCAAACCTGTCCTACAGTCGGGGCTAAACTTCCTGTGACGTATATCCGAAGGCTGGAGATGCGCGGCTTCAAGTCTTCCGGCCCTCGAACGGTCGTCGTAAACTTCGAGCGCGGCTTCACCGTCATCACCGGGCCCAACGGCAGCGGCAAGTCCAACCTCGCGGACGCCATCGCGTTCACCATCGGCGAGAACTCTCCGAAGGCGCTGAGGGCCGCGAACGGGAGGCTGTCCGGGCTCATCTATGACCCGAGGAAGGAGGACTCGCCCGGGGGCGGCAAGCCCAACGCCTGCAGGGTGACCCTCCAGTTCGACAACTCTGACAGGGCGATCCCGATCGACTCGGACCTTGTGACCCTGACGAGGGAGCTCAGGGAGGACGGCGACAACAGCTACTATCTCAACGGGAGGAAGAGCACCAGGAGCGCGCTCACCGAGATCATAGACCTGGCCGGGCTTGCGCCTGGCGGGTTCAACATCGTCGCCCAGGGCGCCGCCACGAGGATGGCAGACCTGACGCCCGAGGAGAAGAGGAAGGTCATCGAGAGCGTCGTCGGGATATCAAAGTTCGACGAGCGCAAGGCCGAGGCCCAGAGGCAGCTCAGCCAGGCCGACCAGAGGCTCGAGGTGGCCATGGCGCGCATCGGCGAGATGAAGAGCACACTCGAGTCGCTCGACTCGCAGAGGACCGAGATGGTGAGGTACAACCTGCTCGAGTCCCAGATAAACTGGCTCAACGCGGTGATCACCTCGAAGAGGGTGACGGACCTGAAGGGGAGGCTCGCGGACCTGAGGTCGCAGGAGCAGGGGCTTAACGCGAAGCTGGGCGACCTGGGGGCGAGGCTGGTCGAGCTCGAGAACCGCATATCGCAGGTCGAAAGCGACAAGACGAAGTTCATCGTAGAGGTCATCCAGGGAGGGGGGGCGAGCCATGTCGAGCTGCAGTTCCAGCTCGCCGAGCTCAGGAACGAGCTCGAGACGCTGGAGTCGGACTTCAAGACGGCCGAGGGGAACGTGGCCGAGCTCGAGGGAGAGACCGTCCCGCAGCTGAAGCAGGTCGTCTCGGAGAAGCAGAAGGAGACGAACGCCGCCTCATCGACAGTGAGGCAGCTGACCGCCGACATAGAGAAGCTCGACGCCAAGCACGCCGAGCTCGCCCAGAGGCTGAAGGAGTTCTTCCGCGCGGGAGAGGAGCTGAGGGGGACCATCGAGAAGAAGGGGAAGCTCACTGCGAAGGTGCAGGTCAAGCTGGCGGACCTCGTCCAGAGGCAGACCCAGGTTGAACTTGCCATCAACGCCGCCAGCGCCAGCCTGGGCGTGGAGCGGAAGCGCCTGGACGAACTGAAGCTCAGGGTCGACGGATACTCCGAGGTGCTGGGGAAGCTGGAGGCGAGCACGAAGCAGCTCTTCGGGCTCTACGACACGTCCACGAAGGAGCTCAGCACCCTCGACGAGAGCCTCTCGGGGGCAGAGAGGACCAGGGAGGCGCTGATGGCGTCGATCCAGGGTGCCTCGAAGATACTGGAGAAGGCGTCGGCGGAGATGTCGAAGGAGGAAGCGTTCAGACACCTCTCCGAGAGCCTCGCGGGGGAGAGGAGCGGACAGCGGAAGCTCCAGGACTTCTGCGACCAGGGAGGCGTCCCAGGATACGTCGGGAGGCTGGGCCAGGTCGTGAAGTATCCGCAGCAGTACTCCAAGGCCGTCAACGCGGTGATAGGCAAATGGCTCGGCGCCTTCATCGTCCAGGACCTGAAGTCCATGACGCACCTGATCAAAGCCGCGAAGTCACTGAAGGCGAAGAGCTTCTCGGTCATACCGCTCAGCGAGGTGGAGTCGTGCAAGGCGTCCGAAGTGGAGAGGTCGGCCGGCGTGATCGGTCTGCTCTCCGGCGTGATAAAGTGCGAGGAAGAGTTCGAGGGCCTGGTCAACTTCCTCGCCGGGGACTCGGTCCTGGTCGAGACCGAGGCCATAGGGTACATCATGGCCTCCGAGGGGATCAGGGCCGTGACGGAAGCGGGGGAGACATTCGAGCCCGGCGGTAGGGCGTTCAGCTATGGGTACCAGGAGCTGGTGGTCAACCTGATGGAGGGGCTGGAGAACATCGAGGGCATGAGCGAGGTGGAGGACGCCGTCGGCGCCCTCAAGGGGGCCATCGACAGGAGGAGGTCACAGCTCAGCTCGCTGGAGTCTGGTTCGCGCTCGATGATGAAGGAGCGTATCAAGAAAATCGTGACCACCACCAGCCTGAAGGCCGAGGCGACCACCATCACCAGGATGGCCAAGAGATACAGCAGCATATTCAAGACGATGAACGCCGAGTACCAGAAGCAGGCCAGCGTCGTCGCGCGCCTGGAGGAGAAGCTCAGGGTGAACGTCGAGAGGAAAGAGTCCGTAGCCAAGGGCATCGCCTCCCTGCAGCAGGTGGTCGCCGACTCGCAGGCGCTGGGGCTTGAGGGGCACCTCGCCGAGCTCGACGCGACGAAGAAGTCCGTCTCAGACGAGATAGACGCCATCAGGAACCGCATCCAGGACATCAGCCTCACCCTGACCAGGGAGAAGGCGAACCTGGAGAACGTGCTCCTGCGGGCCCTGGAGGAGAACCAGCTGGACCTGGCCAACGCGACGGAGGACCTCCAGTCGAACAAGCAGTTCGTTCGGGAAGCGCCTCGCAGGATCAGGGAGCTCGCCGAGCAGAAGAAGTCCTACGAGGACCAGATTTCGAAGCTCATGGAGTCGTCGAAGAGGAGCCAGCCCGTCCTGGACGAGTTCGACGCGAAGGGGAAGCGCCTGAAGGAGGAGAGGGACAGCGTGTCCAGGTCTGTGTCGGCGCACCAGAAGGACCTGTTCGCCATCGCAGGGCAGGCGTCGACGACCCAGGAGAGGATAGAGGAGGCGCTCGGGAGCCTGAGGATGCTCGGCTACTCGGAAGAGCTCGAATACTTCGAGTCCTGCGAGTCCCTCCTGGCAGACCTCCAGCAGGAGTACCAGGCGGCTTCCGGCTCGGTGAACAGGGGGGCGGACAGGCAGTACACCGAGATGTACCTGAGCTACAAGAACCTCTCCGTCAGGCACAACGAGCTGGAGGGGGAGCGGAACTCGATCATTACATTCATCGAGAGCGTGGAGGCCGAGAAGAGGAAGGTGTTCGTGTCCGCCTTCGACAGGGTCGGGAACGAGTTCAGCTCCATCTTCGCCAAGCTGACAGGGGGGACGGCCCAGCTCGACCTCGAAAAGCCTGACGAGATATTCGCCGGGGGGATATTCATGCGCGCCGACTTCGGGAACGGGCTCCGCGAGTCGTCCCAGCACAGCGGAGGGCAGAGGGCTGTGACGGGAGTGTCCCTGATACTCGCGATGCAGGCCGTCCAGACGCACCCGTTCTACCTCTTCGACGAGATTGACGCGCCGCTGGACGCGGTCAACTCGAGCAGCCTGGCGAAGTTCCTGAAGGAGAAGTCCGCCGAGGCCCAGATAATCGCCATCACGCTCAGAGACGTCTTCGTGGCGGAGAGCGACATGACCTACGGGGTCTACTCAGCGGGTGGGGTCTCGAGGGTGGTCCACTACAAGCCCGCCGAGGTGCCGAGGAGTGCCTAGCTCCTCCGTCCTGGGGCGCCCGCCGCTCAACGTCCTCATCGACCCCTCCCTGGCAAAGCGCAAGAGCCCATGGGAGATCAACCTCTCCGAGCTCCTGGACATGTTCCTGAAGGCCATCTCCCAGACCGACCTCATCGACATGCGCGCGGCGGGGACCGCGGCCCTCTCCTCGGCTACGATCTACAGGCTCAAGGTGGAGACGCTGTTCCTGTTCGAGAAGCTCAGGATGCAGCACAGGCTGGTCGGCTCCTCGGAGCCTCCGCAGATCATAGTCATGCCCTTCAGATACGAAATCTACTCCACCAACATAGACGAGCTCTTCGACGAGCTCGGCCGCATCCTGCAGGACATAGTCGTCAGGGACGAGGGGGAAGAGCAGAACCCGCTCGCCATCGCCGACCTCCAGCCCCCGGACTTCGAGAACTACGTCGTTTCGCTGCAGGTCCTCCTGTCAGAGTTCAGGAAGATCCTCGTCGAGAGGCTGAGGGCGACCGGGAAGGCGCTCCTCTCGGAGCTCCTCAAGGGGCTCCCTCCACTCGACGCCGCCCGCGTCTTCATCCTCCTCCTGTTCGCGGCCAACGACGGCGAGGTGGTGATCAACCAGGAGGAGTCCGACCAGGACGCGCTGGTGGTGTCGGTGGGCCAGCTTGAGTAGCGAAGACGCGGCCGGGGAGCACCCCAAGGAGATGGTCGCCAAGGTCGAGGCTGCCCTCTACGCGGCTGGGAGGCCCATATCGGTGGAGGACATCGCCCGGGTGGCCGGGACCGCGTCCGAGCGGAAGGCTGCTGCGATAGCCAGAGAGATAGCCAGGGCGGTCAACGGCGCGTTCCAGGCGGTGGAGGTGGTGGAGTATTCGGGGCCGAGGTTCGCCATGCAGCTGAAGGCGAAGTACACCCAGACCGCCAGGAAGTTCGCCACGCGGCCCCTCCTGTCCAAGGCCGCGCTCCGGACCCTGTCTTTCATCGCCTTCTTCCAGCCGATCACCTCGTCCGAGCTGGTCCTCAGGCGGAGCTCCACCGTCTACCAGCACCTGAAGGAGCTCGAGGGGGTCGGGTTCATCCTCGGGGAGAGGCAGGGGAGGAGCAAGGCGTACAAGACCACGGCCAGGTTCGCCGAGTACTTCGGACTGAGCAACGACGTCCCGACCATGAAGAGGCAGCTCGAGAGCCGGACCCTGACGCTGAGGTAGCCGCCCTCCGGTCCGGGCCGACCTGCTCCGATATGCTTAACATGAGGCCCGCGAGGGCGCCCATCAGGAAGCGATGACGCGCCCCATCGAGAACCTCACCAAGCGGAAGTCGACCGGAGGCAGGTCAAGGCCCCACAGGGGGAGAAGGGCCTACGAAAAGGACGGGTACGCCATCGAGCCTCTGGTGGGCGAAGCATCGACGAGGGCGAGCCGGCGTCGCGGAGGGTCCATCTCCACCGGTGTGATATTCGCGGACAGCGCGAACGTCTCCGACAGCTCGGGGAAGTCGACGAAGTCCAAGATACTGAGGGTAAAGAAGAGCCCTGCCAACAGGGACTATGAGAGGCGGGGGGTGATCACCAGGGGCGCGGTCCTCGACACCGAGGCCGGCGAGGCCGTGGTCACGTCGCGCCCGACAGCCGACGGTGTGGTGAACGCCGTCCTCCTGTCGAAGAAATGAAAGAGTACGACCGCTACATATTCTGGCTGGAATACTTCGACTCTGAGCTCAAGCGAAAGGCGGGGCGCAGGGTCCCGCTGAGCTCGGCTACCAGGGCTCCGGTCCTCGTTGAGCTCGAAGAAGCGTGCAGGCGGCTCAACCTCCAGCCTCAGCCCCTGGCGGCGCGCTATCCTTCCAGGCCCGCCAGGGAGTCGGGGTACGTGTCGATCGTGAAGTCGGGGCCGAAGCAGGCGCTGCTGCTGAAGGTCGCGAAGGAGCTGGCGACAGTCAGAGGGATCGCCCAGAGGCGCCAGGGGCAGGCGCAGCAGCCCCGCAAAAAATAATCAGCCCCTCAACGTTTAAAGGCAAGAAGTCGGGCCTTCGCTTCACTTGCATCAGGTGGGCACAGTCATCCATAGGGCCAAGAGTGGCAGGCTCGTCGTCCGCCTGACGAAGGAGGTCAGGCCGGGCGTTTTTCTGTTCGACGAAGGCAAGAGGAAGTTGGGGAGGATAGGCGAGCTGATCGGCCCCGTGAAGTCCCCCTACGCGTCGGTGGTCCCAGCCAGCAGCCGCGCGGGAAGGCCGGGGGAGCCGGCGTTCGCGGAGTGAACTCATGAGCATCTGGGGCGCGAGCCGGGACGAGGGCTTCAGGAACTCCTGCCCTGTCTGCGGCAACAGGCTGATCGGCGACTCAGAGAAGGGGGAGCAGGTCTGTCCGACCTGCGGCTATGTCACCCTGGCTCCGGCCGACTCCGGCCCAGAATGGAAGGCCATGGACCTGGAGGACAAGAACAAGCGGGTGAGGGTGGGCGCCCCGACGACCCTGGCGCTCCACGACTTCGGGCTCACCACCGAGATCGGGAGGACCATGCGCGACTCCCACGGCAAGTACCTCGACCCGACCATGAGGGCGACCGTGGAGAAGATGAGGAAGTGGCAGAGCAGGTCCAGGACGATAAACAGCGAGGAGAGGGGGCTCTCGAACGTCCTTTCGAAGATCAGCGAGCTCTGCGACGCGCTGAACCTGCCGGACAACGTTGCCGAGACGGCGGCCCAGATCTACCGGACCTCGGCCAAGAAGAAGGTGGCCAAGAGCAAGTCGATACTCGGGATGACGGCGGCGACGGTGTACCTGGCGTGCAGGAAGTGCGGGGTGTCGCGCACCCTCAAGGAGGTGGCCAGGGCCTCGGGGATGGAGAAGGGGAGCGTCGCGCGCTACTTCCGCCTGGTCCTGAAGGAGGTCGAGAAGGAGTACGTCCCTCCGCCGTCGGTTGAGAAGTACATCTCAAAGTTAGTCAACATCGCCAAGATCGACGCAAGGGTCGAGCGCCTGGCGCTGACACTGTCCCGCAAGACGAGCGACTCGCGGATCTCCAGCGGCAAGGCCCCTGCGGGGCTCGCGGCCGCTTACGTCTACCTGTCCTCGGTCATGGTGGGGGAGCACCTGCCGCAGAGGGAGGTGGCTGAGTTCGCCGAGGTGACAGAGGTGACCGTCAGGAACCGGTGCAGGGAGATACTCGACAACTACGTGATAAGACAGGAGTTCATGCAGTCAAAATGAAACAGAAGAAGCAGACAGCCAAGGACAGCCCCAAGAGGCAGACAAGGGGTCGCCAGAAGAAGGAAGCGGAGCCAGAGAAGCCTGTGGAGAGGACCGAAGAGGAGCTGGTGGACCTCACTTCCAGGGTCTACAAGCTCGTGGTGGAACGCGGGCGGGACGGCGTACTGCAGAGCGAGATATGGAAGGAGCTCGGCCTGACCAGCAGGGACGGGTCCAGGCTCGCCATAAGGCTCGAGAGGAGGGGGCTGATAGGGAGGGTGAAGGTCCTCGAAGACGGGCGCTGGACATATAAGTTGACCCCGCTTCGCTTCCCGACTGACATGGCCTCCATCGAGAAGGCGCCATGCATCGTCTGCCAGTACGAGCCGAAGTGCTCCGTCGAGGGGGAGGTCAGCCCGTACATCTGCCCCTGGATAGGGCCCTGGGTGATCCAGGAAGCCATGGCTTCGCGGACCGGGGCGCCGAGCGCCGAACCGGCCCCGGCCAGGTAGGCCCAGACCATGACAGGGGTGGACACGTCAGGGCTAGTGGACGCGGCCAGGAAGGCGCGCGAGCGCGCCTATTCGCCATACTCCGGGGTCAAGATAGGGGCAGCGGTCCTGACGGAGGGCGGGGCGGTCTACACGGGCGCGAACGTCGAGAACGCGTCCTATGGCCTCTCCTGCTGCGCCGAGAGGACGGCGATGTTCAAAGCCGTCTCGGAGGGGGCGAGGAAGATCCTGGCCATCGCCGTGGTCGGCAAGTCCGAGCAGTTCACCAGGCCCTGCGGCGCATGCAGGCAGGTCATGGTCGAGTTCAACCCTGAGATGGCGGTGATGATGCGCGGGGTCGACGGCTTCTCCGCAGACGCGACCGCCAAATCCCTCCTCCCGGCAGCGTTCAACCCCCCAGAGCTCTCGAAGAGATGAGGCTGAACGAGGCGCGCCGGGACCTCTACCGGCGCCTTGCCAGGGAACAGGGGTACAAGAGCAGGGCCGCCTTCAAGCTGATCGAAGCCAACGAGCGCTACGGGTTCATCCGGCTCGGGGACAGGGTCGCCGACTTCGGCGCAGCCCCGGGGGGGTGGCTCCAGGTGGCGTCCTTCCTCGTCGGGGAGGACGGGCTAGTGGTGGGGGTGGACTTGGACCCGATCCGGCTGAAGGAGAAGAACGTCGTGGCCATCAAGATGGACGTGCACGACCCCGCTGTGGCCGAGAAGGTGTCCCAGGCCCTGGGGGGGAAGGCAGACGTCGTCCTCTCCGACCTCGCCCCCTCGGTCACAGGGGTCTGGGAGCTGGACCAGACGAGGCAGATCGACATGACTCTGCGGGTCCTCGAGCTGTCCCGGACCCTCCTCAAGGGCGGAGGCCGCGTCTACTGCAAGCTCTTCGAGGGGGAGCGGTCACAGGAGGTCCGGGGAGAGTTCCGCAGGATGTTCAGGTCGGTCAGGGTGATCAAGCCCGCGGCCAGCAGGAACGCGGCCTCAGAGCTGTACTATCTGTGCGAAGGGCCGCAGGTGTGACGCGGGTCCTCAGATGCCTGAGCGCGCCGCCGTCCTGACCGCCTCCACCACCTCAGCATAGCCTGCGTCCGTCTTCAGCCCTGTCTTCTCGAACGGCGTCCGCGCGACCCTGCGCCCGGACTGCGCAAGGGCCCTGTACACCCTGTCCTCGGGGGCAGACGCCACTTTCAGGGCGGAACAGACCCGCTCGAGGCTGAAGCTCCACGGGGGGAACCCGTCGACCCCGACCAGGGACCCGAGCATGGTCGCGGCCCTGGCAAGCCCCTTCTCCTGCGCCGCCCTGGCCGCCGCGCGCACGGTCTCCTCCTCGGTGACCTTCCCGACCCAGAGCGGCCCTGCCACCTTCGCCTTCTTCCCGCAGCGTGGGCACACGGGCGAGGGGACGACGCCGCTCGAAGCCTCGCCGCAGTGGTGGCACCAGGAGACGCTGCCGACGCCCTTCAGCGCTGCGTCAGCTCTGGACGCCCCGGCCCTGACCCGGACGAAGACCCTCAGGTAGTGCCTCGTCGAGTGGGCTGCCACGGGCTCGGCCCCTATGTCCAGCATGGCGCCCAGCCTGGCCACAGCCCCCAGGAGCACCCTGATCCCGGTCTCGTGGTGGAAGTGGTTGTTGAGCGGGGAGCCGCCGTACCTCCTCCTGCAGGTCCCCTCCTGCACCCCGCAGAGCACAGCGGTGTCGGTGGCGGTGAGCGACAGCACCCCGCCGTCCGACGTCGCCGCCAGGGCGGCCTGGATGTGCCTGATCGGCGTTCCGAACGGGTCCACGTCGACGTAGTCGAACCTCTGGTCCCTCCCGAACCGCGAAGCCAGGAAAGCGTTGGTCTCCGAAAGCTCGAAGGAGCACCTCCCGGCGACCCTGTTCAGCCTGGCGGACCTCTCCCCAGCCCGGAGCGCGGGCTCGTTGAAGTCTACCAGGGTCACCGACGACACCCCTTCCACCTCCTTGGCCACCCGCACCCCACGCCCCCCCACCCCCGCCATGGAGTCGCAGAACGTGCGGCCGCCCCCTGCAGCCGCCAGGGCCACTGTGATGTCTCTGTTGAGGGCGGCCGCCGGGTTGAAGAAGACCGGCGACGTGGGAGGCGGGTCAACCGTGACGCTCGCCTGGGGGACGAAGAGGGTGGTCTTGCCCTCGACGTGGCGGACGAACTTCAATGGGCCGGGCGCGGCGCGCCAGGTGTTAAACGATTCCGGCAGGCTGCTAACTTCATGTAGCCCGGCGAGGGAGGACAGTGGTTGTCAAAGATCTACCTGGTCACCGGCCCGCCGGGGGTGGGCAAGTCCACCGTCGTCTCCAAGGTGGTCCGGAGGCTGAAGAGCGCCGGGGTGATAGTGGGCGGGTGCACCGCTTCGGAGGTCAGGTCGGGGGGCGCCAGGACGGGGTTCGGTGTGACCGACCTCACCAGCGGGAGGACGGGCGTGCTCGCGTCGGTGGATTCAAAGTTCGGCCCCCGGGTCGGGAGATACAGGGTCAATCTCTCGGACCTGGCGTCCGTGGGCGCGGCGGGGCTCGAAGCGGCAGCGGCGGACTCGGAGCTGATCGTGATCGACGAGGTCGGGCCGATGGAGCTCGTCAGCCCAGACTTCCGGAGGGCGGTCAGGGGGTGCGTCGCCTCGGGGAAGCCGATCCTCGCCGTGGTACACGAAAGGCTCGAGGACGACCTGCTCGCCGAGCTGCGGGCCGCCGCCGAACAGGTGTTCCCGCTCACGGTGGAGAACAGGGACGATGCGATAGACAGCCTCGCGTCGGTCCTGCTGGCGGCCGCAGGGGGACCCAAGGTCTGATGCGAACGAGGCTTGTCGGCGGCGTGGACGAGGCGGGGAGGGGGTGCCTGCTCGGGCCGCTGGTGGTGGCGGGGGTCTCGGTGGACGCGTCAGGCATGAGGAAGCTGAAGCGCCTCGGTGTCAGGGACTCGAAGAAGCTCACCCCCGGACGCCGGGCGGCGCTATGCCCAGAGATACTCGAGGCGGCAGAAATGGTGAGGTGGGAGATGATACACCCGCGGGAGATAGACGAGACCGTGGCGTCCGGGCGCAGGCTCCGGAAGCTGAACTATCTGGAGGCCGTCTACTTCGCGCGCGTGATAGACGGGCTCGGGGCGCAGCGGGTCACAGTCGACGCTTCTGACGTCATCCCGGGGAGGTTCGCCGGGGACGTCATCGACAACCTGGGCCGGAAGTGCTCGGTGGTGGCGTACCACAAGGCAGACCGCGACTATCCTGTCGTCTCGGCCGCTTCCATCGTCGCCAAGGTGAAGCGGGATGCGGCGGTGGCGGAGCTCAGGGACAAGCACGGGGACTTCGGCTCCGGTTACCCGTCGGACCCGGTCACGAAAGCCTTCTTCGCAGACCTCGTGGCGAAGAAAGGGCGGCTCCCCGACTACGTCCGGAAGAGCTGGAAGACCTGGGCGCGGTACCCCGAGCTCGGGCAGACGAAGCTCACCGAAGCGGCCGCCGCAAGGCCATGAGCCGCTGCCAGCTTCGCACGCCCCATCGAAGGTCGGCATCGTGGTCGAGGGGGTGGCCCCTGACCTTCTCCTCGACCGCCTAGTCAAGGCCCTCGCCGGGAGCCTGAGGTCCCGCGGGGCCTGGGTACGGGCAGCTGCTGCTCGCGAAGTGAAGCGGGGTTAGCTACGCATGGTCGCGTAGATCAGAGCGTGGTCCTTCTCGAAGGGGCTCAGCTCAACCAGCTCTTTCACCTCGAAGCCGCCGGACTCGAGCTTCTTCTTCTCCTCCACGAACACCCTCGCCGGGTCCTTGAGGACGTCTATGCTCCTGGACTTCACCACCAGGAGGAGGACCCCCCCGGGTCTGAGCATGGCCCTGCAGTTGGCGATTGCGATCTCGGTCTGGTCCGGCTGGGCTATGTCGCAGTAGACCACGTCCACCTTCGCCACGGAGTACTTCGAAGGGTCCCTCGCGTCGGCGACGAAGGGGATCACGTTCCTCCTCTCCCTGGCGACGCGCTCGACGAACTCCCTGGCGACCCTGGGTGAGAACTCGACCCCGACCACCAGGCCTCCGGGGCCGACGAGGTCGGACACGTGCGAGACGGTGGTCCCCGTGGACGCCCCGAGGTAAAGCACCTTGGCCCCCTCGCCCACGATAGCGCCCGGGAGCCCCTTGATCATGGCCGCGGCCAGCTTGCTCCTGAATGGGTCCCATGTCCTGAACTCGGCGCCCCCTCTCTGCAGGAGGTCCTCGTTGTAGACCCTCTTCCCTGGGACCAGGTTCTGGGTGAGCAGCGCGGTCCTCCCAAACCTCTCCTCCCTGAGGAGCCTGGTCAACGCCTTCTGAACTTGTCTCGCCGTGGAGGCCTGCCTTCCCTCCTCGGCCCGTCCCTCCTCTCCGGCCTCCGCTGGGGAGGCTCCTTGTATCTCTCCTTGATCCCCTCCAGCCTCTTGTCTAGTCCGGCCTTGATGCTGGCGTCCTCAGAGCCGCGGTATCGGTCCACCCTGGCTGCTATGGCTATCTTGTTGGCCAGGGTCCTCGCTATCTTCCCCCTCTGCCACTTGGGGGCCGTGTGGACGGCCTGATGCTGGAACAGGATCCCGTGCTTGGGGGGCCTGGCCCCGGTCCTCAGGGACCTGAAGAGCGCCTTCTCCGCGCCAAGGATCTGGATCGTGCTCGCAGGGAGCATCGCCAGCCTGTCGAGGCCTCCCGCCTTCGCCATCAGTCGGGCGCCGATGGTCGCGCCGGCTACCTCAGCCACGTTGGGGGCCACCCTCTTCATCTGGGACTCCACGTAGTCGTTCAGGACCCCCCTCAGCGCGCTCAGCTGGACAGCGAGGGCCCCGAGCGACTTCACCTTCGCTAGGTCGCCCTCCGAGATCTCCCCGCCCTTGGACCTGTCCCTGGCCTCCATGATGGCCGCGACCTTCTTGTCGGTGAACCCCCTCCCGGCGAGGGCCTCGGCGGAGTACGACCCTCTCCCGCCGATCTCCGATATCATCTTGCAAAGCGCGACGTTGTCCTGGACCATCTGGGTCAGCTCGGGGAAGTGCAGCCCGTACCACTCCGAGGCCCTGGTGGCTGTGATGTTCAGGTACTTGTCCGTGTCATCCAGCGCCTGTATCGCCTGCACTAGGTGGAGGTCCGGGCGGGACGAGGCCTGACGGATGGCCTCCTCGGCGGCCGCGATGCTCTTCTGCCTAAGCGCCTCGACGTCTTGGCTCTCTGGGACCCCTTCGCCTGACAAGTCTGTTCGCCGCTCTCGCCTAACTCCATTAAAGGGTTTCAGGAGAGCCGCGTCCGCTGTCCCCGCATCGCCCCTGCGCCGGCGGTCCGCCGTCCGTTCTCCGGCCCGGCCTGCCTATGGCTGGGCTGCTGCGACGCGTTCGGCCGTGGGCGCTCCAGGCGCGGGCTAGGTCATGGTAAGCAGCTTGCGCATGACCCAGGCAAAGAGCGACGCGAGGATGCCCCCCACCCCGAGGACGAGGAAAGTCCCCTCTACCCGCTGGGTGATGGCGCACGCGAGCACCAGCGTCCCGTTGATTATGGGCTGCTGGGTTCCGCACCAGTATGTCTCCACGCCCGACTCGTATATCGCGGCAGCGATCCCGGCGACTGCCAGGACCATCAGCTCGACCGCGACCACCGTGGATACGCCGACGCCTCTGCGAACGCGCACGAACGCGGGCGTTACGCCTTGCCGCCTCGTGTCGTCCGCCGGGCCTGCAGGCGCCGCCCTCCCTCGGGGGGTCATCGCTCCTCCTCGCGCCTGGCTTCGCGCTCTCCGCGGACCAGGAAGACCAAGTTCAGCGCCATCCCTGCGGCTCCGACCGCGAGGAGGAGGTCGGCGGAGGAGAGCAGCTCCCCTCGGGTCGAGGAAGCGGCGGTCGTCGATGCGGCCGCGCTTTGGATGAACCACCCGAACAGGCCCACGACGCCGAACGTCCACGAGGCCAGGGCCGCCGCCCAGTTGAGCGCTTTCATCTGGGCGGTCGCCAACCGGCTCGCTATTTGAGGACTCGTCTTTGCCAATCGTGGCGTGGTCGCATGTCAGCGACCTCTTCCCTTCCATTGGCAGCCTGCAATCGATGGCCGTGACGGGCCCCCTCTTCTTGATTGCCGCGATCTCGACGAGGCCGTCATCCTTCATTTTCTTGAGCAGGGTGATAAGCCCTCCCCCTGGATGGCGTCCGGACTGTCCCTCTGTCTCGCCGCTCGCCAGACACCATGCCTGTGGTGTCAAACGAAGCCACTTCCAGGCCTGGACAGTTCCGCGTCAGCACGGTCAACGGCATCACTGATGCAACGCCATGCAGACTCTCCCTAAACTCTAAAATATCGAGGCCATCTCTACGATCCGTTGGCCAGCGCTAGCGACTTCTTTCGCCACTGCCCCTCCTGTGGCAAGAGGTTTTCGATAAAGCTAGTCGACAAGAAACTCGAATCGGAGGCGAAGGAAAGGGTGGTAACTGAAGTGCCTCGCGGGCATCTGCAGAGCGGGGGGAGCTTTGGAGAAATCGTGCCGATGACGGTATTGGATACAGCTGTAACTACGATAGTCGACACGAAAGAGTTTGGGTATTCGTATCATTGCAAGCATTGCGGGCACGAATGGACAGAGATCCGCAAACAAACGACTGTGAGCTAGATGCGATAGCTCTCGGCTGTGAGCTTCGGTGCAAACACGTTCCTACTGGAAGCGGTGCTTCTGGGACGCATCGAGGACTCACCGGCACCTACGGCACGTAAGCTTGGACGCATGCCAGGCAGATGCACCCTGGAGAATAAGGATCGCACTTGGTGCTGGACGACCCGGGACTCCAAACGCTTTCATTTGTGTATGTCCCTCCGGACGCCTTCGGGAACGCGTAGCTGCACAGCGTGTTTGTACTGAAGTTCGTGGTCATATTGGTGTAGCAAGTACCACCAGTGGTCAACTCAGACCAGTATTCGACACTATAGCTGGCTCCCTAGCGGGTAGATGTGGCCGCAGTCGTGGACCCCCGTACCGGAGAAGGCCAGTCCATTTGCAGCGTTGTAGTCTTCCCACTCCGTGGTTCCACTGGTAGTCGCGGGCGCCATTGCGCTGGCCGTCGGGCTCTTGGGAGTCGCCATTCTTGCGGCGACTAACAGGCGGGCGCCTTCTGCAGGGATTCGGACGCGGATACCCCTCCCGCCCCTATGCCGGCAAAGATTCGTGCCCGAATGCTGATAATCCAGGAGGCCGCACCCTCTCAGAGCATCGACCTGGAATCAGGCGTACTTCTCTATCTCTTCCCTGAGGACGGACCTGTGGCAGGTCGAGGGGTCCCTCTCCGTGCAGAGGAGCGTTATGGTCCCCTCCTTCGACTCCTTCGCCAGCTCGCGCAGGGCCCCCTCCTTCCCCTTCAACGACTTCCTGTACTCCGCCTTGAACTCGCCCCACGTCGCCTTCCCTGACTTGTACCGCTTGATGAGGTCCCTTGGGGTGCCCAGCTCCTTCATCCAGACGTCGACCCTGTCCTTGGATATCCCCCTGGGCCAGAGCGTCATGACGAGGACCCGCTTTCCGTCGGAGGGCTCGGGAGGGGAGTAGACGGATTTTTCAATCAGGATCATGCTCGAAACGTCAGACTTCGGCCAGATAAGTCTAGCCAGGCGCCCTTCTTGGGACGATATCAGCTTCGACCATGTCCCTGCAGAAGAAGCTCATCTTTCGACGTCGGCTTCAATCAGGCTCCGAGTCTCTTTCAGCCGCTGATGTCTGCTAGCGTCACCCCCTCCGCGTGTAGGGCTTGCGGGGCAAGTTTTGCGACCTATAGGCACCTGGCAGGTCATCGTGCCGGAAAGCACAGGCGACGCCCGGAATGACGGACTGCACAAGACGGCGGCATGGCTGGCGAGAGCCAAGTCAGTCGTCGTCATCGAAGACTTGGCGGTCCAGAACCTGACAAAGAACCACCGCCTCGCTGGTGCCATCCTTAACGGAGCACCAGCCGAACTAGGGCGGCAACTGGGATACAAGACGAAGTGGTATGGAAGCAAGTTGGTGATAGCACCAAGGAACTTCCCATCCACCAAGAGGTGTTCCGGATGTGGCAACGTCAAGGCAGAGATGCCCCTGTCTGAACGAGTCTATGTCTGCGAAGTCTGCGGGCTCGTGTTGGATAGGGACCTTTCCGACGCTAAAAGGTGGCGTATAGGCCCTGGGAAATTAGCATTTGTTGACCGTGGAACTCGTCTGGCGCAGAACGGAGCCCGGTGTGGCCCGTCAACCAATCGTGGGGTCGGCCGGACTTGTCCGTCCTCGCGTACCCCATCAACTGATCGAACCGCGGTCTGTCAGGACGACCTCGTAGAGGTTAGGGCCCGTAGACCCCGCTGCGGTGGTCTATCTTGTCGACGAGCACGAGCCTTTCGGTTGACAGGACTTCGTACAGGACGCGATAATCCCCGACCCTGACTCGATGGATGTTATCCCTTCCCTGGAGTTTCACTGCACCCCTCGGAAACGGGTCCTCGCCCAGCTCCTCCAGTCTCGACAGAATCCTCTTCTTCATGATTTGGTCCAACGTTCCCAGCTCCCTGACCGCCCTCTTGGAGAGCCTTACCTCGTACTTCAACTGAACGAGTTCTTGGTTTCAGCTAGCGATACGGTCCTTCCTTCTTTCAGATCCGAGCGTCCTTCCTCGATGGCCTGAACGTCTTCCCTGGTGGCGATAGCGTCAAATGCCCGTTCCAAGGCGGTTATCCGTTTCTTCATTTGGCGAACCTCGCCCTTCAGTTCTTCGTAGCCCGCTTTCATGATTATACAGTTCAGATACGTCCTTTCCTTTTAACTCCTTCGAAGCGAGCAAGGGGTTCCGCTTCATAGTCAGGTGATTTCATCCCTTGTAGGCGTAGGCCGTGAGAAGGACAGCGTCACCAATCAAAAAAATCGACAGAAAGATTGGGCTGAGAGGCTCAGGAAGGACGCTAAGTTGGGGAATGGTTGCCCGAAGGAACAAGTCCCCAATAGGAACAATCAGAAGGGTTATCATGACAGTCTTGACGACAAGTTTCAAGCCTATCTGGGCAGACATTGGATGACTCAACGGAATTGTTGATATTAAGAATTCGACATTGAGTAATCTTGTTATACTGACTAATTCTCTCCATAAGATTACTTTAACTTGTTTGTCTGTATCACCAGTTATTTGTCCTTGAATTTATTTAGCTATTTTGAATCTTATCAATAATTTATTGTTAGGTGATAAACTTATTGGTAATT
>JAFMAW010000109.1:239-3722 GCA_029784795.1 Nitrososphaerota archaeon | reverse complement strand
TACCCGACGCGGCCGCTGCTCATTCCGCTCGGCTACCTGGCAATCGGCCTCGTGTGGCTCCTGGGGGCCTCGCTCATCATGCCGGCGCTGGTTGGCGAGGCGGGCCCCCAGGAGATCGCGGCAGCGCTTGGCGACCTCGCGCTCTTCGCCGCCGGCGTCGCCATCGAGTCGGCCGACACGGCGATGATCGCGAAGCAGACGGTCGCCGTGGACGCCGCCCGGGCGCGCCAGAACCTCCGCCTCGTCGAGCACCTCGAGGACCTCGAGGACGTCCAGAGGTTCCTGGGGTGGTTCGCCTCGAACCACGGGACCGTGGACATACTGGTGAGCAACGCCTCGAGGGACAGCCGCTACAGCGTCCTCGACATCCCCTTCGAGGAGTGGAAGAGGATGGTCCAGCTCAACATGACCTCCCCCTTCCTCCTGTGCCAGGGGGTGGCCAAGAAGATGGTCGCGGACCACGTCAGGGGGAAGATAATCCTGATAGGCGCCATCCAGGCTCTCTTCCCTCTCCAGGATTCCTTCGCCTACGTGTCGACCAAGGGGGGCGTCATCTCCATGATGAAGAGCATGGCGTCTGACCTTGGGAAGTTCGGCATCCAGGTCCTGTCCGTCCTCCCGGGCCCGATCTACATCAAGGAAGGGGACGTCCCCGCGTCCCTGGACCAGAGGGCGGCGCCGCTCCTGGGCAGGATGGGGAGGAGGGAAGAGGTGGCGAAGGCCATCGCCTTCCTTGCTTCGGACGACAACTCTTTCATTACTGGGAGCTACGTCATCGTAGACGGCGGGCGCCTGATAAGCCGCAAGGGGGACCCGACCGAGATCAGCAGCGTCCCATAGCCGCGCGTCGTCCCTCTCTTCGCTCCGTCAACCGGGCCGTCCGGTCGGCTGAAACATGGCGTTTCTTGGCGCGTCGCGGGAAAGAGAGATATAACTCACAAATGCCGCGAAAAGGGGGATTAAGTTAAGATCTCCTTTCCGACTTCCTAGCCGGGTCCGCGGCTCCTACCTCCGCCAGCGCATACTTGTCTCGATACTCGCTTTCTTCGTCGCCTACCTCATCAACTTCATCATCCCAAGGCTCGAGCCGGGGAACATAGTCAGCGTCATCGCGTCCTCGGACCTCCTCCCGCTGCAGCGCCAGCAGCTGCTGCAGCAGCTGGGGCTGACCCAGCCCCTCTGGAGGCAGTTCGAGACCTACCTGGCTGACACCTTCCTCACCTTCCCCCCGAACTTCGGGATCTCCTTCGCCCACTACCCCCTCCCCGTCTGGACGCTGATCTCCGCCGCCCTGCCATGGACCCTCCTCCTCGTCGGGGCGTCGCAGCTCATCTCGTGGCCCCTCGGGGTCCTGCTGGGTTCCTGGCTGGCCTGGCACCGGGGGTCGAAGGCGGACAACGCCATGTTCGGCGTCTCGAACATCATGTGGGGCGTCCCGAGCTACTGGCTCGCCACCATCCTCATCTACGTCTTCGCGATACAGCTGAAGATCTTCCCCCCGTCCCTCTCGACCAGCGGCGGGGCCACGACCCTCGACCTGTCCCAGGTGTTCAACATCCTGGGGCACTCCTTCCTGCCCATACTGACCCTGGTGATCCTCAACATGCCCCTGCAGGCCCTGGTCATGCGCAACAACATGGTCAACATCCTGGAGGAGGACTTCGTGATGGCCGCCAAGGCCAGGGGGCTGAAGCAGAGGACCCTGGTCCTAGGCCACGCGGCCCGCAACGCCCTGCTCCCGAGCATAACCAACCTCGCCCTCAGCTTCGGGAACATCCTCGCCGGGGCCTACCTCGTGGAGATCATCTATTCGTACCCAGGCATGGGGTTCCTGATCGAGCAGTCCGCCCTGGTCCGTGACTATCCCGTCATAGAGGGGGTCTTCTTCGTCACCGCCATCATGGTGATACTGGCGAACCTGGTCGCCGACATAGCCTACCTGTACCTGGACCCACGAGTGGAGTATTGATCGGAGTGGTCGACGTAAAGAAGTTCCTCGTACGGCGCTGGAAGGACCTCGGGGTGATAACGGGGAACTGGTCCGGGAAGATAGGCTTCGCGATCACCGCCGCCTTCGTGATCGTCGTGTTCTTCGCCCAGTGGATCGCCCCCTATTCGCCGACCAGGCAGTTCCCCGTCGCCTACGCCCCCCCGTCCTTCGCCCACCTGCTTGTGACGGACGACATCGGCGAGGACCTGTTCAGCCAGCTGATCTGGGCGGCCAGGGGGTCGTTCATCATAGGCGTCTTCGCCGGGGCCATAGCCACGGTGATAGGCACCGGGATCGGGCTCCTCTCCGGCTACCACGGCGGCCGGACCGGGGAGGGGCTGATGCGGTTCACCGACGTGGTGCTGGTCCTCCCCCTCCTCCCTCTCCTGCTGGTCATCGCCTCGGTCTTCCCCGCCAACGTCATCCTCGTCATCGGGGTCATAGGCTTCCTCTCGTGGCCATCCATGGCCAGGGTGATACGGTCCCAGACCCTCACCCTCAAGACCAGGCCCTTCGTCGACGCGGCCAAGCTCTCAGGGATGAGCGACTCGCAGATAATGCTGACCGTCCTCCTCCCCAACATGCTCCCCCTGGTGGTGCTGTACGGGGTCTATGCCGCCGTGACCGCGGTGGTGATCGAGGCAGGGCTAGACTACATCGGGCTCGGCGCGGTGACCAACCTGAGCCTGGGGACGATGCTCTACTTCGCCCTGAGCAGGAACGCCCTTCTCATCGGCGCCTGGTGGTGGTTCATCCCCCCCGGCCTGCTGATAGCCGTCCTCGGCATCGGATTCATACTCCTGGCCCACGGCGTCGAGCGCATCGGGAGGGTCAGGTCTTGAGCGCGGGGGGCTCCGGGGACATGACCCAGCCCGTCGCCCGGTTCGAGGACCTAGTCATCACCTACCCCTCGGCCAGGGGGAGCCTGAAGGCCGTCGACGGCGTGACCCTGGAGGTGGTCAAGGGGGAGTTCCTCGGGTTGGTCGGAGAGTCCGGCTGCGGAAAGACGACCCTGGCGCTCACGCTCCTGCGGATGAACGAACCGGGGAAGGTGACCGGGGGCTCCGTGAAGGTCGAGGGGATAGACCTCCTGTCGTTGGACGCCGACGCCCTGAGGAGGTTCCGATGGGAGAAGGTCGCCATGGTGTTCCAGGCGGCGATGAACACCCTGGACCCGGTCAAGACCGTCGAGTCCCAGATCGTCGAGACCATCGTCCAGCACAGCCAGGAGACCAAGGAGCAGGCCAGGGCCAAGGTCCAGGGGCTCCTCGAGCTCGTCAGCATCGACCCCGCGAGGGCGAAGTCTTACCCCCACGAGCTCAGCGGCGGGATGCGTCAGAGGGTGGTCATCGCCCTCGCCCTCTGTCTTTCCCCGGACATACTGATCGCGGACGAGCCGACCACCGCCCTCGACGTCGTAGTCCAGGCGGGGGCCATGAGGACCCTGAAGGCGCTGCAGGCCAAGCTCGGGGTCACCACCATCCTAATCACCC
>JAFMAW010000109.1:0-229 GCA_029784795.1 Nitrososphaerota archaeon | reverse complement strand
CGGGAACGGCGACAGGCTGGCCATAATGTACGCCGGGAAGATAGTCGAAGTCGGGCCCACCCAGCAGGTGATCGCTGACCCGCAGCACCCCTACACCCAGGCCCTCCTCGGCGCCGTCCCCGCCATAGGGAGCGGGACGACAGTGGTCAAAGGCATCCCAGGGAGCCCCCCTGACCTGATATCGCCGCCGGCCGGATGCAGGTTCGCCCCCCGCTGCCCCTACGCCTTC
>JAFMAW010000108.1 GCA_029784795.1 Nitrososphaerota archaeon | reverse complement strand
CCGTCGGCAGGAGGACCGTTCACGGTCAGCAGCGGCGGGTCAGTCCCAGCGGGAGGGAGTTCGAGTTTCGTCCTCAACGCGCTCTTGAACAACGTAGTCACGACCGCGAAGAATGGGAGTCTCTTGGTGAGCGTCCTGTCTTCGCCTTCGATAAGCACCAAGGTAGCGACCCTGCTGAACGTGGTCCAGATGCCGGTCCAGACCTCGTTCCTGTCCCCCCCCTCCGGGCTGAAGGCGAGCATCCTTGGGACCAACAACACCTACTACTCCAAGCTGACAGATGTCACCCCCACCACGGCCAACGCCTCTGTCAGGGCAGTGTCGACCAACGCGGCGCAGGACTTCAACCCGCTCAAGGTCGTCGACGCGCAGCGGACGATAACCATCGCGCCCAACGGGACACCTGAGGTCACCGACATGATTGAGTTCGAGAACCTGGGTACCGTAGCTCTTGCACACCTCTACGTCTCGCTCCTGGCGCCCAGTTCCACTCAGGTGACGATACTGACTGCAACTGCCAATGAGCCAGTACTTCAGAATCAGTTCAAGATGTCCCTCACAGGAGGGGCCATCGACCTGAGGTCGTTCGTGGTCGGGTACCCGACTGACGGAGTCCAGACAGGGACGGAGTTCACCCTCACCTACAGGTACCCCCTGGGGACGAGCTACTATTCCACATCTGGCGGGAAGGTGACGATCAGCATCCCGGAGACGCCACCTGTCCAGGCGTTCATAGGCTCGTACTCGTTGAACCTCACGCTAAAGCAAGGGGCCAATGCCATCAAGTCTACCCCGGTGAGCCTCGGCGCCGTCACCCCCTGGCATACCGGCCAGGCGTCATTCTCATATGGCCTCTCGCTCGGATGGTACCTGGACTCGGGGCTCCCGTTCGCTTCGGTCGCGTTCATCCTCCTGCTGATAGGCCTGTTCGTTGTCAGGGCGACCACGGTCTCAGGTGAAGAGGCAGAAACCGTGGAAGAGGAGACGTCCACCGAGCTCGCCTCGACGATGATACAGGCGTTCGACGAGAAGACCAACCTGGTCAACGGCCTATGGCCTGAGATTGCAGCCAAGGACCCGAACGAGCTGGACAAGGCCTACTTCGACGAGGTCCGAAGCCGCCTCGACTCCTTCCGGAACAGGGCGCTGCAGAGGCTCAATGAGGTCAAGCAGAAGTCCACCAGTCAGAAGTTCTCAGAGGTGGTGGCCCAGATTCAGACCACGGAGCGCGAGGTCGACAGGGCGGCGAAGGACAAGTTGAACCTCTATCAGCAGTACTACCTGCGTCAGATGAGGAAGGAGGTATACGACAGGCTCCTCCCGCAATACACCAAGAGGCTCGAAAGGGCACTGAATCAGCTCACGGACGAGCTCCACACGGTCCAGAGAGAAGCGAAACTCCTCTAGCGCCGGCGGCCGCCGGGGGCAGATTTATGAAGCGGAAGGGGCCCGGAAGCCACGGACATGGAGAGCGTCGAGAAGCTGGTAATCATAGGGTCCGGACCGGCCGGGCTGACGGCAGCGATCTATGGGTGCCGGGCGGACCTCGACCCGCTGGTGTTCATGGGGACGAAGTACGGCGGTCAGCTGATGCTCACGAGCGAAGTGGAGAATTTTCCAGGGTTCCCCGACCCCGTCCTCGGGCCCGATCTGATATCTAGGATGAAGTCACAGGCGGAGAGGCTCGGAGCGAGGCTCGTCCAGGATGACGTGGTCAAGGTCAATTTCAAGACATACCCGTTTGAGGTCTACACCAGCGGCGGTGTGACGAAGGCGCATGCGGTCATCTTAGCAACCGGAGCAAACCCGAGGAGGCTCGACCTCCAATCAGAGATGAGGCTGATGGGCAAGGGGGTGTCGAACTGCGCAGTCTGCGACGGGTTCTTCTTCAGGGGGAAGAGGGTGGCGGTGGTCGGCGGGGGGGACACTGCCATGGAGGAAGCGACCTTCCTGGCCAAGTTCGCGTCGTCGGTGCAGGTGATTCACAGGAGGGACGGGCTCAGGGCCAGCGCCGCCCTGAGGAAGGAGGCGCTGGAGAACCCGAAGATCAGCTTCGTCTGGGACTCGGCGGTCACCGAGGTGATCGGGCAGGCGAAGGTCGAAGGGGTGAGGGTCAAGAACCTGAAGACTGGAGCTGAGACCGAGATGCCGGTGGACGGGCTGTTCGTCGCCATCGGCTACGAGCCCAACACGGAGATATTCAGAGGGCAAGTGGAGCTGGACCCCAAGGGATACCTGGCTGTCCACAACGGGACCGAGAGCAGCGTGCCAGGGGTCTTCGTCGCGGGAGACGTCCACGACTTCCGCTACAGGCAGGCCATAACGGCCGCGGCGGACGGGTGCAAGGCGCTCCTTGACGCCGAGAAGTTCGTCAAGCAGAAGCTCGAAGTAAAGGTCCCTAACTGATTACGGGGACGAACCTGTCCTCCGAGGCGGACCTGCTGAGGGGCCCCATTATGGGAGTCTTGCAGCCGCACGACCTGCACCTGTTCTGAACGTCCAGGTTGTACTCCAGTATCTCGTAACCATATCGCTTGACCAGGACGGCGCCGCACCCGGGACAGTAGCTGCTCTCATCCCTGTGGCCGGGGACGTTGCCCACGTAGACGTAGTTCAGGCCGGCCCTCCTGCCGACGGACACGTGCTTCTCGAGCGTCTCCACGGGGGTCGAAGGGAAGTCAGTCATCTTGTAGTCCGGGTGGAAGCGGAGGAAGTGGATGGGGGTGTCAGGGCCAAGGTTGTCGTAGATCCAGCGGCAGAGCTTCTCGGCCGCGACCAGGGAGTCCCCGACATTCGGGACGACCAGGTCGGTGATTTCGACGTGCACCCTCCCGCGTCTCTTAATCTCGAGGAGCGTCTGGAACACCGGCTCCGCATCTGGTATGCCGATGTAGCTGCGGACGAACTTCGTCTCGCCGCTCCCCTTGAAGTCTACGGTGATGCAGTCGAGGAAGTCATCCATCGTGGCGACTAATTCGGGGGTGCCGTAGCCGTTGGAGACGAAGACGTTGAACAGCCCCGCCGAGCGCGCCGCCCTGCCAACGTCCCGGGCGTACTCCATGAAGATCGTGGGCTCGTTGTAAGTGTAGGCCATACCTTCGCAGCCATGGGCCACCGCCTGGGAGACGAGCTCCTCGGGGCCGGCAGCGATCCCCTCGACCTTCCTTCGTTGGCTGATGTCATAGTTCTGGCAATAGCGGCAGAGCCAGTTACACCCTGAGGTGGCTATTGAGAATATCTTGGAGCCTGGCTTGTAGTGGACTACGGGTTTTTTCTCGATGGGGTCGATGTGGCCGGTCATCACCCTGCCGTAGACCAGGAGGTAGAGCACCCCGCCCACCACCCCTCTGACGCCGCAGAGCCCCACCTGGCCCTCCCCTATCCGGCACAGCCTCGCGCAAGCGGTGCACTGGACCTTCCCACCCTGTAAATTGCGATACAGCTCCGCGGCCTTGCCAGATGGCTCCGTGAGGCGCGGCTGCGGTGACATTGTGGTTCCAAATGCGCGTTCCAGGCATTAAGGTTTGCAGACGATGGGCGCCGATGAGAAAGACATGGCAAATGGTTATAACATATGTTATGTCCATGGGCCATGTGGTCAGCTTCGTGGAGGCGATGGCCCTTTCCGCGGTCATCGGATTCTCGATCTTCCTATCCTTGCCGCTGGTGATGCAGAAGAACCAAGGCAGAAAGAGGATAAACTTCCTCAACGCCGTGGCGGTAGGCATCCTC
>JAFMAW010000107.1 GCA_029784795.1 Nitrososphaerota archaeon | reverse complement strand
CCAGAGTTCACCAAGGACCTTAGCGTCCCCCTACCGTTCCGGGACGAAGCAGAGCTCTTCTCCGAGGCCCGGTCGTTGTTCAACGCCGAGCGGTACTGGGAGTGCCACGAGGTCCTCGAGGGCGCTTGGCGGACAAAGGAGGGGGATGAGAGGAGGCTCGTCCAGGGGATGATACTCGTCTGCGCAGCCTTCGTCCACCACCAGAAGGGGGAGGATCCGGTCGCCTTGGGCATCTTGCAGAGGGCTATCCGGCAACTGGACTTCTCGAGGGCGTCTTTTGGGGAGTTCAGGGTCGACTCTCTGAGGACGAATTCTGAGCAGATATTGGTGGGCCAGAAGTTCTTCTGCTTCAGTATCTAGCCGAACACTGGCAGGTTCAACGGGTTAGCCTGTTCTTTCAACTGCTCTCTCGGCCTGAGGGCGAGGAGGTCGAAAATCAGCGACAGCAGGGAAAGGATTACCAGGGCCGCCCAGGCAACCCCGCCATACAGTCCCGCCCAGTTGTAGAGGACGATGGCCGCCACCATCGCGGAAAGGGCCCCGCCGACCATGAACGCTCTCCGAAATCCGATGAAGCAAACCAGCGAATCCAAGACAAGGATGACGCCGAGGATCGGCACGGAGGCCTGCAGGGCTGGTACTGGACATCCGCCGCTTGGGCACATGTATGACGGCCCGAGCCCCCATCCGATCGCTGCGGCCGACGCTCCGGTAAGCAGGTTGAGGATGGCCGAGGCCCTCGACGCCAGAGCCAGCCTACTTCACCGTGGTCAGGCGGTAGTGCCCTGCCTCGATGTTTTTGTTGAGGTTGTCCTTCACCAAGTACAGTCTGTGGATGGAGGTGCCGGCCTTTGGCGAGAGGGAGTAGTCGTCTCCTACCACCAATTCGTAGACCTGGCCGTCTCTGCAGGCATGGGGGATTTTCTTCCCTGGCTTGACCCCAAGGGAATTCATGTATACGTCCTTCAGGGTCGTGCAGGTAAGCACCGCCCACTCCTCGTCGTCTGGGACGGACTCGAACCCTACGCTCGCCTTCAGAGGCTCTCCGTACCTCTTGTCGTCGCAGAAGAGCTTCTTGCAGCTCCTGCACCTCCAGACGTCCACGACTCCCTGCAGGTAGTTGTCGCGGTTCACGTTCACCATGCCCACGAAGACTATCTCATGCTCATGCGGTGCGTCCATAGCTTACGCGCCCCCGCTCGCGGTCTTTTTCTCCGTTGCGGCCTCGTACAAGGGAATCAACTCGAGTATCAGCTTGTCCACTCGCATCCTCCTCTCGTTAATCTCCCTTACCATGGCCTCCCTCCACGTCCTATAGTGGTTCGCGATGCCAAGCCTCGGATGGACGGGGATGATCCTCTCTCCGTCCCCTGAGATGATGGCCATCCCTCTCTCCAGCAGGGCGGCCGCCTGCGCCTTCTGCGACAACGGGACTTGGCCATCCTGGAGCAGCCTGAGGTACAGCAGCGCGTTATCCCGGGACAGGCCGGCGTCCGCGCCGAGACTCTGGATGACCCCCTCTTCGTCCCTTGGTCCCTGTTTCTTACTCAAAGCTTGGTGGTCCCCGGCGAGCTCCAAAGGAACTCGAAGTAATCCTTGGCGAAGCTGGCCAAGCCATGGTGCGAAGCCCAGATGGCCAGGGGGAGTCCGCCCTGCTCTCCCCCCCCGAGCAGCAGGACGACCTCGCGCGAGTCAGACACGAGCCCTCCGCCGTACATGGTCTTTCTCGTCCGGAGCTCCGCGTGCCTCGCCAGCTGGCCGGTCGCCTCCCTGGGGAGGTCGGGAGAGGTGAGGATCAGGCACTTCACTCCTTTCTCCTTCAGCGTCGCGAGCAGCGGCTCGATCCTGTCGGTGAAAGGTGCGAGCTGGGCGGGGAGGGCGATGAGCAGCTCAGCCCTGCAGTTGAGGAGGAGGTTCTTCACCCTCGAGAGGATCTCGTTGGTCCCCCTCATTATCCAGATGTCCGGCTTCTCCTGCTCCCCTCTGCTCACATAGATCCCCATCAGCTCGTCCAGAGCGAGCTGCTCCATCTCCTTCCTTTCGGTCTCCTGGCGCGACCTCAACTCTTCAAGTGACGTGTCCGGTGGCTTGGCTGTGTATACCGTGGGCCTGCTCTTCTGCTCCTCAACCCAGCCGCGCCTGTGAAGCGACTCCAGCGCATCGTAAACCTTCGAGTAGGGTATCCTTGCCTCCCTGCTGACGTCACTGGCGGTCATCGTCCCTCCCTTCAGGAGGGCGACGTAGGCTTTCACCTCGCTCCCCGTCAGCCCTAGCCCCTCGAGGGAAGCAGAAGCGCGCTCGCTCAGGGTCATCGGTTCCGCCCCCCGAGCGCGTGGAGGGTTCTCAGTCGCCCCGCAGCAGCCTCGACGCCACTCGGGGGGTCACCACCGACACTTGCTGAACGCATATGCAGTCTGGCAACGGGGCCAGTTTTAACTTTTCACCTTCTTGAAAGTTAAAATGCTTATATTGTCTAGGAGAGGGAGACTCTTCAGCGAACCTACTTTGGCTCAAATAGCTGACGTCAGCCTAGAACTGAAGAAGGAAGTCTCCAAGGGGAACTTCATCCGCCAGACGCAGTCCATCTGTCCCGACTGCAACAGGATACTGCCTGCGATTGTCTTTGAGCGAGACAACAAGGTCTGGATGACGAAGACCTGCCCGGAGCATGGCGAGACCGAAGAACTCTATTTCGGCTCTTATGAGATGTACAGCAAGTTCTCACGCTATTGGAAGGATGGGAAGGGGACCCACGCCGCCAACGTGCCCCTCGACGTCTGCTCGTGCCCGGCGAACTGCGGCCTCTGCTCTAACCACCTTTCGCACACGGGACTTTCGAACATAATAGTGACGAACAGGTGCGACCTCACCTGCTGGTATTGCTTCTTCTACGTCAAGAAGGGGCTGGAGGGAGCCTATGTCTACGAGCCCACCCTCGACCAGATCAGGGAGATGGGGCGCTCGCTGAAGGCGGAAAGGCCAGTCGCGGGGAACTCCGTCCAGATTACCGGCGGGGAGCCGACCCTCCGCGAGGACTTGCCGACCGTCATCAAGATACTGAAGGAAGAAGGAGTGGACCACATCCAGCTCAACACCAACGGCATAAACCTGGCCCTCAACCCGGGACTGGCGAAGCGCCTGAAGGACGCCGGGGTCTCTAATCTCTACATGAGCTTCGACGGTGTCTCTCCAAAAACCAACCCGAAGAACCACTGGGAGGCGCCCTACGCCATCGACGCCTGCAGGCGGGTGGGGGTGGGTGTCGTCCTTGTCCCGACCGTCATAAAGTCGATCAACGACCACGAGTTGGGGGACATAATCCGCTTCGGCTCGAAGAACATCGACACCGTGCACGCGGTCAACTTCCAGCCGGTCTCGCTCACGGGGAGGCTGACCAAGACCGAGAGGGCAAAGTACAGAATCACTATCCCTGACTGTATCGAGAAGATAGAAGAGCAGACCAACGGCATGATATCCAAGGACGGATGGTTCCCTGTCCCGTCATGCTCCCCGGTGACGGGCTTCATCGAGGCCTTCACCAAGAAGGAGCAGTACGAGCTCTCCATCCACTTCGCCTGCGGAGCTGGGACATACGTGTTCAACGACCCAGACAAGAAGAGGCTAGTCCCACTGCCTGACTTCGTCGACATACCAGGTCTCATCGAGTACCTCGACGAGAAGACGGAGGAGATTTACTCCGGCACAAACCGCTACGTGGTGGCAGCGAAGGTCCTCACGAG
>JAFMAW010000106.1 GCA_029784795.1 Nitrososphaerota archaeon | reverse complement strand
CCTTCTCAAGTTCGGGACCGAGGCCCAGCGGGAGCGCCATCTGGCGCCGATAATCTCGGGGAGGAAGCTGGCGTCGTTCGCGCTGACGGAGCCTGCGTCCGGCTCCGACGCGGGGACCATGGCCACTTCGGCGGAGAAGCGGGCAGGGGAGTACTCGATCAACGGCTCGAAGATGTTCATTACCAACGCCGGGGAGGCGGACATCTACCTCGTCTTCGCGAAGACCTCGAAGGGCCCCTCCTGCTTCCTGCTAGAGTCCTCCAGCCCAGGGCTGAAGTTCGGCGCGGAGCTGAAGAAGCTTGGGATGAGGGGCTCGAAGACCCGCGAAGTGATTTTCTCTGACTGCAGGGTCCCCGAGGGGAACCTGGTCGGGGAGGAAGGGAGGGGGGCGGACTACGCGAAGGAGATCCTCCACGGGGCGAGGATAGTGGTCGCGGCCCTCAACGTCGGCATCTCCCAGCTCGCCTACGGGAAGGCGTTGGCCTACGCTCGGCAGAGGCGCGCCTTCGGCAGGCCCATAGCCGACTTCCAGCTCGTGAGGGAGAAGCTGGCCGACACCAAGATCGGGATCAACGCCGGCAGGCTCCTCTACCTGTACGCCTCGAGGATCAAGGAGATGGGGGGCGATTACGCCTCGGAGGCGTCTCAGGCCAAGGTGTACGCCACAGAGATGTCCCTAAAGGCGTGCGACGACGCCATCCAGATCCATGGGGGGTACGGCTACACCACCGACGACCTGCACAGGCACTGGAGGGACGCCCGGCTCCTCACCATCGGCGAAGGGACGTCGGAGGTCCTCCGCATGCTGATATCCAGGCGGGAGCTGGCGAGGTCACAATGAAGATCGCAGTATGCGTGAAGCACGCGGTCGACGAGACAGAGCTCAGGCTCGACCCAGGGGGGAGGCCGGTCCTCGCCGGCGCAGCCGGGAAGATGAGCACCTTCGACAAGAATGCGGTCGAGGAGGGGCTCAGGCTGAAGTCCGCCCACCAGGGAGAGGTCGTGGTCTTCGTGGTGGGAGCCGCCGAGTCGAAGAAGACGCTGAAGGAGGCCCTCGCCATGGGCGCAGACAGGGGGGTGATTGTGGCCGCGGACCCGATGGCCATCGACGCGCTGCGCACCGCGAGGATCCTCGCAGCGGCCATCAAGAGGTCTGGGCCCTACGACGTGGTCCTATGCTCTGAGGGGGCGTCTGACACCTACACCGGCCAGGTGCCTCCGATGCTCGGGGAGCTTCTCGGTGTCGCCTACGTCGGCTACGCCCGGAAGATAGAGGTGACCGGCCAGTCAGCGAGGGTGGAGCGGTCACTCGAGGACAGCGTCGAGGTGATAGAAGCGCCCGTCCCCTTCGCCGCGTCCGTGGTGAGCGAGATCAACGAGCCGCGCTACCCGACGCTCATCCAGATCATGCAGGCGTCCAAGAAGCCAATCGAGGAGCTCGACGGCGAGGAAATCGCCCCATGGGGGAGCTCCGGCAGGGTCGAGGTGGTCTCGATGCTGTCGCAGCCGTCGACCAGGAAGCACGTCATGATCGAGGGGAGCCCTGACGAGGCGGCCGCGAAGCTCGTGGAGGCGCTCTCGAAGGAGGGGGTCCTGAAGTGAGCGGGGAGGTCTGGGTGTACTCCGAGTCGGAGCAGGTGTCCGGCGAAGTGGCGACGGCTGCCCAGGAGGTAGCGAAGGGCGCCTCGGCGGAGGTCCGCATCGTGGACATCGGGTCGGTCCGCCAGGGGATCAGGGGCCCGGGCGGAAGGCTCCTGCTGAAGGGCCCAGTCGGCCCCGATGTCACCCCGGCCGTCGCCGCCGAAGCCCTCGCCAGGGCAGCGAAGGACTCTCACCCGATCGCGGTCCTCCTGGGGGCGACGAGGAGCGGGAGGGAGGCGGCGTCGAGGCTTGCGGCCAAGCTCGGGGTCGGATGCATGGCGGAGGTTGCGAGGCTCGCTTCCGACGGCCGGGGGATGACAGGGGAGAGGAACGTCTTCGCAGGGAAGGTGGTGGCGAAGACTAGGTGCGAGTTCCCGGCGGTCGCCACGGTGAAGACCGGCGCCTATCCCAGGGCCGAGGCTCAGCCGGGGGAGACCCAGGAGAAGGACGTGGGTCCGGTCTCCGACCAGTCGAAGGTCGTCGGGCGCGAGAAGAAGGCAGCGGACGCGGTCGACCTGAGGTCGGCGAAGGTGATCGTATCGGCCGGGAGAGGGGTGAAGAAGAAGGAGGACCTCTCCATGCTGGAGGACCTCGCGGCGACGATGCACGGGGCCCTGGGGTGCTCGCGCCCCCTGTCCGCCGACCTCGGCTGGCTCCCCGAAGAGCACCACATCGGGCTGACCGGGGTCACGGTCAAGCCTGACCTCTATCTCGCCGTGGGGATCTCCGGCCAGCTGCAGCACGTCGCCGGGATAAAGGACTCGAAGATAGTCGCCTCGATAAACACGGACAAGGAAGCGCCAATCTTCCAGGCGTCGGATTACGGCATAGTGGGGGACCTCTACCAGGTGGTACCCGCCCTCAGGCGCGCACTGTCTGCCCGGCGTTGACAGGCCAGGCGGCCGGGGCCTCGAACAGCCTATAAACCGAGGAGCGTCGGCGCGGAACATGGCTGGGCTCGACGTCGGGTACCTGGCCGCCTACGCGATCTCCTTCGCCAGCGTGGCCGCCGTGGGCCTTGCGGCCGCCTCCCTGGCCCGCAGGTGGTCGGTCAGCCTCCACCCCTCGCGCATCGCGGGGCTGGGAAGAGACGAGGCGAGCCGGCTGAGGACCGGGGACCCCGTCTTCTTGATGCACCTGTCCATAGCGCTGGGGGTCGGGCTCACCATGGCGGACGCGGTCCTCGCGCCGGCCCTGGGCGCGGCGCCGCTGCTCCTCGCCGTCTTCCGGGTCGCCTCCGTCCCGCTGTTTGCTGGGCTGGCCGTCGCCTTCGTATGGCGGGTCCAGAGGTACTTCCAGAGCAGGAGGGTGGGGAGGGAGGTGCACGTCGCCGAGGGGTTCGCGTCAGCCTCTACGGCCCTTCAGCTGGTGCTCATGGCCGCCATTGCCCTCACCGCCTCCGAGCTGGTCCTCCTCTGGTTCCCGGCGCTTGGCTGGGCGGACTTCCTCATCGACGCGCTGAGGAACTCCCTGGTCGCGGCCTACTACGCCAGGCCGAGCGTCAACCTCATCGCCAAGTTCGACAGGCCACTCGCGGCTCTCAGGACCCCGTTCAACCTGGCCGACGTCATGGCGGGGAAGACCGACCCTGAGGCGATACGCGTGGGGGTCGGCAAGGTCTCTGATTTCACCCCAGACCAGTCCCTGTCCTTCGCATCCTGCGTGGAGATAGGCGCCTGCGAAGCCTCCTGCCCAGCGACCGCGGCCGGGCGCCCTCTGTCTCCCCGGGTCCTTGTCAGGAAGGTCAGCCTCCTCTCCCACGCGGGCGGCGGATCTGACCCGTTCTCCTCAGTCGCCGAGGACGAGCTCTGGTCCTGCACCTCCTGCGGGGCATGCGTCGCCAGCTGCCCCGTGGGGGTGAAGCACCTGGACGTCATCTACGACCTCCGGAGGGAGCTGGTCTCGAAGGGGAAGCTGGACAAGGAGAAGTCCGGAATGCTGTCGAACCTCGCCGGGGCCCAGAACCCCTACGGCTTCAAGAACTCGACCAGGGCCGCCTGGGCCGAGGGGCTGGGCATCGACACCCTGGCGACGAACCCGAAGGCGGAGTACCTCTACTGGGTGGGTTGCGTCTCCTCCTTCGACCAGCGGGCCCAGCGCATAGCGAAGGCCCTCGCG
>JAFMAW010000105.1 GCA_029784795.1 Nitrososphaerota archaeon | reverse complement strand
CAGATCATAGCGGAGGAGACCGGCCTGCCCAGCGTGATAGACCCCCTCGGAGGGTCGTACTACGTGGAGTGGCTCACGGAGCAGATGGAGGAGGAGGCGTACAAATACTTCGACAGGATTGAGGCGGCAGGGGGGCTGCTGAAGGCGGTGAAGACTGGATACCTCCAGCGGGAGATAGCGGAGAACTCCTACAGGCTCTCGAAACGTGTCGAGCAGGGGAAGGACTCCGTTGTCGGCGTGAACAAGTACTCGAAGCCCGAGAAGGAGCCCATTGACACACTGAAGATCGACTTCAAGGCCCAGAGGGCGCAGACCAGGCGGCTGGCCGCCGTGAAGCGGGAGAGGGACGAGGCGAAGGTCAGGGCCGCGCTGGCGAAAATGGAGAAGGCATTTGAAAACGAAGATGCAAACTCCATGTACCCGATGCTGGACGCCGTGACGAAGTACGCGACACTGGGCGAAGTGATGGGGGTCGGGCGCAGGGTCTGGGGCTCATACAAGGAGCCCATGCTGCTCTAGGCTCCAGCCAAGTGCACAAGCCGCGGCAAAAGGTTTTGAAGGCCCCGGGGGCTCGAGCGAAGAAGATTGGCAAGGAAGGCGACGGCGCTCCAGAGGAAGATCAGGATACTCGTCGCGAAGCCCGGGCTCGACGGCCACGACAGGGGGGCCCTCGTTCTCGCCAGGGCATTCAGGGACGCAGGGATGGAGGTGATCTACAGCGGCCTGCTCCCTTCCCCCGAGCAGGTCGCGCAGATGGCCATAGACGAAGACGTTGACGTGGTGGCCCTGTCCCTTCTCAACGGGGCCCATATGACGGCGTTCCCGAAGGTGAAGAAGCTCCTGGACAAGCTGGGAGGGAAGGATGTGGTGGTGGTCGGGGGCGGGATAATCCCCGAGGAGGACAAGCCGAGGCTGCTGAAGCTAGGGATAACCGGCTTATACGGCCCGGGGAGCTCTTTCGAGGACATCGTGGAACACGTCCGAGGCCGGGTCAGGAAAGAGAGGTGGAAGGAGTAGATGCCCAAACAGGACGAGTTCATGAACCTCTCGAAGATGAACTTCGACGTCTCCGAAGAGCAGGAGATGATCCTCGAGCAGGTGGACAGGGCTTGCAAGGAGTTCAGGCCCATCGAGGACAGGTACTACCTCGAGCACAAGATCAACGACCAGACCAGACCGTTCTTCGCGAAGGCGCACCTCCTGGGGCTCCCGGTCTCAAGGAGGTACGGAGACGGCCAGGGGGCAGACATGGTCACCTATGCCCTGGCCATCGAGAGGATAGGGAGGGAGGGGACCGGGGTGAGGACGTTCTTTTCGGTGCATATGGCTCTCGGACAGATGACGGTCCAGCACTGGGGGAACGAAGAGCAGAAGAACCGGATACTCACCCCCGCCACGAAGGGGGACGCCATACTCGCGTTCGGGCTCACCGAGCCCAATGCCGGGAGCGACCCCGCTTCCCTCACAACCTACTTCGAGGAGAAGGGGGGGAAGTACCAGATAACCGGCCAGAAGATGTGGATATCCCTGGGCTCGTCTTCGAAATACGTCCTGGTCTTCGCGTACCCCAAGGGCAGGAGGGAGGGGATGAGCGGGTTCATTGTCGATACGGAGAGCCCCGGGTTCAAGGCTGAGCTCATCCCGCACAAGCTCGGCCTCCCGACGGCCGACACGTCCACCCTCTACCTGGACAAGGTCGAGGTGACCAAGGAGGATGTGCTCGGGCCGCCGGGGAAGGGCATGTCCGTCGCGCTCTCAGGGCTGATGAATGGGAGGCTGAGCGTGGCCGCCGGGTGCGTCGGCGTCATCCAGGACTGCCTGGACGAGGCCGTGAGCTACGCCGGGGTGAGGGTCCAGCACGGCAAGGTGATCGGCAAGCACCAGCTTGTCCAGAGGCACATAGGGCTGATGGCCACGAACCTGGAGGCGGCCAGGCTGCTCCTACTCCAGGCCGCGTTCGTCAAGCAGAAGTATGAAGAGAACCCAGGCAACACGGAGCTCAGGGACGCCACCGACCTGGCCTGCGCCCGCGCGAAGTACTTCGCGGCCAACGCTTCCTTCGACGCCGCCAACAGGGCGGTCCAGATCTTCGGCGGGAACGGCTACTCGCTGGAGAACAGGCCCGCCAGGCACTTCGCGGACACCAGGGTCACCATGATATACGAAGGGGCCAACGAGATCATGGAGCAGAAGCTCGCCCTGGGCGCACTGGGGAAAGGATTCGAAGCGTACTCCTAGAACCCCGTCGGTGCATTCCTAGGAGGAAGGGGCGGGCAAAGCCCGCTCTTCTCGCAGTTCGGATCCGGCCGCGGCACTCGCCGGCGGGAAGCTGTGGGCATTGAGTACGCCAGGATATGATGGTCAGTGCGAGAAGGCCAGGGCCATGAGGAATGCGGCCGTGGAGATCACGGCAAGCACTATCCCCTTGAGGATGCCCTCGAGCTTTGCGGCCAGGGGAGACCCACCCCCCTGCTCCTGCTTGATCGCCTTGTAGGGCCTCGAGGCGCTGATTTCGACGTAGGCGGTGAAGAAGCCGAAAAGCCCGGCGGCGACTGACGCGACGCTCACTGTGTCCGCCTGGACCACGAAGCCGGCGATCACAGGGAGGAACCCCCAGGAAGGCGCGAACCACAGGTCCGTGTGGAACGCCCCGCCGAATAGCTCGAGGTTGTAGGCGAGCAGGAAGAAGAGCTCGACGGCCCCCACCATGAGGAGCAGAGGAGCATAGGTCAGCGCCAGATAGAGGCCAAGCCCCAGGGACGGGACCAGCGCGGCCGCAGCCACGGCCGCGAGCTGCCTTCGCGAAAAGAAGTTCCCCCACGGCCTGTTGGGGGCCATGGCGTCGAGACAATGGGCCGAGACGCCGACGGCGAGGAGATACACCACTGCCAGCGCCGCCATCCTCTCGACGTGGACCATCGGGGCTATGAGCGACCCGATGAGGACATAGCTGGCGTTCATGAGCGAGTATGGATAGAAGCTGAGCCCCACCAGAAGCCTTAGGCGCCTGGGCCCCCTCCGTGGGACATACCACTCCCTCAGCCGCGTGCCTTCGCTGTCGGCCTGGCCCAAGGGCCTCAAGCGGCATCCCCGCACTATTGACCGTTTCCCGGGTCGGCGCGTTCCAGAGGGGATAAGAGACGGCGGGCGCATGGCTTCTCCGAATGGGAGACGCGGTAGCGCCGGCCGAAGAGATGAAGCGGACGTCGTCGAAGATATTCGCCGGGCTGGCGCGGTCCTACGAGAACGCCCTGGATTACGCCACCCTGTTCCAAGACAGGCGCTGGAAGGCCTGGGTCGCGAGAAGGCTGAACGTGGAGGGCGGCCTCGTCCTTGACGTGGGGAGCGGGACCTTGGTCCTCGAGGAGCTCCTCTCAGGGATGGGCTGCAGGTTCGTCGGCCTCGACCTTGCCCCTGAGATGATACGCGTCGCCATGGAGAAGAGGGTCCCCGGCGTCGGCCTGGTCCTTAACGGAGACGCCGAGTTTCTCCCGTTCGCCGATGGCTCTTTCGACTCCGTCGTCAGCTGCTATGTCCCGAAATACGTCGACGTCCGGAAGTTCGTGAGGGAGCTGGCGAGGGTGGCCAAGCCAGGGGGGAAGGCCGTGGTGTACGACTTCGCCAAGCCGAGGGGACCCCTCGCCCCCTTCCTTGAGGCGTACATCCAGGGCGGGCTGCGCGTGATTGGCTTCGCCCTCGGGCTTGCGGGGAGGAGGGAGGCGTATACCTTCGACAGGCTCCCCCAGATCATCGAAGGCACAACCTGG
>JAFMAW010000104.1 GCA_029784795.1 Nitrososphaerota archaeon | reverse complement strand
AACAGGGTCGAGGGATTCGCAGCCCCCCGCGGGTACGATGGAGACTCTTTGGGTCAACGAAAGAACTACGCTTGGTCGCCGAATTTACAGTCTGAAGTTTCTTATTGGCGGCGAGGAGAATGGCGGTGGCGAGTCAGATAACGGCGTTCGAGCACCAAGAGACACACCAGTTCACCCCCCAGGAAGCGTCCAAGCTCCTCTCAGACATCAGACCCAAGGTGAAGTCCCTGGTCGAAAGGAAGAAGGTCGTGGACCAGCTCCATGGAGAAATCGAGAGGTACAATCTCTTGGGAATCAGGACCCCGGTACTGGCCGAGAGAGCGGCCCAACTGGACGCCCTCGTGGACGACATGACGAGGAAGCTCGCAGAGTTGGAGGACCTCGGGGTTGAGGTCAAAGACCTGGAGTTCGGTCTGGTGGATTTCCCCGCAGAGAGGTACGGCGAGAAGGTTCTCCTGTGCTGGAGGTATGGCGAGTCAGAGGTCTCTTTCTGGCACGGATGGAAGGAGGGCTACCCCGGACGGAAGCCCCTGAAGATGCAGCTGATCCAGCCCTAGGCGAAGAGCCGCTTCGCGTTACCCGACAGCAGCTTCTCAGACACCCCAGGCTTCAGCTTTGGCTCGAGGCTGGCCTTGAAGTCGTCCATCCACTCCTTGTGCCTGAGCATCGGGTAGTCCGTGCCGAATAGGAACCTGTCCTGGAGGATCCCGTTGAGATAGGGCATAACAGACTGTGGGATGTAGCGTGGTTTCCAGCCGGAAACGTCAATGAATACGTTCGGGCTCCTGAGGGCGATGGCCAGGGTCACCTCGGGCCAGGGCCATCCGAAGTGGGCCATGACCACCTTGAGGTCCGGGAAGGCTGTGCACACCTCGTCGACCAGCTCCGGCTTGCTGTACCTGATCTCCGTGTCCCCCAGGCCGGTGGTACCTGTGTGCAGGAGCACTGGGATGCCCGCCTCCTGGCAGTACTCGTAGATGGGGAACATCAGCTTCCTATCGTTGATGTAAACAGAGTTGGCGCTGCTGTGGATCTTGAGGCCGCGCATTCCGAGCTCCCTGACCGCCCGCTTGAGCTCCTTGACCGCGCCGCTGCCGGCGTTGGGGTCGACCCCGGCGAAGGGGACCAGCCTGTCCTTCGACCCCGCTGCCATGGCGGCGATTTCGTCGTTCCTCAGCGTGTAGTTCCGGAAGGCCGGGTTTCTCGTCGCGCTTGTGTCCTGGCCCAGTATTACCGCCCTGGCGACCCCGGAAGCCTCCATCTCTTCGAGGATCTGCTCGGTCGAGCCAGGGAGCTTGTCGACGTCGAGCTTGAAGAAGTCGCAGGCTTTCATTATCGGCCCGTTCTTTTTCATGAAATCCCGGGTCCACGGGTGCACGTGCACGTCGAAGGACAACTCGCCTGGAGTCGAGGCTGGGAATCATTAACCTTCCTGATGGGGAAACCAGGCGCGGTCGAGGGGCGACAGCCAACCTTTTCTGAAGGGCGCTCGAAGGACTGCCGTGAAAAGGTCCCGCCACGAGCCCAAGGAAGGTGAGATGGCCCCCGACTTCGAGCTCCCGTCGTCTTCGGGGAGCACCCTCAAACTCAGCTCCCTGAGAGGCAAGCAGGTGGTGCTGTACTTCTATCCGAAGGACGACACCCCTGGGTGCACCGTCGAAGCGTGCTCGTTCAGGGACAACCTGCCCAAGTTCGACGGCCTGGACGCAGTCGTCCTGGGCGTGAGCAAGGACTCCCTCCAGTCACACGCGAAGTTCATCGGCAAGTACTCGCTCAACTTCACCCTGCTCAGCGACGAGAGCCTGAAGGCCCACGGCCTCTACGACACCTGGAAGGAGAAGATGAACTACGGCAAGAAGTACATGGGGACCGAGCGATCCACCTTCGTCATAGGCGCCGACGGGAGGATAAAGAAGATCTTCAGGAAGGTCAGCCCCAGAGGGCACGACGTCGAGGTACTCTCCGCTCTGAATCCATAGGCCAGGCCACTGGCCGCGGGGCGTCACCGGGGGCAAGGAAGGCACTTAGCCAATAGACGAATGGTTCTGCCGCTGGCGCCGATGGTTAAATATGGAAACGCGATGGCGAGGCCAATGCTCCTTACAGCGGTCCCAGAGGAGACCTACTGCCTCAGGACACAGGAGCATGTGCCGGCCAGCTCCGGGAGGAACCTGTTCTGTTATCGCTGCGGCATGTACCTTGGTCCCGCGAGAGACTCTGATCTCGGAAGCCTTCTGGACTATTAGGGCCTCTTCGCGAACTGGTTGATCAGCGCCCTGAAGCCGCGCTTGACGTAGAAGCGGTTGGCAATCTCGTTCTGTGCAGGGACGTCGGCGACCATGATCTCTGCCCCCATCTTCTTGAGCTCGGCGGCGGCCTGCTGGATCATGTCGTCCCCCAGGGCCTTCCTGCGGTACTCGGGCAGGATGTAGAAGTCGGTGATTCGACCTTCGTTGCGCGGTTCATAGAATATCCGCTCGCGCGTCTCGGCCCTCAGGACGCCCACCACTTTCTTCCCCTCTGCCGCCACCAGCAGGAGGTGCCCGGGAGCAGCCAGGGAAGACTGGATGTACTTGTCCGCCCTTGCCTTCGCGTCAGGCACCACTGCGAAGAGGGGGTCGAACTCGTTGTTCAGCCTCTTGGTCCGCACTATAAGGTCGGAGAGCGCCTCGACGTCGTCCTTCCTGGCGCGCCTGATCTCCATGTCCAGCCCCCTCGCCGGTCCTGGAGGGATTGATTTACGCCTATTCTGGGGGGTCGAGTATCACCCCTCCGTTTCTGAGTGCATTCATCACTTTCCTTGACCTCTCGATGGTGGCCATGGCCGCCTGCATCGACTCGCTTGCCGACAGGTTCCGCCGGGCGACCCCCTCCCTGATGGCAGCCTGGCCGACCTTTGTCGCCACCCTCGGATACACCTCCCACTGCACCATGGTGGGGAGGATGTAGTCCCTGCTGATCCCCTTCTCCTTGGCGAAGGCCGCCAGCTCCTTCGCCGCTTCGATCACCATCGGGTCGGTGATGGTCTTCGCCCTCACGTCCAGGGCTCCCCTGAAGATCGCGGGGAAGAGCAGGCTGTTGTTCACCTGGTTGGGGAAGTCGGACCTCCCCGTCGCAACCACCTCGACCCCGGCCGAGTGGGCCGCAGCCGGGAGCATCTCCGGGACCGGGTTGGCAAGGAAGAAGGCGATCCCCCTCTTGTTCATCACGGCCACCTCGTCCCGCCTTACGGCGTCGGGGCCTTGCCGCGCCGCCGCGACCAGGGCGTCGGCCCCCTTCAGGGCGTCCTTCAGCGTCCCCCTTAGCCTGTCCCCGTTGGTGCGGATCGCGATCTCGTACTTCCACTTGTTCTTCAGCATGAGCTGGTCAATGTCTTCCCTCTCCGGGTGGAGGATCCCCTTGGAGTCGACCACGAGGATGTCCCTGGGGTCTGCCCCCGCCTCGACGAGGAGCCTCTCGGCCGCGACGTTGGCTGCGCCGGCGCCGTAGAGTACGATCCTTGTCCCTCTGAGCTCCCTCCCCGTGAGCTCCAGCGCGTTGATGAGCCCGGCGACGGTGGCGGCCGCCGTCCCCAGCTGGTCGTCGTGCCAGACCGGGATGGCGAGCGTCCTCTGGAGCTCGTCGAGGATCTGGAAGCACTTCGGGCTCGCGATGTCCTCCAGGTTGATCCCGCCGAGAGCGGGCTCCAGCCTCTGGACCGTCTCGATGATCGCGTTGGGGTCCTTCGCCCGGATGGGGATCGGGAAGGCGTCGACGCCCCCGAGATACTTGAACAGCAGAGCCTTGCCCTCCATCAC
>JAFMAW010000103.1 GCA_029784795.1 Nitrososphaerota archaeon | reverse complement strand
TTCCTCGTGGAGTTCTGCACCCCAAGTATCACCCCCTCCCCCCGGACCTTCCCCTTGGCCGCGGACGCCGGGGTGTTGAAGTCGAACCCCAGGTCGGTCACCCCCGACTCAGCCAGCAGGGGGAGGAACCCCGACGCGTCCCCGGCGTGGAAGTAGACGCAGGACCTCCCGGAGTAGCCGTCGAATATCTCCCTCACGCACCCCCCGAAGGAGGGAGCGAGCCCGGCCGAGGCCTTGACGAACCTCTCGTTGTTCAAGAAGCACTCGGTCAGCTGGATGTACTCGTACCCCGCGGCCGCCAGCTCCGCGACGTCCTTCTTCAGCACCTCGGCGAAGGCGAGCATCAGCCTCTCCTTGGAACTGTAGTGCGTGTCCTCCGAGGCCAGGGCCAGCGCGGCGGGGGACGGGAGTATCGCCTTCTTCTTCCCCTTCAGCTCCGACGTGAACAGGAACTTTAACGCCACGGCGGTCGGCCTGATGTCCCCTTCGACGACGGGGGTGTGGAAGTACGAGTTCCGGGTCCCCGGGTACTTGTCTATGTTCCCGCCACCCTTCACCCCCCCGAGCCCCTCGGTGTACGGGGCGAAGATGTCGGTGACGCCGGCCCCGCCGTCGGTGAGATACCCGAAACCGAAGGAAGCCTGAAGCGCGACCGCCTCCCTGGCAGCCTTCAGCTCGGCCGCCTCGTAGGCCGCGAGGTTCGCGTCGGTCTTCTCCCTGGTGTACCTCCTCGCCGCCTCCGTCCGCTCGGGGGTCCAGGCGAGCCTGCCGGTCAGCTGCCCCCCTCCGACCTTGACCACAGGAGACTTCCCCATCAGGCGGTAATAACATTAGCCGTCCGGGGGATTCCCAAAGGAATAACGCCACCTTCGCCGGCGCTGTCCCGGCGCCGTTCAGGTTCATTAACCAGCAGGAGGACATTGGTCACAGCCATGTCAGAACAGCAGCCGGCCCCTCCCAGGGCGCCCTCGAGGGGCCTGGTGGAGCAGCTCTTCGAAAGGAGGCGCGTGCTGGTCGTCCTGGCGGTGCTCCTGGTGGAGCTCGTCGTTTTCGCCGGCGGGCTGCTGACCCCCCTGTCAGCGTCGACGCTGCAGGGCCTGAACCAGCAGGCGAGCAGCCAGTTCGGCCCCATCAGGTCGGCCGCCTTCGGCCCGGAGGTGGCCCTCATCTTCTCCCACAACCTCGCGATCGCCCTGGGCGAGATGGTCCCGGGGCTGGGGGCGTTGCTGCTCCTCTTCTCAATCTACACCACCGGCCTCGTGGCCCAGGCCCTGGTCGCCGCCCAGGGGCTCCCAGGGCCGTCGGCGCTCTTCCTCTTCGCCTTCCCCTACTCGATCGTGGAGCTCTCTGGCTACGCCATAGCCACCGGGGCCGGGGTGATGCTCCTCGCTGCCTGGAGGGGGAAGAGGCTCCGCCAGGAACTCAAGGTCCTCGCCCTGGAGGTGGTGGCGGTGGTCGGGGTGCTCCTGGTGGCCGCCACCATGGAGACCACCACCACCTACTCCCCGCTTCTCGGCCTCGCACTCTGGGTCCCAACAGGGCTGGCGATGGTCGCGGTCAGGGTCCTGGCGAGGAGGCGGGCCCTGAGGGAGAAAGCCCGGAACCCCAGCCTGGTGGCCCCGGGGCCTGGTCTGTCGCCCCCGCTGAGCCGAGGGCTTAGCCAGGAGGCGGACGCCAGGGCGAAGGCCTTCGAGCGGGCCTACATCGAGTCTCACCCGGACGCGCAGCCGCGGCCGAAGCCAAGGGACGTCGAGGAAACGGGGCCCTAGCCCAGGCGACTCCGGGGCCCGCTAGCCGGTCCCGAACAAGGGCGCGCGACTTGTCTACGCGTAGGGGGGGACGTTCCAGTTGGCCGGGGAAGGTTCGGTCTGCGCCGTCTCGCGCTCCCCCGACGGGCCGAGGCGGGTTATCACGAATATTATCACCGCTGCGGCGACGACCGCTGCCGCAGAGACCGCGGCCGCCTCGAGCCCAGGCCCGGGCGCCTGACCCCCGGTGGGGGCCGATCCACTGGACGTCGTCAGCCCCGTCGTCGAGCCCGCCGCCCCGAAGGAGCCCTGGGGGAGGGTGAGCGAGGCGCCCCCGAGGTAGGGGTAGGACGGGGTGCTCCCCGGGGCCAGGCTGACGATCCCGTTGCTGTATGTCTCGACGAGGTTGTCGGCCGCCTCCCCTGTGTCCCCGCTGAACCCGTAGTAGCTCGGGAACGAGGTCAGGGCGGTGCCGTTCCGATAGAACAGCCCGAGGGACGCGTCCAGCTGGGTGAAGAACGCCGGCTCGAGGTTGCCCTGGCCTGCGAAGACCAGCTCCGCGTCGTAGTAGAGGCCTATGGGGGGTGTCTTGCTCCCGGAGACGAGGAAGTAGGCCGACGCGACCGAGGGGTCGTGGATGGTGACGCTGTCGAACCAGACGGTGGGGGAGGCCCCCGCGGTCCCGTTGGAGATGAGGCTGTAGCCGAGGCGCACCTCCACCCCTGTCCCAGGCACGACGGTCTCAGACATGAGGAGCCCAAAGTCCAGGGGGAGGGCGTAGGTGGCGTTGCCCGTGGTGTAGGCGTAGAGGGTCTGTCCGGAGCTGAAGCGGCTCCGCCCGGTGGTGTACACGTAGCCCCCGTCCCTGAAGTTGGTGGAGGTGATCGTCTGGTTGGTCAGGACCGCCGAGGGGCTGGTGACGTTCCATATCTGGTCGCCGAAGGCCGCCGTCGAGGGGCCTGTCAGGAGCTCCGGGACGTTCTGCACCCAGTAGACCTTCGCGGCCCCCGTCCCGTCGTTGACGACGAGCATGGCGTTCAGCTGTAGGGAGAACCCCGTGACCGAGACGCCGTAGCTCTGGGCGTTGGGTGTGTCGACCTGGACCGAGGAGACGTTCGCCACCCCGACGATCTCGGGGGTCCGGACCTGGTAGGCCGACGCCGTCCCAGACTTGTTGGTGATCCCGAAGGACGCCAGCCCCATCCCCAGGGGGGTGCTGAGGGGACCGTAGCTGAACGGTGTGCTGGGGTCCGCCCGGTACCCGAACTGCACGAGGGCCCGCGAGTAGTAGGCGTAGAAGACAAGGTAGTAGCTCCCGGGGCCGACGCTGACGCTGTTCTGCACCGGGGTGCCGTTCTGGTGGGCCAGCGAGTTCGAGATGGGGTCGGAGAGGTTCGCCTGCCATTCCCCGTACTGGGCCGCGGTCATCAGGGCCGTGGAGACAGGGGCGTCGCTCGTAGCCGCGTAGAGGACGGTGGTCGAGTTCGAGAACGATTCGACCTGGTACCCCCGGTAGTCGAACTGGCGCAGGCCGACCGACTCTGTAAGCGTGACGGACGCCGCGGGACCAGCCTGGGGAGCGGCTGCCTTCGGGCCTGCAGATGCCGCGGCCGGGGCCACCTGGGCGGCGACGAGGAGCAGGAGCAACAGGGACGCCGGGAGCAGGGCCTTTCCCTGACGAGAGACCCTCAGGCTCCGGCGTCTGCATGACGTTCGCATCGTTGTACGGAGATTCTTTCTCCATCGGCGCCTCTTATTTCCTTCCCCGGCCCCGCCAGGCTTCAACCGATATAATCCGCCCCGAGGAAGCCGCGAACCAGATTGACATGGCATAGGGCCCTCTCCTGCTCCCTGGTCCTCTCCTTGCTGGCGCTCCAGACCCTCGCAGGGGGGTTCCCCGTCGCCGCTTCCTCCGGGGGGACAGCGACGCCGATCAAGCACGTCGTGATCGTCATGATGGAGAACCACAGCTTCGACAACATATTCGGGCTCTACCCGACGATGAACGTTTCCAACCCCGGCCCTCTGCTGTCGTCCCTCCAGGCCCCCGAGGACGTCCTCGGCGCCCC
>JAFMAW010000102.1 GCA_029784795.1 Nitrososphaerota archaeon | reverse complement strand
GTCTCTCTCAACTGACGGGAATTTGCGGGGTTCCGGCATTTGCCGTAGGATGCCTTCCGAGGAAAGGGGAGAGGACCGTCGTTGTCGAGTAGTCGCGAGGATCTGAAGAAGAGGCTGCGGGCGTGGCTGCGCCAGGAGGCGGTGTGCCCGTTCTGTGGGGCGCGGGGGAAGATGACGAACGCCGACCTGCTGAGGCGCGGGCTGACGCAGGTCGTGTACAGGGAGGGAGGACGGACGTGAGGAAGGAAGACGTGGACGAGATCCTGGACGAGCTGGCCGCGAGCCACAGGGAGCGCCTGGCGCGGGAGGGCGGCCTGGAGAGGATCGGGGAGCCGGAGGACGGGATGTACAGGCGGAAGTGCGACTCTTATAAGCACAATCCGCCCATGCAGATCGTCCTGGAGCCGGGCCGCTACAGGTGGACCTGCCCGGACTGCGGGGAGAGGACGGAGTTCGTGGTACCGCGCACGCTGTACGGGCGTTTCGCGGGCGTGGACGCGACCTCGATGTACGTGTCGACAGGAATGGCCGAGCTGGCGTGAGATGGAGCCGGCCGGCGTCGAGAATCGGGTCGAGGGTGAGTGCCAGGAGTGCGGGCTTCCGTATGACAAGTGGGGCGTGGAGGTGGTCTTGACGAACGTCGGGCGCAGGGGATGGGTGCCCGCGCTGGCCGAGGCCAAGTGCGGGAACTGCCTGGCGGAGGTCCCGCCGGAATTCTGGCCCCGGGCGGCGGATTGACGAAAGGAGCGGGGCGATGAGGATAGTTTTCGAGGTTACGGTGGACGTCCCGGGAGCCGGGGCGACGGACCTGGTCCGGGTGAGGACCGCGCTGAGGGACCTGCGGATCCCCGGGGCCGTGGTCGAGAAGGTCGAGGCGCAGAAGGAGGATCGGGATGGCGGATGAGGACTACCGCTTCCTGTCGGATGTTCAGCGTGAATGGCGCGAGACTTTCCTGTATTGGCGACGGCAGGTGATCGAGGATCTGGCCAGGAGGTTCGGCCTTCCCGATAGGTTCTTCGATTTCGAGCCTAGGGCGATGATCAGAGGCGGGCGTGGAGGACTATAGGGCGAAGGCCATTGAGGCCCGGAGGGCCGTCAAGGAGGCCGAGGGTAGGCTGTCCGACGTGCTGGCCGAGTGGGCCGCCTCGCTGCCTGTCAAGCCGGGCCAGCGCTTCCGGATCGAAAAGGTCGATAAAGATTATAGCCCTTCTTACGAAGGGAAGACGATGGAGGTCGAGAGGGTCGCCGTGAGGCCGTACTGGAAAAAAGATTTCGAGCTGCACATCCATGGACGCTTCGTGAAGAAGGACGGCACCGTGGGCGCGCAGAGCGTGACCGCGAGCTACGGGCTGGACGACGAGTCCCTTCCGGCGATCGCGGCGTTGGTTGAGGGCGCCGTATGAGGAGCGCGCTGGCCTGCCTTCGATACCTCCGGTACGTTCTGCGCCACAAGTGGTTCGTCATGACGGCCTGCTTCCGTTGCGGTCTGTGGTGGAGGGGGGTCACGCACGACTGGAGCAAGCTGAGGCCGAGCGAGTTCTTCCCCTACGCCATGCACTTCTACGGCGACCCCTCGGGCGTCAGGGACAGGACCGGCTACTACTTCGCCGGCGCGGGCGGCGACGCGGCGTTCGACAGGGCCTGGCTCCTGCACCAGAGGCGCAACGCGCACCACTGGGAGCACTGGGTCATGCCGATGGACCGCGGCCCGGCGGTCTGGGAGAAGGGGACGGACGGCTCCCTTTCCTGGTCCGTGAGGCCGCTGCGGATTCCCGACAAGGTCCTGCTCGAGATGGTCTGCGACTGGATCGGCGCGGCGCGGGCGAAGAGGTCGAACAGCGTGCGGGACTGGTGGATCGCGAACGGGGGCAGGATGCTGCTCCATCCGGACTCTAGGGGGCTCATCGAGGCCCTCCTGTTCCCGCGCACGATCGGGTCCCGGCGCATGTGGAAGTGGCGGAGGCTGATGCGCAGGGACTGGCGGCGGCCTTGAGGTATTTAAGTCTTTTCAGCGGAATAGAGGCCGCCTCCTGCGCGTGGGGCCCGCTTGGCTGGGAACCTGTCGCTTTTGCCGAGGTCGAGCCGTTCCCCTGCGCGGTCCTGAAGCACCACTACCCTGACGTCCCCAACTTTGGAAACGTGAGCGAGGTCGACTTCCGGCGGTTCAGGGGTGAGGTGGACGTGATCGTAGGGGGCACGCCTTGTCAGGACCTCTCGGTGGCCGGCAAGAGGGCCGGACTGGCGGGGGAGCGGAGCGGGCTGTTCTTCGAGTTCATGCGGGCCGTGCGCGAGGCCGAGCCGAGGTGGGTCGTCTGGGAGAATGTGCCTGGCGCCTTGTCAAGCAATAACGGGAAGGACATTCAGGCTGTATTAGATGCGTTCGCCGAGGCCGGCTATGCTTGTGATATTGACATTCATGACGCTCGGCATTTCGGACTCGCTCAGAGGCGTAGGAGGGTATTTATTACATGCGTGCGGCTAAAAGACGTTTTACTCCGGAAGAAGACGAGTATATCAAGGAGAATAGCGGCCGAGCTTCTCTTACAGCCATTGCTAGACACTTGGGTCGCGATCTCCCGAGTGTCATATACAGGCAGACCATTTACGGGATACACAAGCCCAACAGAAGAGTCCGCCGATTCAGCGAGGAGGAGGATAGAGTTATTAGAGAAGGGGCTGGACGGAAAAGCATGTACGAAATTGCTGGGCGTCTTGGAAGAAGGCCGACCTCTTGCTATGGAAGGGCAAAGAGGCTCGGCATCGACTTCTCCCCCGCATTGCGGACGGCATCCCGCCGGAAGAGGCATGGATATTGGTGGATTCCTGTCATGGTGGATGGGAGGCGGATCTGGCGGCAGGAGCATAGAGTCATTATGGAGCAGCATATTGGAAGGCCTCTCCGGTCTGGAGAGCGGGTTCACCACGTCAATTTCGATAAAGGCGACAATAGAATCGCAAATTTATATCTTTGCGGGTCTAGCTCTCGCCATTGCGCAGTCCATAATCAAATCAGAGGACTTGTTGCGGGTGGACTCGTCGGCAAGTTGCTGGAACTTGGCATTATTGACTTTGACCATGTTGGAGGTGCTTACAGAATATGCGGGACAGACAAGTAGCAACCTCTTTGTCGAGGCTTCCCTGCGTGACGATTGGTGGGATCGTATCCGCGAGGCGCGAGAGATCGCTGGCGTCGCTCAGCAGCGTATTGGAGGAGGGGCCAATTCCCGATCGCTTTTTCTTGTCCCAGAGGGCCTGCGCTGGAATCCTCCGCCGCGCCGCGAGGCGGGGAAAGGACCTGCCCGCGACGTTGCGCCTTGCGTTGGAGCAAGTGGCCGGGGATTCGAGCGGACAGGAGACCCCCGGGGACAGGACTGCGTGATACCGACCCTGCGCGCCGGGGGGAACTCGACGGGCGGGGACCGCCCGCCGGGGACCGACGTCGACACGTGCGATTCCCTGCAGGTGACGCATTCCCTGACCGCCGAGGGCTTCGACGCGTCCGAGGACGGCACGGGCCGCGGCACGCCGCTGGTCCCCGACGTCGTTAATACCTTGACTTCGAAAATGCAGGGGCAGTCTGGATGGGCTCCGCACAACGAGACCGCGCATTTGATCCCCGACGTCGTCCCGCCGCTGATGCACGGGTCGGGAAATCCCGCAGGCCACGGCGCGAGGAGCGGGCACTGCAAGGACTCCCACATCGTGCCGGTGGCGATGGGGTCGGCCCAGGCCAACGCGGGCAGGGTCGAGGACGGCTCTCCCACTCTGACCTGCCAGCACGACGGGACGCCGATAGTCTTCGAGCCGGATGTCGCG
>JAFMAW010000101.1 GCA_029784795.1 Nitrososphaerota archaeon | reverse complement strand
GGGTAAACCATCCGCTCATCAAAGCGTTTCCGCCTTCGCAGGTGGCCGTTTGGCGCGCTTTAGAACGAAAGCCGTCTGCCCCGGACGAGGTCCATCTCTATTTTAGCAGTTCGTAGAGCTTCGACAGGTCAATTTCGAACCCTGACACAGGGACCCCGACTCCGAAGGCGTCGATGGCGCCGGGCTTGAGCTCCCCGACGTACCCCAGCCCGTGATCCTTCACGGCGATGGACGCGCACCGGCCGGGCGAGAACGCCCAGTGTTCGGCCGCCCGCGTGGCGACCTCCAGTCCGGCCACCACCCTGCAGGCCGCTTCCAGGTACATCTTCGCCTCTGTGTAAGAGGACTGTGAATGGGCCACCAGGCAGCCGAGGTGCCAGGATTCTTTGACGCCGTCCCGTGTCCGGGCGTACGTCCTGCCTATCTCGAAGACCCGCTGGGGGTAGTCAGACTTCACATTTCCAGACAGGACCGCCATCAGGGCGGGGACGAGGGCGTCTCTGAGCATCGAGTGGTCGAGGCTCTTCGGGTTCTGGACCGTCACCATCTCCGAGGATGGCCGCTCGAAATGGTCGTAGAGGGTTCTCCGGTCGGTCAGCTCGTAGGTCATCGTTTCTATCATTCCCGCCCCAGCCATTACAGTAGACACCGAGTCGAGGAACTCTTCGAATGGGTTGAACGCCCCGGGGGCTTTGCTCGGCGGATACACTGGCCCGATGCGGTCGATCCCATAACCCAGGGCTACCTCCTCGGCCACGTCCACCGGGTGGAGCAGGTCGACTCTGTACCTGGGTCCCACGGCCTTACTCCCCCTCACGCCCATCCTGCTCCTGGCGAGGCAGGCGAGTATCTCCCGGCGCGGAAGGTCGAGTCCGACGACAGAATTAACCAATCCGAGGTCGAGAGGGAGCACGGTCGGGGATAGGTCGGGCGTAGCCCTGGTCTTGTCTGGATACCGCACTGCGACCGTTCCCAGCTTACCCCCTGCCTCGGAGAGAGTCGTAGCCAGAATCGCGAGCACGTCGTCCCCTGCCTTCTGGCCGGTGCTCGTGACGTCGACGAACATCCTCTTGGTCTTGGTCGTCACCCGGGTGGCGTTGCCGTTGATTATCGGTGGGAAAGACATGACCGTCCCTTTCGAGTCGGAGATCACTGGGAAGACGTCGCTGTCTCCGAAGACGTGCCCGTAGGCCCTCCCTTCGTAGGTGTCGGACAGGATGGAGCGGATGGAGGACGGCTTGTCGGCGCCCAGGGGCAGGAACTTGAACGTCGACGGAACCCCCCGGTAGGATAGCGGGGGCGACACCGCATCGAGGTCGTGAAGCCCGATAGCCACGGTCCTCCGTTTCCGTCCTAGGCCGTTGTGAAGGTCTTCCTGGAGTGAGATTAACTGTCGGACATCTTCGTCGTCGAGGTCGAGCCCTGTTGCGACGCAGCAGGCGATGTACGGCCTGACCTTAGAGAGTCTCGGGTCGACGGCGACCTTGATGCCCGTGGGTTTGGTCCGGAACTCGGGGAGCCCCGTCTCCGTCCCGAGCAGCCCCCTGAGGGCGCGCGCGATCCCAAAGTCCGTCCCGAGGTCAGGCCTGTTGGGGCTATACTCCACACGCACCGACTTGCTGTCCGAGCTCTCTATGTCGAGGCCGATGTACGGGAGGCGGTCAAGGATCTCCTTCCTGCCGGTCCCTACCATCTTGGTGAAGCGCGTAAGCTCCAGCCTAACTACCGGCAAGCTCTCCCCTGTTCCTGAGCCATGATAGGTCCGAACCGTACAGGGTGCGCATGTCCTCCAGGCCGAACCTCATTAGCATCAACCTCTCAATTCCAGGGCCCCAGGCGAGGACCGGAACCTTGACGCCGAGCGGTTGAGTGACCTCGGGGCGGAACACGCCGGACCCGCCAAGCTCAATCCAGCTCTTGAACGCCTTTGAAAAGCCGACAATCTGCAGGGAGGGCTCGGTGTAAGGGAAGTAGGTGGGCCAGAGCTTCACGTCAGCCATCCCGAGCTTCTTGTAGAACTCAGCCAGGAACCCCATGAGGTGTCTCACGTTTAGGCCCTTCCCCACCATTATCCCATCCATCTGATAGAACTCTGCGAGATGCTTGTAATCCAGGTTTTCATTCCTGTAAACCTTCGACACGGCGAAGACCCTCGTTTCCTTTTCCTGTGACTCGGACAGCTCCCGCACGGAGAGCACCGTGTTGTGGGTCCTGAGCACCAGTCGCCGCGCCTCCTCGATGCGCCAGCGATATCCCCAGCCCCTGCTCCCGGTCGTCCAGCCGTCTTCGTGGGCCGAGGCCACCCTAGCCACCACCCCGGAGCGGCTGAGCGTCCTGTCTGCCAGCCCATCCAGGTAGAAGGTGTCCTGCATATCCCTCCCCGGGTGGTCCTGGGGAATGAACAGGGCGTCGAAGTTCCAGAAGGCTGGATGGACGCTGTCTCCCTGGAGTTCGGTGAAGCCCATTGAGACATAGACCTCCCTCACCTCCCTGATGAAGTCGCGGACGGGATGGCGCCGACCCGGGAAATAGCGAGGGGCTTTCGCTTCGACGTCGATGGGGCGCAGCTTTCTGCCTCGCCATTCTCCGGACGCTAGAATGTTGGGGGTCAGCCTGTCGATGAAATCTTCGCTCTCTGTTGGTGGGGAAGAGCGCCTCCCTTCGTCGGTGATTGCGACGGTGGTCGTGCGCGTCTCGATGCGCCTGACAATCCCACGTTTCAACAGGTCGGTAACGAGCGCCGACTCTTCTTTGGTGAAATCGCGCTCAGCCTTGCCCGAGGCGACCGCGCGGACGAGGGAACGTAGGGGTTCTGCCCCCGCGGTGTCGACCAGCCGCACGACAGGCGCCGCCCCCCCTTCCACCGAGATCCAGCCCGACCCCCTTGCCCTGCCGAAGGCTGCAGAGAACTCCTCGGGGGACCCGAATTCGCCCCGAAGCTGGCCGATGGTGGCTGGCGCGGTCGACTGACCGACCTTGCGGAGCAGGTCCAGTTCCGGGGGTTCTCTGACGAGCTCCAACCTTCCTTCCACCGAGCCTCCGATTGTGACGAGCCCCTTCGATGTGAGCCACTGGAGGGCCCGCCTGACTTGGTCCACGTTCAGCGAAGTGGCTGCGACCAGCGCCTCGAAGGGTGCAGACCCCAGGGGCGCCAGGGCCGAAAGTATCTTTCGTTCGATGGGATGGAGAGCGGTCGACAATCTAAACTCACTTCCCCCTGGAGGAGAGGTAGTCTCTGTTCTTGGCCAAGAGTTCCTCCGCGTCCTTCATCAATGAGTCGCGTTTCCGATGGTGCTCGTCCAAGAACGTCTTGACAGTCACTATCACTTCCTGCTTGCATTCGCCGCACAGGCGTATACCCTTGGTGCATTCGTGGTCGACCCTCTGGACATGCTCGTCGTCCTTTGCGAAATGGAACCGGTAGAGGTCGTAGACAGGGCATATGTCGGGCCTTCCTCCGAGCCTTCGCTGCTCTTCGACGGTGTCCCTCCCCCCGGTGAAAGCAGCCCTGATGCGCCTAGACGCGTCCGCAGAGGTGTCGTCCAAGGTGAAACCTGATTCGGGGTCCCGCTTTGACATCTTCTGGCCCCCGGTGAGGGCCAGTTCGAGCCTGTGGTAGATTGCCGATGGTGGGATGAACCCGAACTCGGAGCGATAGCGATTGGCGATGTCCCGCGATAGCCTGATGTGTGGGTCTTGGTCCGCTCCGACCGGGACGAGGACTGGCTTTGGCCCGCCGAACTCCGGGAGCTGGGGCATGAGGATGTCCCCGGCCTGTATGAGAGCCGACATGTAGAGCCCCAGCTGGCGTTCGCCGT
>JAFMAW010000100.1 GCA_029784795.1 Nitrososphaerota archaeon | reverse complement strand
CGCGGCGCTGGACGCCGAAACGGGCGCGGCGGTGATCGTCGAGCCGGTGCAGGGGGAGAGCGGGATCCGGGTGCTCGACCCCGGCTTCCTGCGCGAACTCCGCGCCCTGACGCGGGAACGGAACGCGGCGCTGATCTTCGACGAGATCCAGTCCGGCCTGGGGCGGACAGGAAAGATGTGGGCATCGGAGCATTGGGGTGTCGTCCCGGACATAATGACGGTGTCCAAGGGGCTCGGAGGGGGCCTACCCATAGGCGCCGCCATCGCCACCGACGAGGTCGCCGGGAGCCTGAAGGGTGGCGAGCACACAAGCACCTTCGCAGGCAACCCGCTCTCCTGCGCCGCTGGCTCGGCCACCCTCGACTACATCGCCAGGAACGACCTCCCCGCCAGGGCGAGGGAGAAGGGGGAGGCGCTGAAATCAGGGCTCGCCAAGGTCGCATCTGCCCACAGACTCGTCAAGGAAGTGCGGGGGCTGGGGCTCATGCTGGCACTTCAGACCCGGGTGGACATCCATTCCATGCTCCTGGCAGCACAGTCCCGGGGGGTCATCACAGCCTACTCCGGGAGGGACACGTTCAGGCTCCTGCCTCCGCTCGTGGTCGAGGACGCTCAGATGGCCAGGGGGCTCGAGGTCCTAGACAGGGTCATGGCCGAAGCGGAGGCGGGGCGGTTCTGACTGCGCGAAGCGCGTCATGGGCTTCCCCTCGTCGGCGCCGGCCCGCCGGAGAGAGATGAGCGGCTCTGACGACGAGGCCCTCAAGCTCCTCGTCGACTCTCTGAAGATTTACTCCCCCACGAAGGAGGAGGGGGAGCTGGCGGCCTTCCTCGCGGACGGCATGCGGCGCCTCGGGTATTCCAGGGTGAGGACAGACGGGGCAGGGAACGTGACCGGGGAGGTGGGGAAGGGCAAGCCCAGACTCCTTCTCTGCGGCCACATGGACACCGTGCCGGGGAAGCTCCGGGTGAGGAGGACCAGGGACGCGGTCTACGGCAGGGGAGCAGCCGACGCCAAGTCCCCCCTGTGCGCCCTCCTCCTGGCGGGGGTCAGGGCCGCGGACTCCGGAGTCAGGATAACCTTCGCCGGGGCCACGGAGGAGGAGGGGGACGGCGCCGGGGTGGAGGCGCTCGCCAAGCGCGGCTCGACCTACGACTACGCGGTGTTCGGCGAGCCCAGCGGGGCAGAGAGGATCACCATAGGATACAGGGGCAGGATGGGGCTTCGGGTCGTCGTCCGGACACCGGGAGGGCACGCGGGCTCACCCTGGGCCCACCGGAGCGCTTTCGACGAGTTCGCCTCTGTCCTCGGCAGGCTGAGGGAGTACGAGGCCGCGCACCAGGTGCAGGGGGACCACTTCAGGTCGGTGTCCGTCTCCCCTACGCTGGTGAGCGCAGGCTCCTACCAGAACGTCGTCCCCGGGCTCTGTGACGCGACCTTTGACGTCCGTCTCCCGCCTGGCCTCCTATCGGCCAAAGTCCTGGGCGACATCCGGTCCATGGTGGAGGGCTCCAGGGACGGTGTCGAAGTGGAGGTCTTCCCCGGTCCCCCAACGGAAGCCTACGAAGCGGACCCCGGGTCGAGGCTGGTCAGGGCGTTCCAGAGGGCCATCCTTCTCCGCCTCGGCAAGAGGCCCTCCCTAGTCAGGAAGACAGGGACAGGAGACATGAACACCTTCGCACGCAAGAAAGGGGCAGCCTGCGTGACCTATGGCCCGGGGCCCTCGGGGACGAGCCATACCGACGGCGAGGTCGTCCTGGTCAGGGACTACCTGGACAGCATCGAGGTGGCGGGGGAAGCCATAGGACAGCTCGTCTCCATGAGCGGTGGCTGACAGTCAGACCCTTATCTCTTCCAGGCCGAACTGCTTCACGAGCCCCACTATCTTCTCCTTGTAGGGCCCCAGCCCCTTCCAGTCGAGGACGGCGTATCTGACGGGCGAGGTGCTCCTCTGGAGCATCTGTCCCACCATCCGCTCGTCCACGTGCCCCAGGGCGTACTTGGGCGCGACATACGGGATCGCCAGGTCCTCCTCGAGGAGCAGCCTGGTGAACTTCTCGGAGTAGTGGGTCCCGCCGAACCCGAGGGCAACCCTCTCCCAAATCCGCCTATGTGACAGGCTCTCCATCAGCGACTTCGCGACCACCCCTGCCGCCTTCTTGTCACCCCAGAACTCCTCGGACGAGCCGAGCTCGACGAAAAGGACCGGCTTCTGGAGCGAAGTGGGCCCGTGATGCGTCGCCTCCATCGTGATCTCGTAGCTGCTCACCTCCTCTCTGTGGCCCCAGAGGGCGATCAGGTAGTTCTTGAGCAGCGACGGGTCAGCCCTCCCGAGCTCCCTCCCGACCCCTCCGATCTCCGCCTCATCGGAGAAGTTGCCCGTCGTGTGCGCCGTCAGGGACGCGATCCCCGACTCCGCGCTGTGCCTCGACAGGAAGATGTATGCCTGGGGGTTGAAGTATTCGTCCAGGTTCGGAGGGGTGACGATCATCCCCTCGAACCGGGCAAGGAGAAACGACCCCTTCTGGTAGACCGTCTCGCCAAGGAAGTTCACCCCGGTGGATGCGAACCCCTCGCCCTCGACCAAAGCAGCGGCAAGGGTACTCGATGCCAGGTCTGTGGAGGATGCCAGGATGACGGTGGCGGGCTCTCCCTGGGGGGTCATGGCGGCACGGCCCAGAAGCGGGGTATTAACGCTGGGGCGGCGGCGCGCTCCCTGGCGACCAGGGCCCCGGAGGGCCATTAGACATATAAGCCGACCAGGTCTGCCGATTCAGGTACCATGGGGTTCCGCGACTTCCTGAGGTCGTCTCAGGCCATATTCAGGCTGGCCCACAAGAGCGACAGGGACGAGTTCACCCTCTACCTCAAGCTGGTCGGGCTTGGGATCGCGGTGGTCGGGACCATAGGCTTCCTCATCAAGTTGGTGGGGACCATCTTCTTCGGCTAAATGACATCACTGCAATAGGCAACCGCGACTCCCTGCAAGCGAAGGCGCTTGCCTGCAAACCTGCGCTCCCCTCCTCTGCCGAAGAGACTCAAGGAGCGGGGCACCCTGTCAAGCACCTGGCCGAACAAGTCGTTCCCAGGGCTGAGCCCCACGACCGCCTACGGCCTCGTCTTCGAGCTCCAACTTCCGACCCTACATGTGTCGCTCTTGATAGCGGCGGGGGATACGGATGGGGGATTGTTCCTGCAGCTACCAGGGCCGCTGCTTAGTGACGTACTCGACCCATCTATGGCCGCATAGGCCGCACTCGTGCTCCACTTCGTATGAGTATATCCAAACCTGGTATGGCTCCTTGATCTGGACCCCTCGTCCAGTCACCCAGCTCCCCCTCGACAGCTCAACCTTCTCGGCGGACGTCCTCTCATTCCGCAGGACGCGCTTTCGGGACTTTGCGTGGCACTTCGGGCACGTGTGGTTGTACCACACCATGAGTCCATACTCGGCGTCGCGCTCCCTTCAACCTTCCGCCCTGACTGCCCCCAGGTGTGCCCGCTGAGGGACCTGCGCTTTCGCACGTTTGAGGGACTCCATCCTCTTCCCAATGCACGCGACCGTAACCGCGTGCAGGGGGCCGAACGGCACCTAGGCCGGCTCGGCAGGAAGTCGTCCCAGTCCCGGGGCTCCTCTGTGCTGACCTAACGCTTGAACATCTCGAGCTGCATGGCGTAGGATGCCTCCGCCCCCGCCTTTCATCCCCGGCGAGGAACGCCTGGACCACCCTGGACTGGCCTGCCCCTCTGGGAACCATTTCGGCCCTATCTCATTCCTTTCATCTGCCGGCCTGTTGGCCGCCATGGAACAAGGCGGCCTCTGGCTATATGACGGCGGCCTGCGCGGAGAACCGTCCGCCGCGCCTAAAGGTTATTAGGCCAACGA